>CAYZQM010000010.1:24179-50677 GCA_964480175.1 uncultured Sandaracinaceae bacterium
CAACCTGCAGGCCGTTCGGCCCGCCGAGAGCCGGGTCACCTGGGTGAACGGCGAGGTCCAGGACACGGTCAACGAGACCCAGTCCGGCAGCGCCGTCGCGATCTTGGCGCCGACCAACGAGGACGTGCCCCACCTCGTGGCGCAGCTGGTCGCCTACCGCGCCGAGCACCCGACCGCGTTCGGCGACGTGCGCACCATCGAGGACATCCTCCCCGCCGATCAAGAGGACAAGATCCCGCTGCTCGCCGATCTCCGGCGGGTGCTGCTCGAGGCGCGTCCGTACCTCACCGAGGCCCAGCAGGCCGAAGTGGACGCGCACCTGCCGCCCGAGAACATCGCCTCGGTCGATCTGGACGACCTGCCCGAGTCGGTCGCGCGCTCCTTCACCGAGCGCGACGGCTCGCGCGGTCGCCTGATCTTCGTGGAGCACGCCGAGGGGCGGAGCACGTGGGACGGGCGCTACCAGATCGAGTGGGCGCGGGGCGCACGCTCCGCGACCGCCCTGAACGGGAGCGAGCCGGCCGTCGCGGGCGTCGCCGTCGTGTTCGCCGATCTGATCTCGAGCATCTTCTCCGAGGCGCCCATCGCCATCGGGGCGTCGCTCTGCGCCACGCTGATTCTCTTGCTGCTCTCGTTCCGCGCGATGCGTGAGCGCGGCTACGCGCTGGTGGCGATGCTGGTCGGCGTCAGCTGGATGACCGGGATCCTCGCGCTGCTCTCGGTGAAGCTGAACTTCCTGAACATGGTGGCGTTCCCGATCACGTTCGGCATCGGCCTGGAGTACAGCGTCAACTACATGAAGCGCTACCGCGAGGAGCGCGACGCCGGCAAGGCGCCGACCGAGGCGGTGCGCGCGTCGCTCGAGGGCGCGGGCGGCGCGGTGATCCTCTGCTCGCTGACCACCCTCATCGGCTACATCTCGCTCTACGCCTCGAGCAACCGGGCGCTCAACTCGTTCGGTTTGGCGATGTCGATCGGCGAGATCACCTGCCTGCTCTCGAGCGTGCTCGCGCTCCCGGCGCTGCTCGTCGCCATCGAGGAGCGGACGCGCTCGAGCACCTCCAACGCGGGGAATCCGGTTTCCAAGCCGGAACCCTCCGAGTAGGCTTCCGCCGTTGCGCGATACCGTTCAGGCCGCGAAGGTGGGTGCGCTGGTGCTCATCGCACTGGCGGCAGCCTTCCTGCTCTACCGGGCGGTGGACGAGCGCAGCGCGGGCGGCGACGGCTACCACATCCACGCGTACTTCGAGGACGCGTCGGGTCTGATCACCAAGTCGCGCGTCACCATCGCCGGCATCAGCGTGGGCAACATCGACTCGATCCGCCTCGTGGACGGCCGTGCGCGGATCGACATGACCATCCACGACGACGTGGACATCTACGAGGACGGCGCCGCGCGTCGCGTCTCGGCGTCGCTGCTCGGCGAGTACGTGCTGACCATCAACCCCGGGACCGAGGGGGGTCGGCAGCTGGTCGACGGCGACGAGATCGCGGTCGCGGGCTCTGCGCCCACGATGGGCGACATCATGACGGACGTGGGAGCCATCGCGCGCTCGGTGCGGGCGGTCGCTGCGCAGCTGGAGACGACGTTCGGCACGGACGAAGGCGGGCGGCAGATGGCCGCGGCGCTCCAGAACCTATCCGAGGCGCTGGAGGCGGTGAACCGCACCATCCAGGCGAACCAGTACGTGATCGATCGAACCCTCGAGAACATCGAGGGCATCACCGAGGACGCGCGGCCGCGGCTCGACGCGATCTTGGCGAACGTCGAGCGCATCACCGACGAGGCGCGGCACATCCTCGAGGACAACGAAGAGGACGTCAGCGCGGCCGTCGCCGAGGTGGACGACACGATCGCGTCCATCCACCGCGCGAGCGAGGAGCTCGAGGACGTGCTCGCCGACGTGGAGGAGGTCACCGATCGCACGGCCCGCGGCGAGGGCACCATCGGGCGACTCACCTCGGACGATCACTTGATCGACGAGGTCGAGAGCACCGCCGAGGGGCTCTCGGACTTCGTCGGCGGCATCACCCGGCTGCGCGCGATCGTCGAGCTGCGCTCCGAGTACAACTTCCTCGCGAACGCCTTCAAGAACTACTTCACGTTCCGGATCATGCCGCGCGAGGGTCGGTTCTTCTACATCCAGCTGATCGACGATCCCCGCGGCAACACCGACTTCATCACCCGGCAGGTGCGCCGCAGCCCGCCGGCGGCGGGCGAGCCCGAGTTCTACGAGGAGCAGATCGTCGAGACGACGCAGAGCCTGCTCTTCTCGGTGATGGTGGCGCAGCGGGTCTACTTCGCGACGTTCCGCTTCGGCATCCTCGAGTCGTCGGGCGGCCTCGCGCTGGACCTCGACTTCTTCGACGACACGCTCGAGATCAGCGCCGAGATCTTCCAGTTCGGCAACTCGACGTACCCGCGGCTGCGCGCGCGCGTGAGCTACGAGCTGCTCGACACGCTCTTCGTGGTCGCGGGCGCGGACGACATCATCAACGAGCGCACGGTCGACTTCTTCTTGGGCGCGATGCTGCGCTTCGACGACCAAGACCTCGTCTCGCTCCTGCCCTTCCTGGGCGGCGCGGTCGGCGGCGCCGCGAACTGAGCTCCCCCCGGAGGACGGCTCAGCCGCTCTCCCAGACGCGGATGAGGTAGAGCCGGGGGGTGCCGGCCGAGGACGCGGCGATCTTGGCGACCGGGGAGCCGACGTCCGAGATGCAGCCCGCTGCCGAGTAGATGTTGGGCCAGAACTCCGCGTCGAGGCGGTTGCCGCTCTGATCGCGCCAGCCGGTCGGATCGACGCCGAGCGCGCCATCGAGCCGGGTTCGGATCTCCGCGATCCCCGGGGCCGTGCAGTCGTCGGGCAGATCCTCGAGCGAGTAGAGCGCGGGCGGCGCGTTCGCGGGGTTCTTCACCGGGAGCGAACCGAGCGCGGCCGCCGCGCGCAAGCAGGCCGATCCCGCGCTGTCCTCGCACCAGAGGTACGTGTTGGCCAGCGGCGCAGTGGTCATCGGGTAGCTCGGCCCAGTCGGCGCGCGCTCCGGGTGCCCCTGCTGGTTCTCTTCGACCGAGAGCGCATCGCCTCCGCTGGTGGTGGGGGTGCTGGTCGGCGCGCTCGGCGTGCAGCCCGAGACCGACGCGATCAAGAGCACGACCCCCGCGCGCGCGATCATCGCCGGCCCCGGATGATCTCCCGCACCGTGTCGTAGTCGCGCTCGGCCACCGCCCCCGTGCGCACGCAGCGCAGGTGCCCGGTGGGATCGACGAGCGCGTGGATCGGCAGCGTCGCGCCGGGGTCGAGGCCGAGGGAGGCGACGAGCGCGGCGAGCCCTTCCGGATCGGTCAGGCGCGCGCTCGCGGGCGCGTCCTCGTGCTCGGCGCGGAAGGAGGCGACGGCCTCGGGCGTCGCGTCGACCGAGAGAAAGCCCAGCGTGACGGGCGCTCCGTCTTCGCTCAGCCGCGGCGCCCACGCCGTGAGCAGGGGCATCTCGTCGACGCACGGCACGCACCAACTGGCCCACACGTTGATCCAGCGCCACCCCGAGCTCGGCAAGGGCTCGCCCTCGATCGCGGTCGGTGCGCTGAAGAGCAGCCCCTCGCCCTCGGGGCTCGATCGATCGCAGAAGCGCTCGGCGGGATCGGTGCGGCGCGCCCCGACGGACTCGACGCGGGACGGCAGCGGCTCGGGCTCGGCAGTGATCTCGGGGTCGTCGCAAGCGCTCATCAGGGCCATCGAACCCCAGAGCACCAAGACCTTGGAGAAGTTCCCGCTCATGGAGGGCGCGCTCATAGACGGCAGTCGATCCAGGCGACGAACGCGCTGCGGTTCAGATCCTCGGGCGTGCACGCGCCGCTCTCGCCGCTGCGGGTCCACTCGCAGAAGCTGGGATCGAGCTGGGCGTACTCTTCGCCGAGCCAGAGCAGGCCGACCTGCTCGGAGAGCGCCGGGTCGTGGAACGTCTCCTCGAGGTGGTTCATCACCGCCTCGGCGCGCCCCCGCGACAGCTCGCGGTTGATGGTCTCGGAGCCCTCGGGCGACGCGCGGGCGACCACGAAGAAGTACGAGGCGCCGCGGCGGTCGGAGAAGACCCGGTCCACCATCGCGATGTCGCTCGCGTCCAGCGCGGCGTCCGACTGGACGAACTGCACGATGCCGCCGCGCTCCCGCATCGGGACGAAGAGGCGGTTGAAGTCGTCGTCGTCCATCGTCGCCACGCTGCGCGCCTCGACCGGCTGGCAGCCGCGGCCCGAGCCTCCGATCAGGCCGCAGCTCGTGAGCACGCGGCGCAAGATCTGCCGCAGCGCGGGCGTGCAGTACGCCTCGTCGGCCTCGGCGGCGATCGCGGGCGCGTCGTCCGGGTTGGCCTCGGCTTCGGCCTCGGCCTCCACCAAGCGGGCCGCGGCGCTCGACTGCCAGCTGCCGATCAAGAACGTGGGCACCAACAGACCCACCAGCGCGAGCACCCCCACGATCGCCAAGCGTCCGGGCTGGATACCGCTCATCGCGCACCTCCTTCCTCGCGGTCCAAGAGGCGCGAGAGCACGTAGTCCAGGCCCAGATCGGTGTCCTCGTCGCAGAGGCGGGTGCCGCCCACGTAGACCTGCGGCGTGAGCACCGGCAGCTCGTTCTGCACCGCGAAGCGCAGCGCCCGGTTCAGGCGCGCGCGCACCCGCGGGGTGCCGATGCAGTCGGCGATCGCGGGGAAGCGCTCGCGGACGGCCCGGGTGATCGCCGCGCTCGCCTCCTCGGCGCTCGCTCCGTCCTCGTGGCTCCGGCGCAGCTCGTCCTGGTGCTCGAAGGCCCAGGCGAGCACCTCTTCGGCGTCGTCGTCGGCGCACAAGATCGCCTCGGAGAGCACGCACGCGCCAGGGTGCACGGCCTCGGACACCATCCAGTTGCACTCCGAGTCGAGCGGGAAGAGCAGCGCGCGGCGGCTCACCTCTTCGGCGGCGCGGTGGGCGCCGAAGCGGGCCTCGAAGCCGCGGCAGCTGGGGCAGAGGGGATCGAGCACCTCGATCATCTCGACGTCGCGCGACTGGGGGCCGATGGCGACCAGCACTTCACCTTCGCCCTCGCGGTTCTCGAGGGTGCCGCACGCGCCCACGAACCGATCGAAGTCGGGGGCGCCCGCGGCGTACGCCATCATGGGCAAGGTGACGAACGCGATCCCGAGCAGCGCCGCCAGCCCGACGACCGCCCAGCTCAGGGGCGCGTCGCTCGGCTGATCGAGGCCGCGGCGGGCCAGCTTCCGGGCGTGGATCCTCCGGTCCATGTCGGAGGCGCTCGCGAGCTTCAGCTTCGGGGTCGGCGCCTCGAGCGTGGCCGCCACGGCGTCGACGGGATCGGTGCTCATGTCGTCGTCGCGGATCGTCTCGTCGGCGCTCTCGGTCCGCGGCGGCGCCGCGGCGAGCTTCGGGGCGCGCACCAGCGCGACGATCGCGAGCACGAACGCCAGCGTGCTCGTCACGTAGATGCCGATGCAGAGCTTGCAGGCGGCATCGAGCTGGCTCAGCGAGATCCAACCCATCACCAGCGAGGTGAGGAAGGGGATCGAGGTCGCGAGCGTCAGCCCCGTGAGCGCGCGGACGTCGCGGGCCTTGCCCAAGAACAGCACGCTGAGCGCCGCGAACACCAGGAACGCGAACACGCCCATCGCCGGCAGAGCGACCGGGATCCCGCCCCACACGCTGTCGCGCATGACCGACGAGTACGGGCTCATCAGGGTGACGTGACAACCGCTCGTGCCCCGGGTGTCGAGGGTGCCGCCGCCCGGGATGAGCGAGCAGTGGATCCCGTGGACCTGTCGATCGAGGTGGGACGCGAAGTCCGAGGTCGAGACCGCGGCGAACGCGAAGCCGAGCACGGCGACGGCCGCGATCAGGCCGAGGAGGGTGCGCTGGATGGCCATCGGCGCGTTGTATCCGCGGGCGATCGCGCGGTCGAGCGAGCGACCGGGCGTGTGGCGCGGGGCGCGTTCGCCTTGCACACCTCGGTCCATGAGCGTGCGCTGGATGTCGTTGCTTGGTGTGGCGTTCCTGTCGATCGGTAGCGCCACTGGCTGCGCCTCCGGGTACTACGAGCCGTGCAGCGAGGACGGCCTGTGCGCAGGCGGTCTGTTCTGCGCCGACCCCGGGACGAACGACGTGTGCACCACCCTGTGCGTCGAGACCGACGAGTGCGTCGAGGCGCACGGCGAAGCCAGCTTCTGTAGTCTCGGTGGCGCGTGCCTCACCCGCTGCGACGTCGATGCCGACTGCCCGATCACCGCGTACTGCGACATGGAAGAGCGGGTCTGCGTTCGCTGAAGTACGCCGGGCTCGTCGTCGCGCTCGTCGTCGCGCTCGTCGGATGCCTCGTCGGATGCGAGGCCGAGCCCGCTCCCGTGCCGATCACGGACTGGCGGGATCGGGTCATCTACCAGATCGTCACCGATCGCTTCGCCAACGGAGATCCGAGCAACGATGGGGCCGATGGGATCGCGCCCGACCCCACCGACCTGCGGCGGGTGCAGGGCGGTGACTGGCGGGGGATCCTCGATCACCTCGACTACGTGGAGGGGATCGGCGCGAACGCGATCTGGATCTCACCGATCGTCGCGAACGTCCCGCGGCTCGAGGTCGGCGACGGCTACCACGGCTATTGGGCCAGCGACTTCACCACCCTGAACCCCCGCTTCGGGACGCTCGAGGACCTGCAGATGCTGATCGCCGCGGCGCACCAGCGCGACATCGCGGTGATCATCGACGTCGTCCCCAACCACGCTGGCCGCGTCTTCGACTACGACCTCGATGACGACGGCGAAGGCGACGCGGGCCAAGCGACGCTGCCCACCTACCGCCTCGCGCCCTACGAGCCCGTCGTGTTCTCGTTCGCGCCGCGGCTCTTCTCGGACGCCGCGACCGGCGCGACGCTGCTGCTCACCGCCGAGCACTTCCATCGACGGGGCATCGGGGATCTCTCGATCCCCGAGGAGCGGCGCTACGGCGACTTCCCCGAAGGGCTGCGCGATCTCGACACCGAGAGCCCCGCGATCGAAGCCGCGCTGATCGAGACGTGGGTGTACTGGGCGTCGCTGCTCGATCTCGATGGCTTTCGGATCGACGCGGTGCCGCACGTCGACCGCGCGTTCTGGCCTCGCTTCTGTACCGCGCTGCGCGCGCGGCTGGCGGCCGAAGGGAAGACGAACTTCTACTTGATGGGCGAGGTCTTCGAGACCGACGTCGAGCGCCTCTTGCCTTGGCTCGAAGAAGGCTCGATCGACGCGACGTTCGACTTCCCGCTCAAGTTCGAGGTGATCGACGCGGTGATCCTGGGCGGGCGGCCGCCGAGCGGGGCGCGCGCCGCGCTCGAGACGAACCGCACGCGCTTTCGAGACACGCCGCAGCCCGGCGGCGTCGGCCTCGATCCGTGGCAGGCGCGCGTCGCGTTCGGCGACAGCCACGACGTGACCCGGCTGCGCGCGCTGCTCGACGATCCCTTCGCGGTCGATCAGGTGCTCACCCTGCTCTTCACCGTCGATGCGATCCCGCTCGTCTACTACGGGACCGAGCAAGACCTCGCGGGCGGCGGCGGCCATCTGGGTCGCGAGCCGCTCTGGGAAGTGGGCTACGACGAGAGCGCGCCGACCTACCAGCTGATCCGGCTGCTCGCCGCGCTGCGGCGGGAGTCGATCGCGCTGAGGCGCGGCCGCCTGACGGTGCGCTTTCTGAGCGAGGTGGGCGGCAGCGCGCTCGACACCGACGTGTCCGACGCGGGCCTGCTCGTCTTCGAGCGCAGCGAGGGCGACGCGCACGCGCTGATCGCGCTGAACACCCACCCGACCCGAACGAGCAGCGTGACTGTCGAGTGCGCGCTCGCCGATGGGCCGGTCCTCGATCGCCTGGGCGGCGCGTCGTTCGTCGTGGAAGGCGGACGCGTCCACCTCACGGTGCCGCCTCGCGCGAGCCTGATCTTGATGCGCTGATCAGCCCAGCGTGAGGCGATCGCGGCCGGCGTCCTTCGATCGGTAGAGCGCGTCGTCGGCACGGAGCACCAGCGACTCACCGTCCTCGTCCGATCCCAGCTCGGCCATCCCGATGCTGACGGTCAGGTGCGCGACCCCCTCTCGCTCGGGGCGCTCGATGGTGCGGGCCGCGGCGAGCAGGCGCTCGGCGACCGTGGTCGCCTCGACCAGGCGGGTGTGGGGCAGGAGCACCGCGAACTCTTCTCCGCCGTAGCGCGCCGCGAGATCCCCGGTCCGCAGCGTGCTGCGGATCCGATCGGCGAGCTCCACCAGCACGTGATCGCCGGCGACGTGCCCCGCGGTGTCGTTGATCGACTTGAAGTGATCCGCGTCGAGCATCAGCAGCGTCAGCGGCTGACCGTGGCGGTGGGCCCGCGCCACCTCCTCGGCGAGGCGCGCGTAGAACGTCGCGCGGTTCTTGAGCTGCGTCAGCGCGTCCGTGCTGCTCAGGCGCTCGAGCTCCACCTGGCGCGCGCGCAGCTGGTCCACGAGGCGAACGTGCACCCCGACGCTGATCGCGGCGGCGAGGAACGTGGGTACGCCGAACGAGAGCGCCCAGAAGGGAATCAGGACGTGATCTTCGAACGGCGCCGACGCCAAGAACGGCGCGTACGGGAGCCATCCCGCGAGCGGCAGCGCCACGCCGAGGACGACGCCCGTCGTCATCGTCGCGATGCCGAGGTGCATCGCGCGGGGAGGAAAGAGGAGGTAGCCGACGATCGGGAGCACCACCGCGAGGACGATGAGCGGGCTCGTGAGCGTGCCGGTCGCGTAGAGCAGCACCGCGGTGCACACGAACCAGAGCTGGATCTCGAGGTGCACCAGCCAGGGGATGCGGCGGCGCACCCGGCGCATCACGAATCCGATCGACGCGAGCCCGAGGTGCCCGACGAGCTGCGCCCAGAGAAACGGCTGCAGGATGGGCAAGTACGCGCGCTCGACGTACGGCGAGAGCGTCGGATCGCCCAGCAGCAGGTACGTGCGCACCAGCCACGAGATGGCGAACGGGATCATGAGGGCCGAGGCCAGCGCGACCTTCGCGCCATCCGTCCACGCCTCGACGCCGACTGGCGCGCGCGAGGGAGGCCCGGTGGTGCGCGCCTTCGGGCGCGAGCTCCGAGCGGGGGCGGGCGGGCTCACTCGGCCCTCAGCCTAGCAAGAGGCGGCGCGATCTTCGGCATTCGGGGCGACGCTCGGCCGGTATTCGCGTGAGGGTGCAAAGCCGATCGCCGAAAATTGGACTTCGCGCGCGGCGCTCGCGGACGGTCCCGGCATGCTCCGCGTCGCCCTCGTCTTCTGTGCCCTCACCGCGCTCCTCGGCTGCGGCGCCCCCGCGCCCGACGCCCGCTTCGCGACGCCGGAGGCCACGGTCGCCACGCTGCTGCGCGCCTACGATCTCGAGGACGTCTCGCAGGACGAGGTGCGGGCCCGCCTCGCCGCGCGCACCCGGATCCGGCTGCGCGACCACGAGAGCTACGAGGCGTGCTTTGCGGATCTGGGGAGCCACCCCGCGGACCAAGGCGTCGCGGGGTACGTCGTCGGTGCGCTCGCCGCGGGCAAGGACGAGCTGCGCTACCGGCGCGAGGGTGATCGCGCGATCGTCTCGCCGGCGGAGGGCGTCGAGATCGTGATGCGCCGCGGTGACGACGGGGCCTACCGCATCGTGCTGGCGCGGAGCGTCCCCCGCGAGGTGCGCGCGCGCATGGCGTCGCTCGCCGAGCACGCCGAAGGCCGCGTGGGCCGCGGCCTGCCGACCGACTGAGCCTCCATCACCGAGGAGCCGTCGAGCGATCAGCGGCTCAGCGCCGGAAGATCTCGGCGACGGGGACGACCTCGATGCGCTCGCGCGAGATCCCGATGCGCAAGCGCGCCACGTCCGCGTCGAGCGCGAGCGCGGTCTCGGGCAGGCTCACGCCGTCCGCGTACGTCATGGGCGACGGGGCCTCGCTCGCCATCGCGTCCGCGAGCCGCGCGGCGTCCGGCGCGACGATCGCGATCTCGAGGTGCGACGGATCGATGTGGCGCCGGATCGCGGCGTTCACTTCCTCCGCGGTGAGCGTCGCCCAGCGGGCGCGCAGCGCATCGAGCCACGCGGTCTCCTCACCGTAGAACGCGTCGTCGATCGCGTAGCCCAAGCGGCGCGACTCGGTCTGCAAGAAGAGCGCGTAGTAGCCGTCGAGGTACGCGCGCATCCGCGAGACGTCCTCCGCGGTCAGACCCTCTTCGACGAAGCGGCGCAGGTGGTGGATCGCCAAGCGCATGGCGAAGTGCGCTTGCTCGGGGCGCAGCGGGCGCAGCCAGATCGAGAAGTACTGCTCGCGCATCGCCGCGTTCGGCGCGGGGAACGTGCTCCAGCCGTCTTGGATGAAGTGCTCGGGGTAGGCGTAGTCGCCGTAGTTCATCCCGCGGACCTCGCGGATCTCCTGCATCAGCACGCCGACGAACTGGCGGTGCTGACCGAGCCACGCCGTCGCCAAGACGAGCGCTGCGTAGTCGGGATCCCCGCGGGTCACGTCGAGCGGCATCCCCATCGAGACGGCCGTCGCGCTCGCCTCGGGCTTGTCGAGGATGCGCACCCGGGCCGCGTGGCTGGGCGCGGCCGGCAGCACCGCGCGGCCGACGCACGCCTCGGTGTTCAGCACGGCGAGCTCGCGGGTGACGCGCGCCCCGAAGCTCGTCGGGTAGTTGCCGCTCAGGCCGATCGTCATGCGACCCGGGCAGAACGTGCGCGCGCGGTGGGCGCGCAGATCGTCGACGGAGAGCGCAGCGAGCGCCTCCTCGGTCCCGAGCTCCGGGTGCGCGTACGGATGTCCCTCGAAGAGCATCGAGAGCAAGAGCGCCTTGCCGAGCGCCTCGTCGCCTTGGCCACGCAGACCGAGCACGAGCTCGCTCGTCGCCTGTGCCCGCACCCGCGCGAAGTCGGCGGCGGTCATCTGCGGCCGGGTCAGCACGTCGCGCAGGATCGCCCAGACCTCCTCGAGCCAGATGGCGGGCATGCGCGCGACGAAGACGGTCTGATCGCGACCGACCCGCGCGCCCAGCGTCGCCGCGGTGGGAAAGAGCCGCTCGGTCAGCTGCGCGTAGCTCAGGTCGCCGGCGCCGCCCTCGCTCATCAGGCGGGCGGTGAGCGCGGTGAGCCCCTCGCGACCTTCGGGGTCGTCCGAGGAGCCAGCGTCGAACGCGATGCGGATCGTGACGGTCGCCGAGGTGTTCTCGCGGTGCTCGATCACCAGCGGCGCCTCTCGGAGCGGCTCGCGCTCCAGCACGCGCACGCTCGACGTGTCGTCGGGCGGCGCTTCGTGGCGAGGCGGATACTCGCGGGGCGCGGGGGACGCGGCGCCGCAGGCGACGAGCGTGACCGAGCAGAGCGCGAGCGCGCAGCGGAACGAGAGCGAGCGCTTCACGACGCACCTCCTTCGCTCGACGACGCGGCTGGAGGCGACACAGCCGGCGGCGACATCGTCACCACGAAGCGCCGCGAGGCCGAGAGATAGCGACCCGCGACGGCGCGCAGGTCCGCGTCGGTGACCGCGCTGATCGCGTCGATGTAGCCGCGCACCACGCCGAGGTCGTCTCCGACCGCGAGGTGGCTCGCCAAGAAGTTCGCCGCGGACGCCGGGGTCTCGAGCGCCATGGCGAGCGAGCCCAAGAGGTGGCTGCGGATGGGCCCGATGCGAGAGACGTCGATGTCGCCGCGCGCGACGGCGTCGAGCGCACCTTGCAGCGCGTCGATGATGGGATCGAACGCCGGCGCGCCTTCGCCGCTCGCGAGCTCGGCGGTGACCATGAAGAGCCCCGGATCGCGCGACTGCTCTCCGAGACCCGTCTCGATGCCCAACAAGCGCTGCTCGTCGACGACCAGCCGCTGGTAGAGCGGAGCGCTCTCGGCGAACGCGTACAGATAGAGGAACTGCAGCGCGGCGGTCTCCCGCAAGGCCGCGGCGGTGCTCGCGGCCGTCGGCCTCGCAGCGCTGCCCGCGAACGCCGGCGCCCGCCAGCCCACGAACACCTGCGGCGAAGTCGGTCCCTCCCACGTCAGATCGCGCCGTCCACCCGCGGTCGGCTCGGGCTCGACGGGGATGCGCGGTCGATCGCGTCGTCCGCGCCAGCCGTCGTAGCGCGCGTGGATCTCGCGCATCAGCGCCTCCTGATCGAAGTCACCGACGACGATCACGGTCGCGTCGTCGGGGGTGTAGTAGCGGCGAAAGAAGCTGCGCGAGTAGTCGAAGTAGCCGGGCATCGCCTCGACGTCCGCGAGGTAGCCGATCGTGGTGTGGCCGTAGGTGTGGCGGGTGAACGCGAGCTCGGAGATCGCCTCCCACATCGGCTGGCTGGGATCGCTCGACCAGACCTGGTACTCGCCGCGCACCGCGCCCGCCTCGGTGCGGAAGGCGGCCTCGGCGTACGACAGGTTCTGGAAGCGATCGGCCTCGAGCTCGACGAGCATCGAGAGCGCGCTCGAGGGCGCGACGATCGTGTAGCAGGTGTAGTCGTTGGTCGTGTACGCGTTGCCGTCCGCGCCGACCGCGGTGAGGCGCGCGCCGTACTCCTCGGCGGGGTGCGCCTCGGTGCCGCGGAACATCATGTGCTCGAAGAAGTGCGCGAAGCCGGTGTGACCCGCCTCGATCTCGTCGCGCGATCCCGCGCGTACCAGCGTGTAGTAGGCGACGATCCCCGGGCTCTGCCACGGCAGCATCACGACCCGCATGCCGTTGCGCAGCGTCTCGATGCGCGGCGCGCTGCCGAGCAAGGTGTCGAGGCTGGGCGCAGGCTCGACGCGCGCCATCAAGAGCGGCACGTCTTGCGCGCGCGCCGGCGTGCTCGAGGTGAGGCCGAGCCACAAGAGCGCGGCGCCCGAGGCGATCCCGAATCGTTGCGTCATGTGCCGGGCATATCCGCGACGGCGCGCCCTGTCACGAGGCGATCGATCGTCAGCAAATGCACGTGAGGTGGGCCGCCGCGCCTCCGCGCGCGCGACAATCGCCTCGATGCCGCGGCACGGAGCGTGTATCAGACGGGGCCCTCATGTCGCTCCGCGTCGCTTCTCTGATGGTCCTCGTCTCGTCCCTCGCTGCCTGCGGCGCGCGCACCGGTGTGAACGATCCGTTCGCGGACGACATCCCGCGCCGCGACGGCGGCCTCTTCGACGTGCCCTTCGATCGGCCCGACGTGCCGGGGCTCGACGCGCCGCTCCTCGACGTGCCAGGCCTCGACGCGCCCGACGCGCCGCTCGACACGCCGCCCGACGTCCCGATGGATCGCGGCTGCATCGCGGTCGACGATCGCTGCGGGGGCGAGCTGTGCAACGACGGCGAGGATGGCGACTGCGACGGTCAGGTCGACGAGGAGTGCGCGTGCGCGCCGGGCGACGTGCAGAGCTGCTTTCTCGGACCGCCCGGGCGCCGCGGCGTCGGCGCCTGCACCGACGGCACCCAGACCTGCGAGATGTCGGGTACCTGGGGCCCGTGCGAGGGCGGCATCGGCCCGACCGAGGACGTGTGCAACGGCCTCGACAACCTGTGCGATGGCTGCTCGCAGCGCCTCGATTGCCCGATCGACTGTCCCGGCCCTGGGGATCCGCGCATCGCGGACATCGTGCCCTTCGAGGCGCAGGCGCTCGTCGGTCGCAGCTTCTATCCGGGCATGGCGCGCTCGTGGCGCTGGAGCATCACCGGCGGTCCGTGCGACACGATCGCGCCGGGCTTGAACAGCTTCGAGCTCGAGGGCGCGACGCGCGAGACCGCGACGTTCACGCCGCGCCTGTCGGGCGACTACACGATCACGCTGACGGTCATCACGGTCGAGGGCACGCGGCTGACGTGCAGCTGGGTGCAGCACGTCGTCGGGCCCGGGCTGCGCATCGAGATGTGCTACCCGGAGAGCGAGACCCAAGACCTCGATCTGATGGTGCATCGACCGGGCTCGTTCACCGACTGGTACCCGCCGCGCTCGAACGCGACCAACATCACCCGCGACGCGTGCAGCTGGGCGAACTGCGAGGCGATGATCCGCGGGATGGGCTTCACCCGCGCGGACTGGGGCTACATGCCGAGCCCGCTCAGCGAGTGCGAGAACGGTCCGCAGGGCCCGCAGTGGCGCGCGCTCGGCTTCTGCGGCAACCCGCGCCTCGACATCGACAACAACCTCTCGGAGGGCATCGGCCTGCCGGAGAACATCAACATCGATGCGCCGGGCGACGGCGAGACCTTCCGGGTGATGGTGCAGAACTGGACCGGTCTCACCGCGCACCCGGTCGTGAACGTCTACTGCGCCGGTCGGCGCATCGCGACGTACGGCGCGAGCCCCGATCGGGTGCCCGACTACGAAGGTCGTCCCGGCGACGTGAGCGCAGGCGCGATGTGGCGTGTCGTCGACGTCACCACGCGCGTGGACGCCGCGGGCGTGCTCACGTGCGACGCGGTCGCGCTGCATCCACCGGGCAGCACGACGGGCTACCACGTCACGTACGACGACGGTCGGTATTGAGTTGGTTGGAGGGTCTGGAGCAGACCCTCCCCCGACGAAGTGAATTCGTCGGGGCCCCCCACCCGCCTCCGCCTCGCTTCGCTCGCGCTGCGCGTGGGGCCCCAGCCCCACTTGCGTTCGTTGGTCGGTCTGGAGCAGACCCTCCGTGGAGGCTACTGAAGTCGGGTGGGCTCGCGGAACGTGGTGTCTTCCACGCGGTAGCTGATCGCCTGGCCCTCGCCGACGCGGTGGCACTCCTCGCCCTCGACCAAGCGGCTGAGCGCTTGCTGCACGGTGCGCAGGGGGACGGAGAGATCCTCGGCGAGCTCGCGCGCCCGCGCCTCGCCGCGCAGCGCGAGCGCCCGCAGCACGGCGTCCTCGAGCGAGGTCTCGATGCGGGGATCCTTGAGCACCACCGGCTGCCGCACGACGAGGCGAACCTGCTTGTCCTTGCGCACCAGCTCGCCCGCGTCGCCGAGCGCGGCGCGCAAGCGGTGCAAGAGGACGTCGAGCACCCCTTGGTGCAGGTGCGGAGTGAACTGAAAGCCCCACACGCGGCGGAACAGCTCGTCGTTGGCGAGGCCCTCCTCACCCGCGAACGCGAGCTGCGCGAGCGCGGCCTCCCGGCGGTGTTGCTTGGCTCCGTCGCGCTGTCCCAAGTCGACCACGTCGCCGAGCGCGTCGGTCCACAGCACGCGCCTCGCGCTCGCGTCGGGGCGCGCGAGCACGACGAGCCCGTGGCCCTCGTTCGCGAGCCCCGACAGCGCGCCCGGCAGGTCGTGGACCTCGCCGCGCAGGAACGACGCGAGCGGTCCGGCAGCGGGCGCGCTGGGATCGATCGCGCACCCCAGCTCGCGGAGCTCGAGGTCCAGCGGCGCGACGGAGCGCCACGCGTCGATCGCGTGCCCATCGCCTCGCAGGAGCGCGTCCACCGCCGCGGGGTCCAGCGCTCCGTCGCTGCCGCGGGCGCGCACCCGCGCCGCCATGTCGCCCGCGCCCGAGAGCCGCAGCTCGATCGCGAGCCAGCTCCGCCATCGCGCCGGCGCGACCCGCGCGATCGCCGTCACGATGCGCGCCGACAGGTGCGGGCGGCCCAGGTGGCGGCGCGCCCGCGCGAGCACGAGGTGCGCGAGGTACTCCTCGCAAGGCAGCCCCTCGGTGCGCGCCATGCGCGAGGCGCGCCGCGCGTGCGTGGTGGCGAGCTCGCGCGACTGCTCGGTGAGCGCCGCGCTGGCGACCAGCGTCGCGGCGTCGATCACCGCGGGCGCGATGCGGGCGCGCGAGGCCCGCGCCTCGAGCGCCCGCGCGACGTCGAAGGTCGGCGCGCCGCCGAAGTGCTGCGACCACGCGGTGGCGAGCTCGGCCTCGATCTGCTCGCGATCGTCCTGGGCCAGCCGGGTCGCGAGCGCTGCGGCCTTCGTCAGCGCAGCGGCGTCCAGTCCCGCCACCGCGTGCCGCGCCGCGAGCGACGCGGCGAGCGACGATCCCGCAGCCTCGATCTCACCCAGGGCGGGCATCGGCTCGAGGCCGACGCGCGCGCGAGCAGCGCGCAGCGCGACGCCCGAGCCTTCGCGCGGCTCACCGGCGATCGCGGCGTCGAGCACAGACAGATCGTCCCGAGGCATCGGGGGAGCGTCGCACGACGCGCCCCCGAACCGCACGCTCGGCAAGCGCCTCGTCGAGGTGCCGACGAAAGCGCTCGAGCGCGACGCCGCGTTTCGGCCCAAAGCGGCGCGGCGCGAGCACACCCACGCGACGCAGCGGCGAAGCATGGGGTCTTTGGCGCGCGGTTGACGTAGAGTCGGCCCCGTGGCGCGGCTTGCTGGGCTCTTCTCTTGTTCGGTGATCACCGCTTGCTTGCTCGCGTCCCCCGCGCGTGCGCAGACGGAGGCCGACGGCTGGGCGCCTCCCGAGGGCGATCGGCCCACGAGCGGCGATGCGTCGCTGCTCTCGGGGCGCACGCTCGGGACCGGCGAGGTGATGATCGCGGCCGCGCTGGGCTTTCCGGGCCTCTGGGCCCACGTCGAGCTCGCGCCGAGCTCGGACTTCAACCTCGGGATCCGCGCCGGCGTCCTCTACGGCTCGCCGAACATGGGCTTGGGCATCGGCGGTGGCGGCCACGTCGAGGTGCCCATGCGCGTCCATCTGTGGGGCGAGGGGGACGCGGACGTCGCGCTGCGCCTCTGCCCTCGCCTGGCGGTGGGCGAGGGCGCGCTCTTCGGCGAGACCGGGATCTTCGCGCGGGTCTTCGGGCTCTCGACGCGCCTGGATGCTGGCGTGCTCGTCGGCTTCCACCCCGATCCGCGGGTGACGCTCTTCATCGGGGCCGACGCGGGCCTGGGCCTGTCGTACGTCGAGGGCACCTCGGTCGAGCCGATCGGGGTCTTCCAAGGTCGGCTCGGCATCGAGGGCCTGCTCGCGCGCGACACGATGCTCTTCGCAGAGCTCACCGCGGGCGGAGGCCTGGCGCCCGATCGGGTGGGTCAGCCGCTCTACCCGGATCGCTTCGCGCTCGGGCTCTCGCTGGGGCTCGGCTACCTCTTGTAGGGGCGTGCAGTTCGCGCGGAGCGTTGCTACTGTCGCGCCCCTATGAGCGCCCCCCAAGACAGCACTGCCCGTCAGCACGAGATGCGTCGTCGTCGTCGAAAGCTCGCCAAGTGGCGCGCCAAGCAGGCCGAGAAGGCCGCCGCTGCGGCGCCCGCGAAGAAGAGCTGATCGATCGATCGCAGCGTGAACGGCCGCGCCTCGCATCGAGGACGCGGCCGTCTGCGCTCCGTCAGTCGCAAGCCCAGACCAAGAGGGCGGCCACGAGGGCCGCCCCTACCGAGTCGACCGCGCCGTCGTGGTCGCAAGACGTCAGACCAAGAGGGCGGCCACGAGGTCGCGCCGAGATCGAACGTGGCTCAGGGCAGGAACGTCTCGCGATCCGTCGCGCCTTCGACCACCTCTTCGGGGGTGAAGCGCATCGGGATCGTCTCGTTCGCCAGCCACAGCTCGGTCTGGTCGGTGAAGAACGGGCTGTTGGTCAGCCCCGACTGACCGCCGGGCAGGATGTTCTCGCCGCGCACTCCGTCGGGACCCAGGCGGATCACCATGCGGAAGACCGGGCCCGAGCCGTGGGTGAAGCGCTCGCCCGACAGGCCGGGGTTGGCCGCGTCCACGTCGAACTGATCGCCGGGGCGCGGGAAGAACGTCAGGCCGAAGCGGGGATCGCCCTCGCTCAGATCGGGCGCGAGCGGCAGATCCTCGGGCGTGACCGAGAACTGATCGAGGAGGAAGCCGAACATCGGATCGCCCCCGAGGAAGTCGGCCAGCAGCGAGTCGTAGCGGACGCCGTGGCGCAGGCCCCAGATCCAGTCGTCGGGATCGGTCGAGCCAAAGCCCCCCTCGCCCGCCGCCGTCGGCTCCGAGCGCAGGAACGTGAGCGTCTCGGTCAGCGCGCGGAGCGCGATCTCGTGGCTCAGCTCGACCTCGGCGGTGCGCACGTCGTCGAAGAAGACGGACTCTTCGCGCGCGGGATCGTAGCTGCCGAGCGCCTCGGGATCGCCGGGTCCCCGACCGTCGAGCAGCCGCTGGATGAGACCCATGCGGAAGGTGTCGCCCGTGACCGCGAAGCTCATGCCCGAGCCGAAGCCCTCGTCGTCGAGCACGCCGCGGACGTAGCGAGAGAACCAGACGTGGAAGATCATCGTCGCCACCGCGTCGGCCGCGTCGCTCGCGGCAGGCGTCGAGTAGAACGTCTCGACGCCCGACGGAGTCGAGAGCCCCGCCGCTTGCCAGGCGCGCAGCCGGGTCTCGACGTCGTCGATCGCGGCCTGCTCCGCGTCGTAGAGCGCGCGCGTGCGGGCGTCGCTCCCGCTCGCGCCGCTGAGCGCCTGCGCGTAGTCGAGCTCGGCGAGCAGCGTGGGCAAGAACGCCTCGCCGAGGTTGCTGTGGTGATCGCCCTCGAGCGCCTGCATCGCCTCGAAGGTCGCGTCGCCGCTCGCGACGAGCGCGGTCAGGCGGCTCTCGATCCGCTCGGCGCGGTAGCCCTCGAGCCAGGGCCCGCCGATGTAGTGCGGGTCGTCGAAGAGATCGCCGTCGGTCGCGATGAACGCGGGATCGTTGTTCGCGTGGTGCACGAAGCCGCGCGCGGGGGAGAGCGACTCGGGCCACTCGTCCTCCGGCACCACGCAGCCCGCGCCGCCCGCCGCGGCAGCAGCCGCCTCGTCGACCCGCCCATCGGCGGTCAGCGGGATGGAGAAGCCGCCGTACTGGGTGCCGTCGATCAACAGACGAGGATCGGCGCCCTCGACCCAGCTGCCGTCGGGGTTGCGCGGCAGGTGCGCGCGGCAAGGCACCGCGTGGTACGCGCTGTAGAGCACGTCGCCTCGGTCGTCGGACGCCATCATCGATCCGCCGTAGCCGATGAAGTGGCGCATCGCCTGGCGGAAGTCCTCGACGTCCTCGGCCTCGGTGAAGAGACGGAAGGCGCGCAGCAGGGTGCCGCCGTCGAAGGGGGCGTAGTCGAAGCTGATGCCCGAGATCACGCCGTCGCCGTTGGTGTCGCCCGGCACGATGAAATCGCCGAAGAGGTTCACCGCGGCGGCGGGCGGCGTCTCGCCATCGGGCACCGGTGTGCCCTCGATCGAGGTGATCCAGCGGCCATCGAACGTGGTGAAGCGCGTCAGCGTCTCGGTGCGGCCCACGCTCTCGAGCAGCGGCACGTTGGCGATCTCGTACGACTCGTCGACCGCGACGAGCGGGCGCGCCGTGCCCTGGAACATGCTGGAGGCGGGGCGGCCATCGGCGCCGAGCACGATCTCTTCGGCGTACCAGTCCGTGACGTCGGCGAAGTACGCGGTCTGTCCCCACGCGACGTGTCCGTTCGTTCCCACGCCCATGAGCGGCAGGCCCGCGATCGTCGCGCCCATCATCCGCACGCCCGCTTCGCCGTCCATCGCGGCGAAGAACTCGGTGTCCATCCCGAACTGCCAGAAGAGCGGCGGCGAGCTGAGCTGCAGGTGTCCGTCGCTCGCCAAGAGCGAGTGACCGTCGCCGGTGCCCAGCGACGAGACCGCCCACACGTTCGATCCGTAGCCCTCGCCCGGGGTGCGCGCGGTGCGCGCGGTGAATCGGTCGAGGTGGCCCATCAGGCGATCGAGCGCCTCGACCGAGCTGCGCACCCGCGCGTCGCGCCCGGCGCTGAACGCGCGTCGCGCGGGCGGCGGCGGCGGGCCGTCGATCGTCTCGAGGCCCCAGCCTCCTGCCGAGCTGCTGTCGTTGGGAGGCGCGAGGCGCTCCATCACCTCGTCGTGCAGGCCCATCAGGCGCAGATCGCGATCGGGCGCGCTCGCGCCGACCGAGGCGTCCGCGCGGGCCCGCTCGCGGGTGCGGCCCACGTCGCCCCCCTCGAAGCTCGTGCCGTAGAGGACCGTGCTGCCCGTCGCGACCACGTCGCGGCGATCCCAGTCGAACATCAGGTCTTGGGGACGGCGCACCCCGAGGAAGATCGCGGCGGTCTCGAGCTCGCTCGGCGCGGGCAGCGCGCGATCGCGCACCGCTTGGATGTAGGCGTTGACCCCCGCGGCGAACGCGTCGAGCTCGGCCGCCTCTTCTTCGTTCAGCCCCGCGAGGTAGAGGTCGGTGACGAACGCGCCGCCGTTCATGCGCTGCTCGACGTCCGTCCCGAGCGCGGCGTCGCCGAGCAGCTCGGAGAGCTCGCCCTGCGCCAGGCGGCTCGTCAGGTCCATCTGGAAGAAGCGATCCTGCGCCATCACGAAGCCCATCACGCAGCTCGCCTGCGCGCGATCGCGCGCGTAGATGTGCGGCACGTTGCCTTCGGTGCGCACCACGACGGCCTCCTCGGTGAGACAGGGGAGGTTGCGCACCACCGTCTCGGGCACGGTGTCGAGCAGGTGACGCGGCGGTCCCGCGTCGCGTCCACCGTCGCTGGTGCCGGCGTCGTCCATCGGCGGCGTCTCGCAGCTACAGCCGGACAACAGGAGGGCGAACGCGAGGGACGAGCGGAGGGACGGGCGAAGCATCGCGCGATGATGCCAGGTCCTGTCGCGGCTTGCGCCGAGCCAATCCAGGTTTGACACCCTGGGTCCCAGGGCCGGACACTGCGCCCTGTCCCCGTTCCCATGAGCTCCCGATCGTCATCATCCGCCGAGGTCTCCGCCGAGGAGGCCAAGGGCTACACGCTCGCGGCGATGCCGCCGACGGCGTTCGGCAAGTACGTGCTCGTCGGCAAGCTCGGTCACGGGGGCATGGCCGAGGTCAACCTCGCGGTCACCGGCGGCAAGGGCGGCTTTCGCAAGCTCTTCGTGATCAAGCGCCTGCACGCGCACCTCGAGAACGAGCCGGGCTTCGTCGACATGTTCCTCGACGAGGCGCGCCTCGCGGCGCAGCTCGATCACCCGCACTGCGTGCAGACCGTCGAGGTCGGCGAGGTCCAAGGACAGCACTTCCTAGCGATGGAGTACCTCGATGGGCAAGGCCTCGAGCGCCTCTTGCGCATGGCGTCCGCGAAGAACGAGCCGCTGCCGCCCGTGATGGCGGCGCGCATCTGCCTCGATGCGCTCGATGGCCTGGGCTACGCGCACGAGCTCACCGGCTTCGATGGGCAGCCGCTCGGCGTGGTGCACCGGGACATCTCTCCGCAGAACCTGTTCGTCACCTACACCGGCGTGGTGAAGGTGCTCGACTTCGGGATCGCGAAGGCGGCGAGCAACGTCGTCGAGACGCGGACCGGCGTCATCAAGGGCAAGTACGCGTACATCGCGCCCGAGCAGGCGCTCGCGAACAACCTCGATGCGCGCGCCGACCTCTGGTCGATGGGCGTCGTGTTCTGGGAGCTGCTCACCACGCGACGGCTCTTCAAGAGCGTGAACGAGCTCGCCACGCTGCAGGAGACGCTGCGCGGCGACATCCACCCGCCGAGCTCGGTGCAGCCGGGCGTTCCTCCGGAGCTCGACGCGATCGCGATGCGCGCGCTGCAGCGCGATCCGAACCTGCGCTACCCGACGGCCGCGGCGTTCAAGGCCGACCTGGAAGCGTGGTTGTCACGTCAACCCAAGGCGCCCGATCGACGCAGCATCGCCGCCCTGATGAACCAGCGCTTCGGCGACATCATGCAGGTGCAGAAGCAGAAGCTGCGCGAGTGCCTCGCCGCGGTCTCGCAAGGCGAGAACTCGATCGAGCGGCTGATCGAGGCGGGCGGCGCGCTGCACTCGACCGAGCTGCCGGCCTTGACCAGCCAGAGCTCGCCGGGGGTCTACACGCCGAGCGGCGCGGTGGTGCTGCCCGCGGCGCCTCAGGGCCACGGGCCCTATCCGACGCCGACGCCCTACCCGAGCAACCCGTACGTCGCGCCCTATCCGAGCAACCCGTACGTGGCGCCGCCGGCGACGCCGTACCCGAGCAACCCGTATGGGGCGGCGCCCCCGCCTGGGCACCTGCAGCAGCCTCCGCCGCCCGAGCAGCGGCGCCGTGCGGTGGGCTGGTGGCTGGTCGCGATCGGCGCGCTCGCGATCGCCGCGGTGCTCGGCGCGGTGTTGATGGCGCAGCTCGGCGGCGGAGGTGGCGCGGTCGAGCCCGGAGGGGTCGCGGTGCACGTCGTGGGCGGTCCGAGCGATCCTGCCGCGACGGGCGCGGTCGGGGCCGTCGCGCCCGGTGTGCCCTCGGAGCCGGGTGTTCCCTCGGAGCCGGGTGTGCCCTCGGAGGCCGGTGTCCCCTCCGAGCCAGCGGTCCCCACCACCGCGCCCCCCGGCGAGATCGCGCCGAGCGCAGTCGCCGGCGAGGGAAGTGCGAGCGACGACGGCGCGGGCAGCCGCTCCGGATCGGGCTCGCGGCGGGGACACCGCGGCAGCCGGCGCGGCGAAGGCGAGGCGACGGAGACCGCCGCGAGCAGCGGCGGGACGACCGAGCCCAGCGGCAGCGCCACGCCACCCGCGGGCGGCACCGAAGAAGCGCCCGCGACGGGCGATGGCTTTCTCACCATGGCGACGTCGCCGTGGACCAGCGTGACCTGCGATGGACGCAGCCTCGGCGACACCCCGCTGGTGCACGTGAGCCTCCCGGCAGGGCGCCACTCGTGCCGCTTGGTGAACGCGGCCGAGGGCATCAGCCAGAGCTACGACGTGACCATCCGCGCGGGCGAGACCACCCGAGTACGGCTCGGTCTGAGGTGATCGCCGGCGACGTGCGCGGCCAGGTCCCTGCTGATAGGGTGGCCCTCCCTTGGAGGTCTCCGTGTCCCGTCTCGCATTCCTTTCTCTTTGGCTGCTCACCCTCGGAGCCCTCGCTGGCTGCCCCTACGGCAACGGCGCCGTATGCGAGATCGACTCCGACTGCGCGAGCGACCACTGCTGCGGAGCACGCCCCACCAGCGGTACGCGCGGCGTGTGCATCGAGAGCGGCGCGGTGTGCGGAACGACGTCCTTCGACGCTGGCGTCGTCGATGCAGGGGACGCGCCCAGCGCCGACGAGGACGCGCCCGAGCCCATCGACGCCGGCCCCGAAGACACCGGCGTCGATGCTCCCGAGGACACGGGCGTCGATGCTCCCGAGGAAGACGACGCGGGCGTGGACGCCGGCATGGATGCTGGAAGCGACGCCGGCAGCGATGCGGGCGCCGACGCGGGCGTCGATGCGCCGACCTGATCGCGGGACCCACGAGACACTGGCTGGGGACGGGGGGCGGAGCGCACGCGCTTGACCCTCGAACGCCGCTCCCCCCGAGACCCCCTGGTCGGCCGCACGATCGGCGGTCGCTACCGCTTGCTTCAGCGGGTCGGCACCAACGGCATGTCGAGCGTGTACCTCGCGCGCCACGTGCTCATCGATCGCTTGATGGCGATCAAGACCCTGCGCCGGGACCTGGCGCAGGATCCGATTCAGCGCGACCGCTTCGTGCGCGAGGCCCGCGCGGTCAACCGCATCAACCACCCGAACATCGTGGAGATCACCGACTTCGGCGAGACCGAGGACGGCCTGGTGTACCTGGTGATGGAGTACGTCGCGGGCGACTCGCTCCTCTCGAACCTCCGCGATGCGCCGTTCACCCCGCACCGCGCGTTCGACATCGCGGAGCAGGCGGGCCAGGCGCTGGCGCGCGCCCACCAGATGGGCGTCATCCACCGGGATCTGAAGCCCGACAACGTGATCCTGGTGCAGCAGGAGGGGCGGGTGGACTTCGTGAAGATCCTCGACTTCGGGATCGCGAAGATCATGGACGCGCCCTCGCTCACCGGCAGCCAGCAGATCTTCGGCACGCCCGGCTACATCGCGCCCGAGTACATCCAGTCGACCGCGATCGACGGGCGCGCGGACCTCTACTCGCTCGGGGTGATCCTCTACGAGATGGTCACCGCCGCCCTCCCCTTCGACTACGAGTACCCGGGCGATCTGTTGGTGAAGCACGTGACCGAGCAGCCGGTGCGACCGCGGGTGCGGCGCCCCGATCTCTTGCAGCCGGTGGAAGACTTCGTGCTGCGCTGCCTGGAGAAGGATCCCGACAAGCGCTTCCGCGACGCGTTCCACTTCCTCGAGGAGCTGCGGCAGGCGCGCGATCGCATCGGCGGGGATCTGTCGTGGGGAGGGATGAACGAGCGCGACGACGACGTCGACCTCGCCCAGACCAACGAAGAGCTGCGCGCCTCGACCGCGGCGCCCACCGAGCCACCGCCGCCCGGCGAGGTGCCCTACGGCGCGTCGCTCGCCGCGCAGCTCGAGGCGGCGCAGCTCGAGGCCGAGCAGCGCGCCGAGCGGGAGCAGCGCGCCGCGATCTCGCGCCCCGTCACCGCGAGCTACGACCGCCGGCCGATCCCCGTCGCGCCCAAGGACGACCTGCTCGACGAGCCCCGCTCGAGCGAGGGGATCGACGTCGACGTCGAGGTGCAGGCGCCGGTCACGCCGCTCACGCTGCTGACCGAGAGCGCCAAGAGCTCGGGTGAGCACGGCCTCGCCGGCGTGCGCAAGTGGCGCGAGCGCTTCGAGGCGATCCGCGAGTCGCTCGACGAGATCGCGGTGGTCGAGAGCGCGCCGCCCGACGTGCAGCAAGGCATGGCGCTCGCGGAGCGCTCGCTCGAGGCGCTCGAAGAGGGCGTGAAGTCGGCGCAGATGCACCAGCGCGCGATCGAAGGCCTGGTCGAGCGCGGCCGCGACGCCCGGGCGACGCTGGGCAAGACGATCGACGAGCACGCGGGCGAGCTGAGCAAGCGGCGCGGTGAGCTGCAGCTCTTGGTCGAGCGCCGCGCCGATCTCACCGAGCGCCGCGAGGCGGCGGGACAAGCGGTGCGCGACGATCGCCGGGCCGAGCGCGAGGTCTCGCGCGCCCGCACCGACGAAGCGGACGCGCTGCTCCTCGAGCTCGCCTCGGTGGAGGACGCGCTCCACAAGAAGGGCGCGGAGTGCGACGAGCTCGAGGGGCAGCTCGTGGAGCTGCGCCAGCGCCTCGAGCGCGAGAACGAGGACGTCGAGATCGAGCTCTCGGTCCAGGTGCACTTGCTCGACGGCGAGATGACCACGGTGATCCAGCTGGCGAACACGCTGCGCGAACCGCTGGAGCGCGCCGAGGCGTTCGTCCGAGCGCGCTGGGAAGAGGCCGGCACCACCGGGCTCGAAGAGAAGTCCTGAAGGACCCGGGTGGGCGCCGCGATCGGCGCCGCCCTGCCGAGCGGAGCGATCGGCTCTATAGTTGCCGGCCGTGACCCGCGCCGCGCTCCTCGTCGCCTTCTCCCTCACCGCCCTCGCCGCGTGCGGATCGCGCGAGACCGAGGCGGCGCCCGCCAGCAGCGAGGGCCACGACGAGGGCAGCGGTGAGGTGGTGCGGCCGCCGTTCTCGGTGCGCGGCAACGCCGAGAACCTCCTCTTGGTCTGGTACGACGAAGAAGGTCCGCACACCGCGATGGGGCGAAGCGAAGTGCCGACCGAGCGCCGCGCCGAGGTGCGGGTGCAGTCGCTCTCCGTCGACGACGCCGACGCGCTCGACGAGGACTCGGTGTACGTCGCCGATCTCCGCGCCAGCGACGAGGACGGCAACTACACCGTGCGCCGCATGGCGCGCGCCGACTTCGACGAGCACATCGACGCGTACGTCGCGGGGGCGCGGGGCGAGGGCTCCGCGATGGCGAGCGCGGGCGACGTGATCGTCTACGGGGCGTCGTGGTGTGGCGCGTGCCGCCAGACCGAAGCGTTCCTGCGCGAGCGGGGCATCGCGTTCATCGAGCGCGACGTCGAAGAAGATCCGACGGCGGCCAGCGACATGCGCCGCGCCGCCGCGGCCGCGGGCCTCCATCCCACCGGCATCCCGGTGATCGACTTCCGGGGCCGCATCATCCTGGGCTTCAACCCCGACGCGCTCGAAGAGGCGATCCGCGAGACCGCACCCGCCGGCGGCAGCGGCGTCACCATCTAGCCGTCCCTTGGCGAGGGGCGCGTGCCCCCTTCAGCCCCGAAAGAAGTGGTCCCACGAGGAGACCAGGAGGCGCTCGCGCCACGACTGTCGCGGGAATGCCACAGCCGTGGGGCGAAGATCGGCGCGCGCGCTCGGGCACGCCCTTCGCTCTGTCGGAGGCCATGTCGCGCACCCTCGGTCTCACGCTTCTCGTCCTCTTCGGGATGGGGCTCGTCGGGATGGGGCTCGACGCGGGCCGTGCCCACGCGCAGCAGAACAGCGAGGGTCCCTACGCGCACGTCGTGTCGCCCCCGATGAACTCGTCGCTCGGCTTCAGCGCGTCGTCGCCGAACCTCTCGATCGCTCCGTTCGATCCCGCCGATCCTAACGTCGGCGTCGGCCTCGCGACCGCGTACGCCCCGACGCCGGTGTACTTGCTGGACCGGGTGTTCGAGGACGAGCTCGCGAGCACGCCCTGGCTCGCGGTCGAGCTCGCGGCCGGGATCGGCGGGGTCATCTTCTCGAGCTGGGCCTACGGCGACGCGCTCC
Source organism: uncultured Sandaracinaceae bacterium (assembly GCA_964480175.1). Classification (GTDB taxonomy): domain Bacteria; phylum Myxococcota_A; class Polyangia; order Polyangiales; family Sandaracinaceae; genus CAYZQM01. The sequence goes on from CAYZQM010000010.1 coordinate 50,578, forward strand.
TGCGGGACCAGCGCTCGGAGCTCTCGTTCAACGCGATCGCCGCGGCGCACGCGCTCTCGTGGAACCTCGAGCTCACCACCCGCTCGCTCCTTCGGCTGGC
>CAYZQM010000011.1:0-1433 GCA_964480175.1 uncultured Sandaracinaceae bacterium
CGAAGTGCCTCGTCTCGATCGAGACGCGTACCTGCGGGCGCTGAGCCTGGACCTGCGCGGCGTGATCCCGTCGGTCGAGGAGTACGAGGCGATCGAAGGGATGGACGACGTCCCTCAGACGCTGATCGACGAGTGGCTCGCCTCGCCCGAGCACGCGGCGCGCGTCGTGCGGCATCACCGCGCGCTGCTCTGGCCCAACGTCTCCAACGTTCGCTTCGTCGACTTCCGCCGCCGGGTCGGCACCACGGGCAGCGGTGATGCGGCTCGCTGGAACCGCACCTCGCAGACCACCCGCGTCGCGGTGCGCGGAGCGAACGTCGCGTGCGACGACGCGCCTGCGACGTTCGATGCCGAGGGCAACATCGAGTTCCGCACCGAGGTGCAGGCCGACGGCCGCACCGCGCGCATCGAGGGCTGGGTCGAGGTCGAGCCGTACTGGGCGCCGGGCACCACCATCCACGTGTGTGCGTTCGACGCGCAGACCGAGGTGCTCTCGCCCAGCGGTCGCGCCTGCAACCTGCGCGAGGGCTCCGCGGATCCCGCGTGCGGCTGCGGGCCCGAGATGCGCTGGTGCAGCATCGACGCGCTGCAGAACCAGCTGGTCGCGGGCTTCGCCGAGGACGTCGAGCGCCGCATCGCCGCCTCGGTCGAGGCGGGCGAGCCGTACACCGCGATCTTCACCAACCGCCGGGCGTTCGTGAACGGACCGATGGTCTTCTTCTACAGGAACCTCGCGGGGATCTACGACTCGGTGCCGCTCGAGCCGCTCGCGGTCGACATGGCGACGCTGCCCGACCTCGACTACCTCGACGCCGACACCTGGGTGGAGATCGAGCTGCCCGCGGCGCACGCGGGCGTGCTCACGAGCCCGCTCTACCTCATGCGCTTTCAGACGAACCGCGCGCGCGCGACGCGCTTCTACGACGCGTTCCTCTGTCAGCCCTTCCAGCCGCCGACCGGGGGGTTGCCCGTCGCGGGCGAGGTCGAGTCACGCGAGGCGGATCTCCAGCTGCGCGCCGGTTGCCGCTACTGCCACGCGATCCTCGAGCCCGCCGCGGCGCACTGGGGACGCTGGATGACGCAGGGCGCAGGCTTCCTCGAGCCCGCGTCGTTCCCGGTGTTCGCACCCGAGTGCGCCGAGTGCGCGCGCGGTGAGGAGAGCTGCAGCACGAGCTGCCGCCTCAACTACGTGACCCGCGCGCTGTCGCCTTCCGAGGAGCCCTACCTCGGCATGCTGCGCTCCTACGAGTTCCTCCGCGACGAGCACATGGTGAACGTCGAAGAGGGGCCCGCCGCGCTGGTACGCGATGGCCTCGCCGACGGTGGGGTCGGCCGCGGAGATCGACGCGGTCGCGGCGATCTGCTCCTTGGTCTCGACGTCCTTGGCCATCTCCAGCAGCGCGTCGCTCACGGCGCTCACGGCACGCTCGATG
>CAYZQM010000011.1:1443-12531 GCA_964480175.1 uncultured Sandaracinaceae bacterium
TTCACCGAGTGCGCGGTGCGCACCACCGCGAGCTGGCTCTTGGGTCGACCGCTCGAGGCGGAGGAGACCACCTGGTCCGAGGAGCTCGCGGGCACCTTCGTCGGTGGATCGTTCGCCTTCGGCGACATGGAACGCGCGATCGTCACCAGCGAGACGTACCGGAGGGTCCGATGAACACGCGCCTCCTCACCGCGGCGGTCTTCGTCGCGCTCCTGGGCTGCAACGAGAGCGTCCCGACCACCGAGCTGCCGGTCGATCCCGGGCCGGACAACCCGATCGATCTCGGCCTCGAGCCTGCGCGCCCCAGGCGGCGGATGGACATCGAGCAGCTCGATCGAAGCATCGAGCGCGCGACGGGCCGGCGCTGGATGAGCGGATCGACCGCGCTCTTCGAGTCGAACGCGCGCACCCTCGGTGTGCCCGATTACCTGATGGCGACGAGCGAGGACGTCGAGGTGTCCGCGCTCTTCGTGAAGTTCGTCGACGACGCGGCGCGCTCCGTGTGCACCTCGCTGGTGAACGCCGACGCCGACGCGGCCGCAGCAGACCGCATCTTCTTCGTGCACGCCGAGCCCACCGACGAGCTGCCCGCAGACGCGGCCGCGATCGACGAGAACCTCCGGTACCTGCTGCTGCGCTACCACGGCCGTCGTGTGGCCGAGGGCGGCGCGGATCTCACCGTCTGGCACGATCTCTTCGCCGACGCGCGCGCTGCGACCGACGACGGAGAAGAAGCGTGGCGCACGGTGTGTGTCGCCCTGATCGATCACCCGGACTTCTACACCCACTGAGGGCCCGACCATGACGAACCGAAGAAAGTTCATGCGGGATCTGCTGGTGGCCGGCGGTGCGCTCGGCGCGATGGGTGGCTTCTCCGGCCTGACCCGGCTGGCGTCGGCGGGCGGTGCCGGGTCGCACCAGCACTACGTGTTCGCGTACTTCAGCGGAGGCTGGGACATCCTGCTCTCGCTCGATCCGCGCGACCCGGCGACGTTCACGCCCGAGGACAACCGCATCGGGCCGGACTACGACGAGCTGGTCGACGCGCCGACCAACGAGGTGCGCACCATCGGCGGCACCACGTTCGGTCCGCACATCGGGATGCTCTCCGATCACGCGGACCGCCTCGCGATCATCCGGGGCATGAGCATGGAGACGCTGACCCACGAGGTCGGTCGCCGTCGCTTCTTGACGGGCAAGCCGCCGGCCGGTCTCTCGGCGCGCGGCAGCAGCATCGCGACCTGGATCAGCGCACGCAACGGCGTGCTCGATCCGGTCCCGCACCTGTCGATCGGCGTCGAGACGTACAACGTCGATCAGCCCACGTACGCGTCGGCCTTGCGGGTCGGCGGCGCGGCGGATCTGGTGCGCGTCTTCACCCCCGGCACGCCGATGCTCGATCCCACTCAGGACGACATCCTGCAGGCGTTCCTCTCGAGCGAGGCGGGCTGCGATCGCTCGCGTCACTCACCGATGCTTCGCGAGTCGGAGGGATCGCGTGAGCGCTTGCTCGGGATGCTCGAGAGCGATCTGGCGGGCCTCTTCGACATCGGGCCCATGGACGCGGCGCTGAAGGCGCGCTTCGGGGTCACCGGCACCGACTACACGACGCCCGAGGCGCAGTCGCTGGTCACCTTCCAGGCGCTGACCAACGGCGTGAGCCGCTGCGTGAGCATGTCGGCGGCGACGGGCCTCGACACCCACTTCACGGAGTGGACCCGGGATCAGGGTCCGCGTCAGCAGCGCGGCTTCGATGCGATCGCGCGCTTGGTCACCGAGCTCCAGGGGGCGCCGTACGCGCCGTCCGGCTTCACGCCCGACGGGAGCACCTGGCTCGATCACACGACCATCGTGGGCTTCAGCGAGTTCAGCCGGACACCGATCCGCAACGACCGCGGCGGTCGGGATCACTGGCTCGGCAACTCGTGCTTCCTGATCGGCGGCAACGTGCGCGGCGGCGTGATCGGTCGCTCGAGCGACTACGGCATGGAGCCCCAGCCCGTGAACCTCGAGACCGGCGAGTACGATCCTGCGGGCGAGGTGATCCTGCCCGATCACGTGCTGCGCACGCTGCTGGTCGACGCGGGCATGACGGCGGACGAAGTGGATCTTCGGGTCGATCCGATCCGCGCCGTCATCCCGGTCTGAAGCGGACGCAGGGCCCAGACCGAGGGGGGGTTGATCGAGGGTGCGTGTTGCGCGCATCCTCGGTTCACTTGGTCTCGGTTTCTTTCTTGTCTTGAACATCAGAGGAGGCGACATGGGTGGATGGCGAGGGGCCCGTTGGGTCGTGGGTGCGGCGTGGGTCGTGGCGGTGCTCGGGTGGCCCGAGGAGGCGTCGGCGTGCGGCGCGTGCTTCGCACCCCCGTCCGAGGACGTGACGTCGGTCGGTGCGCACCGGATGGCGATCAGCGTCCGGGGCAACGAGACGATCCTGTGGGATCAGATCGTGTACGCGGGCGCGCCCGAGGACTTCGTTTGGGTGTTGCCCGTCACGCCTGGTGTCGAGGTGGAGGTGGCGGACAACGGGTTCTTCGAGGCGCTGGTCGAGCAGGCGCGCCTTCAGCTCGATAGCGCTCCGTTCTGCGCGGCGAGCACAGGGGACAGCGCGCTGGTGGTGGCCCCGACGGTGTACGAGAGCGGGCCCATCGCGAGGAGCAGCTCGATCGCGCCCGACGATCCGCGCTCCGTACGGGTCTCGTCGGAAGGTGTGGTGGGCCCCTACGAGACCGCGATCCTGAGCGGGGATGTGGACGTCCTGGTCAACTGGTTGCTCGACAAGGGCTACGTGGTCCCCGAGGCGTTCGTGCCGATCCTCGATATCTATACGCAGGCGGGGATGAGCTTCGCCGTCCTCCGTCTCTCGCCTGGTGAAGGTGTGGATCGCATGCAGCCCGTGCGGGTCCGGTATCCGGGTGTCGGTCCCTCGCTGCCGCTTCGGTTGGTGGCTGCGGGCGTGCTCACCACGGTCGATCTCGAGCTCTTCGTGATCGGTGAGGGACGCTACGAGATCGCCGGTTTCGGCAACGCGGAGGTCGAGCGCGATCGGCTGGCGTACGACGTGAACCGGCTGAGCTTCAACTACCGTGAGCTCTTCGACATCGCCCTCTTCGCGGGTACCGGGGTGGGCACGAACTGGGTGACCGAACACGCAGCGCCGCTCGATGTGGAGGCCGTCCGCATGTACGCGAGCGATGGCCCGGGCGGCGAGCGGCGCACAGCGGCATTGGATCTCGAGCACGCCATCGACACCCTCGAACACCCGTACCTCACCCGGATTCGCACACGGTTGCCGCCGTCGGAGCTCGACACCGATCTCACCGTACGGGTCAGCGCGGGCGGTGACCTGACCGGGCCTGTCATGGTCACCCGTATCCTGAACGCACCCCCGGGATGCTTCGTCGACGGCGGCATGTCCCGCCCGGACGCCGGCTTCGCCGACGCGAGCGACCCGGCGCCGAGAACCCGTGGCCCCGAGCCGCGCATCTGCACTTGCTCGCTGCGGAGCGCGAGCGGCCCCGACAGCGTGACGCTCATGCTGGGCGCGCTCCTCGGTGCTGCGCTCTTCATCCGTCGCCGCGCCCGGTGACGCGCCCGTTCATCTGAGGAACCAGACGAACTCGCAGCCGCCCCGCGCAGGAGCTCAGGGCAGGAGCTCAGCGCAGGAGCTTGCCTGGGTTCATGATGCCGTTGGGGTCGAGGCGGTCTTTGAGGCCTCGCAGGGCCTCGAGGCCGAGCTCGCCCTTCTCGTGCAGCAAGTAGGGGGCGTGGTCTTCGCCTACGCCGTGGTGGTGGCTGATGGTGCCTGCGTTCTTGCCGATCGCTACCGAGGCGGCGTCCTTCATCGCGCGCCACTGCTCGATCGGGCGGTCGTCGTTGCGGGGGAAGACGTAGGTGAAATACAGGCTCGCGCCCTCGGGGTACGAGTGCGAGATGTGCGTCATCACGACGCAGTCGTGGCCTTGGGCGCGCGCGGCGTCGCGGATCGCGGCGCGCACGGTGGTGTAGAGGCGCGGTAGCGCGCTCCAGGTGGTCGCGGTCTCGAGCGTGTCGATGCCCACGCCGCGATCGAGCATCGGGTCGCGCAAGAACGGCATCTCGAAGCGCCGCTTCCACCAGCTCTTGCCCGGACCGCTGCCGACGTAGAGGCCCCCGTGCTTCTTGGCGACGGCGCGTGTGGTGTTCACCATCGCCTCGGTCTCTTCTTCGGTCCCCTCGAACGCGGCGATGAGCACGCACTTGTCCTCGAAGCCGAAGCGACCGAGCGCGCCCTCCACCGCGCCCATCAAGCGCGAAGGCTCGAGCGCGCGGCGGAACTCGCCGAAGAAGTGGGTCTCGTCGGGATCCGACAGGCGCATCATCGCGGCGCCCACGTCGTCCTGCACCAGCTGGCGGATCGTGGCGGTGCCCTCGTCCCAGCTCTTGAAGAGGATCGCGATCAAGCGCCGGTGCGGCGCGACCGGATCGACGCGGATGACCGCCGAGGTGAGGATCCCGAGCGTGCCCTCCGAGCCCGCGAGCACGCCATTCAGGTTGGGACCGGCGGCCGACGAGGGGAACGGGCTCGTGCGCAGCTCGCCGCGCGGCGTCGCCATGGTGAGCGCGACGGTGCGATCCCGGGCGGTGCCGTAGCGGTTCGAGAGCTGGCCTGCGCCGCGCGCCGCGATCCAGCCGCCGAGCGTCGAGTACTCGAACGACTGCGGGAAGTGTCCGGCGGTGAAGCCGCGCTCGCTGAGCACGGCCTCGAGATCCGGACCGTAGATGCCGGTGTCGGCGCGCACGGTGCGCGAGAGGCGATCGACGTCGTCGACCTTGGTCATGCGCGTCGTGTCCACGGAGATCACCGCGCGGTGCTTGCCGCGCGCGCCGGTCACGCCACCCACCACGCTCGAGCCGCCGCCGAAGGGGACGACTGCGATGCCCTCGCGGTCGGCGAACGCCAAGAGCGCCAGCGTCTCGGCGTGCGACTTGGGATACGCGACAGCGTCGGGCGCGTGGCTCAAATCGCCCGCGCGCAGCCGGATGAGATCGTAGTAGCTGCGTCCCAGCGCGTGCAGCGCGCGCTCGAAGCGGTCGGTCTTGATGCGCGCCGGATCGAGGAGCGCGGCGAGCTTGCCGACGTCGTCGCTGCTGAGCTGGCTCTCGGCGACCTTGATCTGGCTGAGCGGTACGGCAGGGGTGCGGGGCAGCTCGCTGGCGCCGATCGCCTTGCGCACGAACTCCCACGCCGCTTCTTCGCGGCCGTGGAAAGCGAACTGAACGGAGCGCTTTCCCCAGCCGTTCCAGCGCAGCTCTTCTCGTTGGTAGGACATCTTCCTCGGGGCTCGATGACGGCTGGTCAGCCAGGGTCGTGGGTGGCGCGCTTCTTCTTCGGGGGGCGCGGCGCGGGGGGCGGGACCTTGGCCCGGACGGCGCGCACGAGCGAGACGAAAGGGACGTCGACGGGGCAGACACGCTCGAGCGCCGCGGGGTCGCCGCGCTCCATCGCGGCCACCATCGGTCCGAGCTCGGGCCAGCGGGCGCTCGAGGTCGCGGCGCGCAGGACGAACGTCATCGGTCCGAAGAAGCGATCGCGCTCGGCCGACGCCCAGGCGCCGAAGTGCCGATCGCAGGCGCCACACGCCACGCAGCGCGCGGCACCTCGAACGAGCTCGCGCGTCGCGTCCTGCTCGCCATCGCCGCTGCCGCTGCCGAGCAGGGAAGGCTCCGGCGCGCGGAAGAACAGGGTGCGCCACAGCGCGGCCCAGAAGAGCCAGAGCCGAGGGAAGGTGCGCGCCAAGGACATCGGGAGGGAGGCTCGCCCGCCTTCGATCCTTGACGCAAGGACCCATTGGCCTAGGATTCCCCCGCCTCTGAACGGTCAGAGTGACAACGTTCTGGCACCCGCGTCTCTGGGTGCCTGGAGACACAATCACATGTACTTCGCTCGTCCGGCGGCTCGCCCAGAGGCCGTGCCCCGCGTCTTCCGCTACTCCGAAGCGAACGTCCCCACCGAGTACGGCCCCTTCCGGGTGCTCGTCTATCGGGAAGAGGTGACGACGAACAACCGGCTCTCCTCCGGCAGCGCCGAGCGTCCCTACGTCGAGCACATGGCGCTGGTGCGCGCCGACGTGACCGGCGACGACGTGCTGATCCGGGTGCACAGCGAGTGCTGGACCGGCGAGGTGCTGCACTCCCTCAAGTGCGAGTGCCGCGAGCAGCTCGACTACGCGCTGCGCAGCGTGTCGGAGGCAGGGCGCGGCGCGGTGCTGTACCTGCGCCAAGAAGGCCGCGGCATCGGTCTCGGCGACAAGGTGCGCGCGTACGCGCTGCAGGAGCGCGGTATCGACACGGTCGATGCGAACCGCATGCTCGGCCTGCCCGACGACACCCGGCGCTACCACGTCGCGGCGTTCATGTGCGCGGACTTGGGGATCCGCTCTGTGCGGCTGATGACGAACAACCCCGAGAAGGTCCGCAAGCTGCGGGGCGACGGAGTGCCGGTGCGCGAGCGCCTCCCCGTCCTCATCGCTCCGAACGAGCACAGCGCCGGGTACTTGCTCGCGAAGAGCCGCCGCATGGGCCACCAGCTCGCGCTCGTCGGCGCGCAAGACAACAGCGCGGTGATGCGCGCGGCGCTCGAGGCGCGCGCCCACGATCCTGCGAGCGACGTCCACGCGACGCCCGAGGCGCCGGTCGCGCCCGACGACACGCTCGTCCGCTCGCTGCGCACCGATGGCTGAGCGCTTGCAGTGCACGCTCGGCCCTGCATGGCGAGGTGATCGCGGCGGCCCTTGCGTCCCCCCACCCGTATTCCCATAGACTCCGGACCGTGGAACGACGCGAGACCCAGACGACTTCGGCCGAGCTGCGCAAGGACAGCGTCGTGCCGCCGTCGCGCGATGGGGAGAGGACGTCGAAGAAGTCGTTGCCGCCGACCGACGGTCCGTCGGGCCAGTTCGTGATGCCCGAGGGCCTGAGCGGCGAGGCGTGCGAGGCGAAGAAGCGCGAGTGGATGAGCACCGGCGATCTCGCGCGGCACTGCAAGACCACGGTGCGCACCGTGCGCTTCTACGAAGAGTCGGGCCTGCTCGACTCGCTCACGCGCAGCTGCGGCGCGCACCGTCAGTTCCGGGGCGACGCGCCCGATCGCCTGCAGCTCATCATGGATCTCCGCGAGGCGGGGCTCTCGCTCCAGCAGGTGCGCGAGCTCTTCGAGCTCAAGGCCGGGGCGGCCAACCCGACCGAGGCTGCGACGCGCATGCGCGCGGTGCTCGAGGAGCGCGTGGAGATGGTGCACGAGAAGATCGCGGTGCTGCGCCGCCTGCGCGACGAGCTCGGCTGCATGCTCAACTCGCTGAGCGAGTGCGAGCGCTGTGACGCCGCGGACTTCCCCCGCGCGTGCCGGGGCTGCGACGTGATGAAGACCGAGGAGCTGCCGCGCGCCATGCGCCTGCTCTGGAAGTGCACTGGATGAGGACGCCGGATCCGGCGGCTGCGCAGCGCGCGATCGAAGCGTTCCTCGAAGCCGTCGGCGCGCCGGTCGGAAGCGACCCGGAGCTCGAGGGGACGGGGGCGCGGGTGAGCCAGGCGTTCATCGAGGACTTCTTGAGCGGCTACCGGATGGATGCGGCGGCGCTCTTGTCCGATGCCACCGCGTCGAGCTCGCCCGCGATGGTCGCGCTCGTGGACCTGCCCGCGACCACGATGTGCCCGCATCATCTCTTGCCCGCGTCCGGCGTGGTGCACGTCGGCTACTGGCCCGGCGACAAGGTTGCGGGGTTCGGGACGATCGCTGCGCTGGTCGATGGCTACACCCGCCGCCTCGCGCTGCAGGAGGACATCGCGCGCAACGTCGCCGAGGCGATCGTCGCGCACCTCGGGGCGCGCGCCGCGGGATGCGTCGTCGACCTGACGCCGACCTGCGCGACGGTGCGCGGCGAGCGACGCCACGGGATGCGCGCGCTCACCAGCGCGTTCGCTGGAGAGGCCGTCGGCGACGCGTCCTTGCGGGCCGAGCTCTTGACCAGCTTGAGCCTCTCGGCTGGCGCGAGCGCCCCGCGTTTGGGAGAACGCGCGGGATGAGTGAGGAAGTGATCGAGGTCTACGGCCTCGACGACGAAGAGCTGGAGGCGCTGCCTTTGTTTCCCCTGCCGAGCGTCGTGCTCTTGCCCGGGGCGGCCGTGGGCCTGCATCTCTTCGAGCCGCGCTACCGGGCGCTCGCGCGCGACGCGCTCGGTCCGGATGGGAACAAGGCCCTCGCGATCTGCGCCTTCGAGGACGGCTGGGAGCAGAAGGAGCAGGGGCGCCCGCCGCTCCGCAAGATCGCGGGTGCGGGGAGGATCGTGCAGCACCGGGAGAACCCCGACGGCACCTTCGACGTGGTCGTGGTCGGCGTGGGCCGCGTCGAGCTCGAGGAGCTGCCCGACGACGGACGTCTCTACCGCCGCGCCAAGGCGGTGGCCATCGAGGAGGAGGTCGACGACGCCGCGGTCGAGAGCGCGCGCGCCGAGCTGCTCACGCTCTTGCGTGCGCTCGGTGTCGAGGTGCCCGATCTGCCGGAGCGCCTGGAGGACGAGCCCCCGGTCTTCGCCGATCAGATAGCTCAGGTGATCGTCACCGAGAACGACGCGCGGCAGGCGCTGCTCGAGATGCCCAACGTCGCGGCGCGCCTGCGCTACGTCGCGGACGTCGCTGCGCGACAGACCCTCGGGAGCCGCGGTCCTTCTCGGATCCTCAATTGAGCGGCGAGGTGCTCGGCCGGATCTCGGTCGCAGAGCTCGAGGCAAAAAAGCTCGTGAAGCTGGTCCGCAAGCCGTACGACATCGCGGTCGCCTGGGTCGATGGGTGTCCGTTCGCGATCGAAGACGCCTGCCCCCACAGCGGCGTGAGTCTGTCGACCGGCAGGCTCCGAGGGCACGTGATCCGATGCCCGGGGCACGACTGGGACATCGACGTGCGGAGCGGCGCGGTGGTGGTGCCGCCGCTGGGCCTGAGCACGCCGTGCTTCTCCGCGACGCGCGAAGGCGACGAGGTGGTGGTCCGAGCGAAGTGATCGCCTCGCGCGCATCGACATCGGGCGCTCGGCGTGCTTGCTCCCATCGATGTGCCTGATCGCGCTGTCGGTGCCCGACGATCCGTCGGGGCCGTGGGTCATCATCGCCAACCGCGACGAGTCGCTCGCGCGCCCCACCGAGCAACTGCACGCGTGGGAAGACGGATCGGGGATCATCGCCGGGCGCGACGTGCTGGCCGGCGGCACCTGGATGGGGATGCAGACGGCGCGCGGGCGCATCGCGATGGTGACCAACGTCCGCGATCCCGCGGACCTCCGGCCCCGCGATCCTCACGAGCGCTCACGGGGTGCGCTGGTGAGCGACTGCTTGATCGGCGATCGAGATGCGGCGGCGTTCGTCGCGGACGCGCACGCAGCGACCGACATGCGCGGCTTCAACCTCATCGCGATCGACGAGACCGGGGCCCACTGGTGCTCGAACCGCGGCGGCTCGCCGACGAAGCTCTCACCAGGTGTGCACGGCGTCTCCAACGCGCTGCTCGACACGCCGTGGCCCAAGGTGGTGCGCGCGACCGCCGGGCTGCGATCGGCGCTGGATGGCAGCATCGAGATGCAGATGGCGATCCTCGCCGACGAGCACGCGGCGGACGACGCCGTGCTGCCCGACACGGGCGTGGGCTTGGCGCTCGAGCGGGTGCTCTCGCCGATCCGGATCGTCACGCCGAGCTACGGCACCCGCTGCTCCACTGTGATCTCCGTGCGGGATGGCGTCGTCTCGATGACCGAGCGGACGCTGGCGCCGCGCGCGCTCGGCGACGTCACGATCGAGCGGCCATGGGCGGCGCCGAGCGAGCCTCTCAGGTGAAGCGCCGCGCGAGCCAGTCCGCGACGCGCTGCACGTCGTCGTCCGACACGTAGGGCGCGAGCGACAGCCGCAGCAGGCGGTGCCGCGCGTCGGGCCAAGGGAAGAACGGCACGCGGGTGTTCAGCGCCGCTTCCAGCGCGAGGCGGTCGGGATCCTGGGCGCCCGGCACCAGGCTCTTGGGCGGGGCCTCGGCCAGCGGCGGCAGAGGAACCGACACCAAGCTCCCGATCATCGAGGCGGGCGCTGGCGCGGCGATCTTCAGCGCGTCGCAGAGCGTCCTCTGCGCGCGGAGCGCCATCGCGTGGTTGGCCTCCATCACGCCGGGCAGGCCGCGCGGATCGAACTCGCTGAAGCCGTCGAGCGCCGCGCCGATCGAGAAGAGCGCAGTGGGATCGAAGGTGCCGGTCCAGTCGAACTCCGCGTGCAGGCCGCGCCCGTGCCCGTGGCTCACCACGAGCGGCCGGAGATCACCGCGTCGGTCGTCGCGCGCCCACAAGAGCGCCGCCGCCTTGGGCGCGCCCAGCCACTTGTGGAGGTTCGCGGTGTAATAGGACGCGCCGAGCGCCGAGAGATCGACGGGCACCATGCCGGGCGCGTGCGCCCCGTCGATCAGCACGGGGATGCCCCGAGCTTCCAGCGACTTCACCAGCGCCTCGATCGGGAAGACCAGCCCGGTCGGGCTGGTGACGTGATCGAGCAGCACCAGACGCGTGCGCTCGGTGACGCGAGCGAGCACGGCGTCGCCGACCTCGTCCGGGTGCGCGATGGGGAAGGGCACCTTCGCGGCGATCGCCTTGGCGCCCGAGCGCTCGGCGTACGCCGCGAGCGCGTTGAAGCACGCGGGGTAGACGTGATCGGTGGTGAGCAGCTCGTCACCCGGACCGAAGCGGCCTCGCAGCGCGAGGGAGTGCAGCACCGTGGACACGCCCATCGTCGCGTTGGTGACGAAGACCATCCCCTCGCCATCGGCGTGCACCAAGGCGGCGAGCCGGGCGCGCGCGTCCTCGAGGTACGCCGGAAAGCGGTGCTCGAAGAACCCGGTCGGATCGGCCTCGAGCTCGGCGCGCAGCGCGTCTTGGCGCTTCAGCGTGCTCTTCAGGCACGCGCCGAACGAGCCGTGGTTGAGGGTGATGCGCTCACCATCGAGCGCATAGCGGGTGACGAGCACGCTGGGCATGCGCCGGACTCTACGCGATGCCGTGTGTGCCGCGCGATGGCTGGCCTCGGC
>CAYZQM010000011.1:12541-14465 GCA_964480175.1 uncultured Sandaracinaceae bacterium
GCTGCGCGCGCGTGAGCTGGCTCGGCGTCGTCATCTTCGGGCTCACCTACGTGCTCATCTCTGCGAGGCGCTTGCAGCTGGTCGGGCTCGATCGCCCGGCCGCCGCGCTGATGGGCGCGATCGCCTGCGTCGCGTTCGGCGTGCTCACGCCCGAGGGCGCGATCGCGGCGATCGACGGAAGCACCATCCTCTTGCTCTTCGGGGTGATGGGGATGGGGACGTTCCTCTCGATCGACGGCTTCCTCGAGCAGGTGGAGGAGCGCCTCGTCGGCTGGGCGCGGACCCCGACGCGGTTGCTCGGCGGGATCGTGTGGGGCGCGGGTCTGTTGAGCGCGCTGATCACGAACGACGCGGTGTGCGTGCTCGGCGCGCCGCTCGTGGCGCGGATCGTTCAGCGTCAGCGCTTGCCCGCGCTGCCCATGTTGTTGGCGCTCGCGACCGGCGCGAACACGGGCAGCGTGGCGACGCTGGTGGGCAACCCCCAGAACATGCTCTGCGGCGTGCTCGGGGGGCTCTCGTACGCGGAGTTCGCGCTGGTGATGGCGCCGGTCGCGCTCGCGGGGCTCGCGATCAATCACGCGCTCTTGTGGGGGCTCTTTCATCGGACGCTGGGCGATGCGCCGCTCGACGCGAAGGCGCCCACGCCGATCCGCCGACCCGCGAAGGTCACGAGCTTCATCTTGCTGGTGACGGCCGCGCTCTACACGAGCGGCACCGATCTGGCGTGGACCGCAGCGTGCGGCTTCGTCGTGCTGCTCGTCTTGCACCGACGGGACACGCGTGAGGTCTGGGCGAAGATCGACTGGTCGCTCCTGGTGTTCTTCTGCGCGCTCTTCGTCGCGGTCGCAGGGTTGATGGCGAGCGGCGCGCCGGAGGCGTTCTTCGCGCGCTACCCGCTCGCATCGGACGAGGGCGGCTGGCTCGGCTGGACCCGGCTCTCGGCGATCTTCCTGATCGGCTCCAACGTCGTCTCCAACGTGCCGTTCATCCTCGTGGTGCGCGAGCAGATGGCCGCGCTGCCTGACGCTCGGCTCGGCTGGGAGATGCTCGCGATGGCCTCGACGTTCGCGGGCAACCTCACGCTGCTCGGCTCGGTCGCGAACGTGATCGTCGCCGAGTCGGGGCGTGAGGTGGGAGGCATGGGCTTCTGGCAGCACCTGCGCGTCGGACTGCCCCTCGCGCTGATCACGACCGCGATGGGAACGGTCTGGCTGATCGCGATCCGCTGATCGACCGTCGGTCGCGCGCAGGCGAGGACGGCCCCAGGGCGTGCCGTTTTCTTGCGTTTCGGCCCGCTCTTCTGGCTGGTATCCAGGGGTGCGCCGCCCGTGCCTCATCCTCGCGCTGATCGCCCTCGGCTGGGCCATCGCGTGTCCGGGATCCGGACAGGAGACGTCGCGCCGTCGGCGCGCGCGGGCGCCGGTGACCACATCCGTGGGATTTCCGTTCTCGGGCAGGCTGCGCGGCAGCGTCTTGCTCGAGGAGAGCGACACCGTTCGCTACACCGGCGAGTACGCGCCGCGAGGGCGCTTCTACGGCACGACCGAGCTGGTGCAGCTGCTGCAGCGCGCTGCGGATCGGGTGGCGACGCGGGTGCCGGGCGCGCGCCTCAGCGTCGGCGAGCTGTCGGCCGAGAACGGCGGGCGCATCGATGGGCACCGCTCGCATCAGAACGGTCGCGACGTGGACATCGCGTTCTACATGCTGGACGCGTCCGATCGACCCTACGCGCCGTACGGCTTCGCCGCGTTCGATCGGCACGGGCATGGCATCGCGCCGAACGAGGCGCTGCACTTCGACGACCGGCGCAACTACGAGCTGCTCGCGCGGCTCGTGACCGATCCCGACGCGCGGGTGCAGTACGTGTTCGTCGCCAACACGATCAAGGCTCGCATCCTGCGCGAGGCGGCGCGACGCCGCGCGA
>CAYZQM010000011.1:14475-28990 GCA_964480175.1 uncultured Sandaracinaceae bacterium
AGGCCGTGATGCTCCAGCCGTCGCACGGGCACCCGCACCGCAATCACTTTCACGTCCGCATCTACTGCCCGCCTGCCGATCGGCCTCGGTGCGAAGATCGCGAGCCGTTCCACGCGTGGTATCCGGGCGCGCCTCCGGTGCGCGCGCCCGCGCACGCGAGCGGCGACGAAGACGGCACCTGACCTTCGGCATGCGCCGGGCGATCAGGGCAGCGCCTGCTCGCCCCGCACGGCATCGCCCGTCCACGGCGAGAACGTCCACTGGATCGTGGCGGGGAACGTCGGGCATCGATCGCTCGTGTACGTGACCGTCCCGTGCGGCGGCAGGATCGCGCGATAGATCTCCGGGCCGGTGGCGGTGAGCGTCTCGCCGACCACGGTGATCTGGAACGGATTGGTCGAGATCCCCATCGCGCCGCCCGTGAGGTAGTCGACCGTCGCCTCGGCGTCGGTGGTGTTGGTCAAGACGCCGACGACGTGCGCCGCATCCCCGACGCGCGTCACGCTCGCCTCGAACGTCACGCCCGCGGTGGGCCAAGGCACCACGTCGCTCGTGGCGACGTCTTCGAAGCGGGTCCCTGGGCTCGAGACGATGTCGTACGTCGCTGCGCACGCGACGGATGCGGGCGGCTCCGCGTCCGTCGCACCACATCCCAGACAGGCGAGACCGAGCCACCACGCGAGTCGCATGACCGGAGGGTAGCCCGCGCCGCGCGTCCGTGGGCGTTGCGCACGCACGCGCGGCGCTTGACCCGATCCGCGGCGGCGCAGCAAGCTGCGGCCCATGAAGATCTTCATCGACTCCGCCGATCTGTCCGAGATCCGAGATGCCGCCGACATGGGCGTCATCGACGGCGTGACCACCAACCCGACCTTGGTCGCCAAGGCCGGCAAGTCGATGAAGACGATCATCCCGGCGATCTGCGAGATCGTCGATGGGCCCGTCAGCGCCGAGGTGGTGGCGACCGACACGAAGGGGATCCTCGAGGAGGGGCGCGAGCTCGCGAAGATCCATCCGAACGTGGTCGTGAAGGTCCCCCTGATCGCCGACGGCCTCAAGGCGGTGCGCGCGTTCACGGCCGAGGGCATCAAGACGAACGTGACGCTCTGCTTCTCGCTCTCGCAGGGCTTGCTCGCCGCGAAGGCGGGCGCGACCTACATCAGCCCGTTCGTGGGCCGGGTCGACGACATCTCCGGCGACGGGATGGAGCTCGTCGCGCAGCTCTGCAACGTGTACTCGAACTACGACCTGCCGACGCAGGTGCTCGCCGCCTCGATCCGTCATCCGGTGCACGTGGTGCAGGCCGCCGAGCTCGGCGCGCACGTCGCGACGCTCCCCCACAAGGTCATCCTGCAGCTGGTGAAGCACCCGCTGACGGATCTCGGGCTCGCACAGTTCCTCGCCGACGCGAAGAAGATCCCTTCGTGAGACTCGCCCTGGCCCTGATGGCCGGCGCGCTCGCTTGCCTCCCGGCGCGCGCGGCGCGGGCCGACGACGTGGCTGGCTCGCTCACGGGCGCAGTGGTGGTCGCCGACGGTGACGTGGGCGGGGTGGCGCTTCTCGACGTGTGGGCGCCGTTCGACGTGCTGCGCATCGGCGGCTTCGTCGGCGTCGGCGCCATCGTCGCGGAGCGGGACGAGCGCAACCGCGTGATGATGCCCGCGGGTGCGTCGCTGGCGCTCGTGTTCGGCGACGACGTGCGCTTCACCGTGCTGGGGCGTGGCGGCATGTGGGGCGGCAGCACCCAGGACGCCAAGCTGACCGTCGGCGGCTTCTTCGGAGGCGGCTTGGGGGTGGGCTTTTCGATCTCGCCGAGCGTGAGCGTCGGCGCCGAGCTCGAGGTCTGGGGCATCCTCGGCGCAGGCGAGACGTGGGCCGTCGTGCCCGGCCTCTCGCTCGCGTGGGGGCACCCCGTCGCGAGCGTCGATCTGGAGGAGTGAGCATGAGCGAGCGTTGGAGCGCGGAGAAGCCGCAGGTGAAGATCGAGGTCGTGAGCGACCTGTCGGACGCGATGCGCTCGGACGAGGGCTTCATCCGGGTGCGGCGGCTGGTGCTCAAGAACCACTACGAAGGTGGCGCGCAGAGCCGCGAGTACCGCTACGACTGCGCCGAGCGCGACGCGATGGACGCCGTCGGCATCGTCCTCTACACGGCGGCGCCGGTTCGCGTCTGCCTGCGCAGCTCGATCCGTCCCCCGCTGGCGCTGCGCCCCGACTACGCGCTCCCCGTGAAGGAGACCGCCGCCGACCCGACGCTCTTCGAGATCCCTGCGGGCCTCGTCGAGCAGGACGAGGAAGGCGAAGAGGGGTTGCGCAGCTGCGCCGCGCGCGAGACCCAAGAGGAGGTCGGGCTCGAGGTCGCGCCAGAGGCGTTCACCAAGCTCGGGCCCGCGGTCTTCCTCTCGCCGGGCCTCGTCGCCGAGAAGCTCCACTTCTACGCCGCCGAGGTCGATCCCAGCGCCATCGGCGCCGCGACGATGGACGGCTCACCCGTCGAGGAGCGCGCCCGCGTGGCGTTCGTCCCGATCGACGAGGCGCTCGCCGCTTGTCGCGATGGTCGCGTCGAGGACATCAAGACCGAGATCGGCGTGCGTCGCTTGATCGATCAGCTGAAGGGCTGACCGCTCCGCATGGTCTCCCACGCTCCCGCGCACGTGGCTCCGGGCACCCCTCGGGTGCTCGTCGTGTACAAGAAGTCGGCGTGGCAGACGAACGTGATCGAGCGGAAGAACGCGCGCTTCCTCGAGCTCATCGCCGAGGGGCACGACGCGGTCGAGCGCCTCGAGGCCGCGCACCACGCGCACACCGAGACGCTGGAGGAGACGCGGCTCGCGCTCGAGTCGCTGGGCGCGCGCGCGACCTTCCGCTTTCGGGGCGACGAGGGGCTGGTCGGCGACTTCGATCTGGTGGTGACCGTCGGGGGCGACGGCACGCTGCTCTGGGCGGCCCGCTGGCTCGGCGAGGGCACGAAGGTGATCGCGATCAACTCCGCGCCGAAGGACAGCGTCGGTCACTTCTGCGCGGGCAAGAAGGGGCGGGTGCGGGCGATCTTGGCGCGCGCGCTCAAGGGCGAGCTGCCCGTCACGCATCTGGCGCGCATGCAGGTGGAGCTCGACGACGAGATCATCTCGAGGCGGGTGCTGAACGACGTGCTCCTCGCGCACGCGAGCCCTGCCGCGACCACGCGCTTCATCCTCCGGATCGAGAGCCACACCGGCAAGGTCCGCGAGGAAGAGCTCAAGTCGAGCGGGCTGTGGGCGGGTCCGACTGCGGGCAGCACCGCAGCGCAGCGCAGCGCAGGCGGCGAGGTGCTGCCGGTGCGCAGCAAGAAGGTGCAGTGGATCGTGCGCGAGCCGTACTGGGCGTTCGGCAAGAAGCCCGCGCTCACCCGAGGGCTCTTGGGTGGCGGCGATCGGCTCACGCTGATCAGCAAGGTGCGCGACGCGAAGCTGTGGGTGGACGGACCGCACCAAGTGCGCGACGTGCGCCTCGGCAGCGAGCTCGTGCTCCGGCCCGAGGGCGAGCCGCTCAGCATCATCGGCTTTCCGCGCGCAGCGGCCGAGCTCAGGGCCCGCCAGCGCTGAGGACCGGTCACGCGAAGCGCCGAATGAAGTCCGGCGCCCGTGCGTTCAACGGCCCATGTCCCGAACCGAGATGCCCCGCTCCGCGTATCCGTCGTCTCGCTACCAGCCCGAGACGCCGAAGAACGAGCGAAGCCACGGGCTTCTGTTGGGCTACGTGCTCTGGCTCTTCGGCTTCTTCGGCGCGCACCGCTTCTACTACGGGCGTCGGGTCTCGGGGACGATCTACTTCTTCACGCTGGGGCTGCTCGGGATCGGGTGGCTCGCGGACTTCTTCCTCATGCCGTGGCTGCGTCGGGACGCGGCCGACCGCTACCACGATGGTCCCTACTCGTACGACGTGAGCTGGGTGCTGCTCACGTTCGGCGGCATCCTGGGCTTGCACCGCTTCTACCTACGGCAGCCGTGGACCGGGCTCCTCTGGCTGTGCACCGGCGGCGTCTTCGGGCTCGGGGTGCTCTTCGACTACATCACGCTCAACGAGCAGGTGAGCCTCGCGAACGCCGAGGGCTGATCACCGATCCCGCGCCTCGTTCGAGCAGGGTCGTTCGAGCAGGGTCGTTCAAGCAGGGTCGTTCGCCGCGGGCTCGTCCACGCTCGGCAGCGGGTGCGGCAGGACGATGAAGGGCGGCGGCGCTTCGTCGTTCGCGATCCGCTCTGCCAGCTCGACGCGGTAGGGCTCGACCGACGGCGCGATCATCGCGAGGTAGCGATCGATGTCCGCGACGGCCGCGAGCACGGCGGGCCGAGCGTCGGCGACGATGGCCGCGTCGATGTCGGCGCGAAGGCGCTCCACCAAGAAGAACATCGGCGCGGTGCCGTCCGCCAGCTGCATCGCTTCCTCTTCCGGGTCGTCGCGTCGCGTGTGCTCGACGCGGCACGCGAGGTTCGAGAGCTTCATGTGCAGGAGCACAGAGGGATTCGACAGCTCGGGCGCGCCCTCGCGGCCGATCGCGCGGATGAGGCGGGTGCTCGCCTCCTGCAAGCGGAGCGCGGGGACGCTCACGGGGTTCGTGTTCGGCTTGCGCATCTCCGCGTTCAGGTCGATGCCCTCCTCCTCGATCATCTGCTCGAGCATCCGCTGGGCGCTCTCGAGATCCTCCATCATGTCTTCGACGTGCGCCTCGGGGCTGTCGGGATCTTCGCCCCGCATCTCGTGCACCCAGCGCCGTCCCTTGAGGCGATTGCTGAGCTTGCAGCGGGGCTCGACCACGCAGCGCTCGCAGCGTGAGTCACACCAGTTGTAGGGGTCCGTGAATTGCCAGTGCTTCATCCCATCCATCGGTCGAGGGTGCGCTGTCGAGCGCCCTACTGCCAGTCGGGCAAGAGCGCGGCCAGGGTGTTGACGTGATCGTCGGTCCAGAGCCACGCGTCGCGGCCCAGCTCGGGGCTCACGCGCACCCAGCCCTCGGCCAGGAGCGGATCGATCGCGGCGTCGCTGGGCGCGAAGAGGAAGTACACGGCGGGATCCTGTCCCACCGCGAGGTCGTTGAGGTCGCGCTCGAACGCCGCCGGGACGTCGAGCTCGCTCGCGATGCGCGCGAGCACCGGCAGGAGATCGTAGTAGCGGTTCGAGATGTGGAAGAGGAGGTAGCCGTCGCTGCGGACCAGCGAGCGATCGAGCTCGACCGCCTCGAGCGTGACCAGGTGGGTGGGGATCGCGTCGCCCGCGAACGCGTCGACCAAGAGCAGATCCCACTCGGGCGAGTGTTCGAGCTCGCGCAGGCGCACCCGGGCATCGCCCACCACGGTGTCGACCTCGCCGCGCGCGTCTTCGAGGTAGTGGAAGTAGCGCTCGGCGAACGCGACGTCGGCGGCGTCGATCTCGTAGAACGTCATGCGATCGGCGGGCTCGACGTACGCGGCCGCGGCGCCGACCCCCAGGCCGACGGCGCCGATGGTGAGCGGCGCGCCCGCGCGATCGGTGCGCAGCGCGCGCATCACGTCGCCCAGCGGGCCCTCGCGGTGGTAGTAGCTGAGTGGCTCGGCGCGCCCGGGCGCGTCCATGAACTGGCGGCCGTGGCAGGTGGTGCCGCTCACCAGATCGCGCATCAGCGCGCCGCCGCGGCGGGTCTCGAGCACCTGGTAGATGCCGTAGAAGGACCGATCGGTCGCGACGACGCGATCGCTTCCGCTACCGCGGGTCACGCCGCGTGCGACCTGGAACGCGATGACGCCGATCAGGACGACGAGCGAGATCGCGATCGCACGTACCCCCGGGGTCTGGATCCAGCGCTTCAGGTCCGTCGCTCGCCAGCTCAGCATCGCGAGACCGAGCGCGATGACCGAGAGCGGGTACTCGAGCAGGCGCGTGAAGAGCGTGGGCGCGACGAGCGCCACGAACGCGCCGCCCACCCAGCCACCGAACGACATCACCAGATAGAAGAGCGTGAGGTGCTGGGCGGCGGGGCGAACTCGATACAGCTCGGTGTGCGCCGCGAGCGTGATCACGAAGAAGATCCCGGCGTGCAGCAGGATCTCCATCCACGTCGAGCCCGTGTCCGCGCCGCTCCAGAAGAAGAGGCCGACCGCCGCGAAGTGCGGCCAGATGCGCAGCACCGCCGGGGGAACGCGCGTCGCTTGCCCGGGCGGCGGATCGCCGAACGCCCACACGAACGTGAGCAAGTAGAGCGCGAGCGGCACCACCCACACCAGCGGCACGTTGCCGGCGTCGATCGCGATCAGGTTGGTGACCGCCATCAAGAGCGCGGAGGGACACGCCGAGAGCACGATCCAATACGCGATCGTCGCGCCGCTCGGTCGCGGCTCGGCGTCCTGCGTGGGGCGGGCCTCGGGGTCGGCTTCGACCTCCTTGGTCGGCAGCTTGCCGGCGCTCGGCGTCGTCGCGCGCCAGGCGAGCACGCCCGAGAGCACCCAGACACCGAAGGCGACGCTCCAGACCACCCGCTGGATCGAGAGCCCCACCAGCGGCTCGATCACCAGCGCGTAGAGCACCAGCGCGGCGAGCGAGCCCACGTTCGAGAGCGCGTACAAGAAGTACGGGCTCTCCTTGCCGGGGAGGCTCGAGCGCGCGAGCCACGCCTGCGCCGTGACGCTGGTGGTCGCGAGCGCGACGAAGGGCAGGGCGCAGGATCGAACCAGCGCCCACAAGAGCGCCAGCACGTCGTGCTCGCCGGTGATCTCGCCCTGACCGGGCGGCAACACCAGGAGCGGCAGGAGCCAGAGGATCGCGTGCACCCGACCGATGCGGGGCGCCACCAGGTGCGCCCAGGCGTAGGCCAGAAAGAGCAGCGCCTGAAAGAACATCAGCGACGTCGTCCACACGTGGAACGCGCCGCCGAACTCGGGGAGCAAGAGGCGGCCGACGAGCGGCTCGAGCGTGAAGAGGAGGAACGCTCCCAGAAAGACGTAGAGCCGAAGGGCCAGCATGCGCGGCGCGGATCCTACACGGCCGGGCCTTCGGTCGAGCCAACATCTCGCGCCCTCGCCCCCGCGTTGAAAGCGTCCCAGGCGTGGATCACCATCGCGCGGTGTCGCGCAGCAGCCGTCGGAGTCTCGGTTGAGCACGCGCGGCGTGCTGGGCGCCGGAGGGCTGCTCGCCGATGCGCTGCCGGGCTTTCAGCCGCGCGAGGCGCAGATCGCGATGGGCGAGCTGATCGAGAACGTGCTCGGCCACGGCGGCGCCGCGCTGATCGAGGCGGGCACGGGCACCGGCAAGACGTTCGCGTACCTCGTGCCCGCGATCCTGTCGCACCGGCGGGTGATCGTCTCGACGGGGACCCGCACGCTGCAAGACCAGCTGCTGAACAAGGACGTGCCGCTGCTCGAGCGCGCGTTCGGCCGATCGCTGGACGTCGCCGTGCTCAAGGGTCTGCCCAACTACTTGTGCCGGCGTCGGCTGAGCGACGCGAGCTACTCGGCGAGCTCCGTGAGCGACGCGGCGCTCGCCAGCGCGTTGCCGCGCATCCGCGCGTGGGCCGAGGCCACGAGCTCCGGCGATCACGCGGATCTCTCGGGGCTGCGCGAGGATCACCCTGCGTGGGAAGCGGTGCGATCGGGGAGCGAGACGCGCATCGGTCCGCGCTGCCGCTTTCATCAAGAGTGCTTCGTGACGCTGGCCCGCAAGCGCGCGAGCGAGGCGCAGATCGTGGTCGTGAACCACCACCTCTACTTCGCGGATCTCGCGCTGCGCGCGGAGGGACGCCGCAGCGGGGTCGACGTCGGCGTGCTGCCGCCGCACGACGCCGTGATCTTCGACGAGGCGCACCAGCTCGAGGACGTGCTCACCCAGTTCTTCGGGGTGCACCTCACGCTCGGGCGCCTCGACACGCTGGCGCGCGACGCGGAGCGCGCGCTGGTGCACGCGGGCGTCGGGGCGGACATCGGCCGGCTGAGCGCCAGCATGCGCAACCGCGCCGAGGCCCTCTTCGATCGCCTGCCGCGCACCGAGGGCGGCGATGCGCGGGTGTCGCTGGAGACCGCGCTCGCGTCGGGCGAGCTGCTCGATCGCCTCTTCGATCTCGACGCGGCGCTCGAGGCGATCGCCGAGCACGCGCACGGGCACCGCGAGGCGGGGGAGGGCGTCGCGCAGATCGCGCGGCGCGCCGAGCGCGCGCGGGGGGACGTCGGGGTGCTGGCCGATCCCGCGCGCACGCTGGTGGGTTGGGCGGAAGGACGCGGCGGTCGCGCCGCGATCGGCGCGAGCCCCGTGGATGTCGCGAGCGTCTTTCGCGACGAGGTGCTGCGTCCGACCCGCGCGGTCGTGCTCACCAGCGCGACCCTGGGCACCGACGGCAGCTTCGGCTTTCTCCGCGCGCGTCTGGGCATCGAGGGCGAGATCGACGAGGCGATCTTTCCTTCGCCCTTCGACTGGGAGAACGTCGCGCGCCTCTACTTGCCGCTGCTCTCCGATCCCCGCGAGGCGGCGCACCTCGACGAGTCGGTGCGCGAGACCGAGGCGCTCCTGACCGCGTCGCGCGGCGGCGCGTTCGTGCTGTCGACGTCGATCCGCAACATGAACGCGCTGCACCGCGCGCTCGCGGTGCGCCTCACTGCGCAAGGGCGGCTCGTCCTCAAGCAGGGGGACCTGCCCAAAGGCGAGCTGCTCGATCGTTTCCGCGCGCGGCACGACGCCGTGCTCTTCGCGACGCAGAGCTTCTGGGAAGGCGTGGACGTCCCGGGGCTCGCGCTCCGCCTCGTGGTGATCGATCGGCTCCCCTTCGACGTGCCGACCGATCCGCTGATCGCGGCGCGCTCGCGCAAGCTCGAGGAAGAGGGGCGCGCGCCGTTCATGGAGTATCTCGTGCCCGCTGCCGCGCTCGCGCTCAAGCAGGGCTTCGGTCGCTTGCTCCGGAGCCACGACGATCGCGGTGTGGTCGCGGTGCTCGACGCACGCATCCGCACCAAGGGCTACGGCAAGGTCTTCTTGCGCGCGCTGCCGCCGGCGCCCGTGGTGCACGAGCGCGACGCCGTGCTCCAGTTCTTGCGCGCGATCGAGCTCCCGTCAGTGCCGAACGAAGCTGCCGTGGAACCCGAGCGGGATGGGTAGCGGCACCTCGGCGCGGGCGATGGGCGACATCGTCTCCGCGTCGATCACCACCAGCTGCGAGCGCTCCTGGGTGCGGTGGCTGCCCACCGTGAGCAAGACGCCGGCGCCCTCGTCGCTGGTGTTGGGCTGGGCGACGAAGACGGGCTCTCCGAACGTGAAGTCGGGATCGACGAAGCGACGCACCCCTCCGCTCGCGTCCAGCCGGATCACCTCGCTCGCGCCACCCGCTTCGATGCGCGCGCCCCAGGCGAGCTGGTGCCGCTGCCCGTTCCTCTTTCGGTAGCTCACCGAGGGGAACTCGAAGCCGTCCTGCAGCAGCACGTCGACCTCGGCGTGCTCGCGGTGGGGCGTCATCGTGTAGCGGACGATCGAGGGCGCGAGCGGTGACAGACCACGCCGCTGCATGGGCTCGATGCGGAACGAGTCGACGACGGACGCGTCGGGATGAAGCGCGACGTCGAGCACCGTGCGCTCGCCGTCCTCGAACGCGTTCACGACGTGGAACGCGAAGCCGGGCGGCGCGAGGTGGGTGCGCACCGCGCCGGTCGCGCGGTCCATGAGCCACAGCGTCGTGCCTTGCTCGGGGCGGTAGCGGAAGTGATCGACGAAGCCTCGGTTGCTCCAGAGCATCGAGAGCCCGTGGATGTCGAAGGGATGACCGATGAGCACCGCGTGCTTGGGCGTGAGGCCGAACGCGTGCACATACGGCAGACGCTTCAGCTTCACCTTGCCGACGATGCGACGCGCGCGCTCGTTCGGCGCGTGCTCGTAGACGACCAGCGCGTGTTGCGCGCCGAGCTCGGTGGCCATGCTCACCACCTTGCCGCGCTCGAAGTCGAAGTGGGGGTGCGCGATCATCGTGAGCGCGCCGTGGCGATCGTCGTGGCTCACCCGCGCCGTGAGCGAGAGGCTGTCTCGGTCGACGGCCCACTGGTGCGGGCTCTCCGTGAGCGCGACGAGCTGATCGCCGAGCGGTACGACGTTCACGTTGGTGTTGTCGGTGACCGTCGGGATCGGGGCGAAGAGGCGCCTCCAGAATCCGCGCACGATCGGGCTCCCGAACGACGCCGTCGGCATGCCGCCATCGCGGGCGGCGCGCTCGACGTCACTCTCCATCAGGCGCTGCCGGAAGCGCACCCCGCCGTCGCGGAGGTAGAAGCCGTAGAGCAGGCCGAGCGCATCGAACCAGTGCGCCGCTGCGAAGCGACCCCGCGATCCGGTGCGCTCGAACACCGCGGGGGCCGTGCGCACCAGGTCGCCTCGAAGCCACGAAGGGAGCGTCCCCTCCAGCGTCGCGTCCACGTCGAGGGGGCCGTCCTCGGCGCGACTGCGGAACGGAGCGCGTCGATGCAGTGGAAGCAGCGCCCCCTCGGACTGAGCGGCGTCCTCGAGGTCGGTGGTCGGACTCGTCGCGAGCGCGGTCATGCGGGCTCCTGAACGCACGGGTCCATGCGCGGCGAGATGCCGCGTCGGCCCGTGAAATGAGCAGTGTTTAGTCCGCTATCTGAGCGCCGTCAAGTTCGATCTGTTCGGTGCTTGGATGGACGCGCGCCGTGCCCTAGGCTCCCGCCGTGCCCAAGCCGTCGAAGCGCCCGTCCAAGAAGCAGTACCACCACGGGGATCTGCGCCGTGCGTTGCTCGAGGCGAGCGTCGCGTTGATCGCAGAGCGCGGCGTCGAGGCGCTGAGCCTTCGCGAGGTCGCCCAGCAGACCGGCGTGAGCCCGGCCGCGCCCTACCACCACTTCGGCAGCAAGTCGCAGCTGCTCGGCGCGATCGCGGCGCGCGGGTTCTCGGGCCTGATGGACGCGATGCAGGCGGCGCTCGCTGCCCTGCCGGCCGAGCACACCGCGATCGACCGCCTCTCGGCGATCGGCGATGCGTACCTGGGCTTCGCGCTCGCGCACCCGACCGAGTACCGGCTGATGTTCAGCCCCGGTCTCGTGAGCCCGGCGGACTTGCCGCCCGACTGCGAGCCGGAGGGATCGTACGCGGTGCTGCTCGAGGCGGTGGCGCACGTGGCCGCCACGCTGCGCCCCGGGCTCGTGGACACCGACGCGCTGTCGGCGACCTGCTGGTCGATGGTGCACGGCGCAGCCCTGCTCATCCTCGAGGGGCCGCTCGATGAGACCGGTCGCCGAGCGGACGCGCTGCGCGCGGGCGTGATCGCCGCGCTGCGCGCGCTGCTCACGAGCGCCGGTCGTCAGTAGCCGCGGCGCAGCTCGGCGCGATCACCGCGCTCGACGACGCGGGTCGAGCGGGTGATGAAGAGGCCCGCGCTGTGCGGCCTGAGCGCCACGACGCGACCCTCGGCGATCACCTCGTCGGGCCACTCTTCGGGCGCGGAGGGCAGGGCGATCGAGCCGCCGGTCTCGTGGCCGTCGCTGAACTCGATCGAGCGTCGGAACTCGTCGCCGCGCCGCATGATGAAGAACCGATTGCCGTCGCGAACGCCTTCTTCGGAGCCCACGGGCACGAAGACGATCTGCTCGGCGCCGATCAAGAGCGAGGGGCGGAGCGACGCGACGACCTCGGTCTCGACGTCGCGGTCCGCGACCGTCGGGGGCACCACCGCGAAGCGCCGCGGGATCGCCGCGATGCGGTAGCCCCGCTCGATCGGATCGAGGGCCTCGGTGATCGTGGCGCGCGCCGTCTCGCGCTCGGGATCCCACGTGTCGATGTGCACCGCGCCGAGGATGCGCACCAGCGTGCCTTCGTCGCCCGCCTCGCGGTCCGTCGCCTCGCCCTCGGCGAGCTCACGGAAGATGGTGTACTCGCCGGTCGGGGCGCGACCGTCCTCCAGCTCGGAGAAGTGCACGTACACCTGGTCGTAGGGCGAGAGCAGCATGTGGTCGGTGGGCGATCCGATGATCTCCCCCGACGTGCGCAGCGCTTCTTCGTCGAGGTAGCCCTGCTCGCGGAGATACACGGCGTCGTCGCCCCGCCGTCCGCGCGCCACGACGCGCACGCCGGAGCTGGTGACCACCGGCGCGGTCGTGCCGCTGGGCAACAGCCGCAGGACGTCGTCGGGGTAGATCCAGTGCGGGTTCGTGACCTCGGGGTTGTACGACCACACGCGCGGCCACTCCCAGGGGTTGCCGTAGTAGCGACCCGTGATGTCCCAGAGCGTGTCTCCCCGAACCACGCGATGGGTCGGCGGGACACTGCGCGCGCCGCTGCCCGCGAGCCGCACCCGCGCGTGCGCGACATCGGTCCCGTAGGGCCCATCGTCGTCGCCGCCGGTGTCGGTGAACGAGTCGCTCTGCGCGAGCGCGGGCGCCTGCGCGAAGAGCGAGAGCAAGGCGAGCGAGAAGCCGCAGCCCAGGGTCGTAAAGTCGATGCGCATCACGTGTCCTCTCGCTCGGCCATCCGGGCCGCCGCGCTGTCGGGGTGCTCGGTGCGCACCCGTTCGAAGTAGTGGGCGGCGCGCGCAGCGTCGCCGAGGCGCTCCCAGCACGTGCCGATCCGCAGCAACGCATCGGCGACGCGGCCGCCCGTCGGGTAGCGGCTCACCAAGAGCTCGAGCTCGGCGATCGCCGATCGGTAGTCGCGCTGCGCGTAGAAGATCTCGCCCCGGAAGTAGTGGGCGTTGTCGGCGTACGGGTGCTCGGGGTGGGCCGCGGCGAAGCGCTCGAGCGCGCTCAGCGCGCCCGCCAGATCGCGCGCCGAGAGCAGGCGCAGCGCGCTCTGGTACTCGGCCGCGACGTGATCGGTCTCCGTCGGCGCACCGGACAGCACCGTGACGGGCGAGCTCGGGATCGCGGGCACGTCGCTCGCGCTCCCGGTGACCAAGAGGCGACCGAGCGCGCCCGAGGGCGGCGGCAGCGCGACCGCCGGCGCCGCGGGGCCCGGCAGCGTGGTGCCCGTCGCCGCGAGCGCAGGACGATCCGTCGCAGGAGGCGCGGGCGGCGGACCGCTGAGCGTGAGCAGCGGGCGGCTCCCGCGCGGCGCGGGCGCTTCCTCCGGCTCGTCGGCCATCGCGTGCTCGGATGCGTACGGATCGGGGTGCACCGTCAGGTCCGGCTCTTCGCCGCGGGCCCGCGGACGATCGCCGATGCGCACGCTCGCGCGCTCGCTGCGATCGAGCAGCGTGCGCAGCTCGTCGTTCTGGACCTCGAGCGCCAAGAGGCGCGCCTCCAGGGTCTCCACGCGGCTCGTGAGCGTGGCGTTCTCGTCGCGGAGGCTGCTCAGCGCGTCCTCCCCGCCCACGGTCGCGCTCGCAGCGCGGGGCTCGGGCGCAGGGACGGTCGGCGCGCTCGCACAGCCGAGGCCAGCGACGGAGAGAAGGCATACGAGCGGCACACGAAACGCCATCGCCGGATCGTCGCAAGGCCCCGCGGACGTCGTCAAAAAAGCCGGTGGCGGATCGGGCGCGAGCGCCCGAATGTCGGGGCCACGCTTGATCGAACGCTCGCGGCCTCGAACACTGGCGCCGCTCATGGTCTCTCCGACGAGCAACGACGAACGCGGGGGAGCCACGGTCGCACGCCGTGCGCCCTCTCGCGCCCGCCGCGTTCCGGGGCCTGCGTTCGCGATCACGTTCGTGCTCGCGCTCCTCGGGGCGCTCGCCCTCGCGGCGCCGGTGAGCGCGCAGCGCGAGCACGTCGTGCGCTCGGGCCAGACGATGGCGCTCATCGCGCGGCGCTACCACGTCGACGTGTGGGATCTGGCCCTCGCGAGCGGGCTGCGGCCGACCGCCACGTTGCGTGTCGGGCAGACCCTCACCATCCCGGCGGCGCACACGACGTACGTGCGACCGGGGCAGACGCTCTCGGAGATCGCGCGCGATCACGGCTGCGACATCGCCGAGCTCAGGCGCCTCAATCGCTTGCGAGAGCGCAGCACGCTGCGGGTCGGGATGCGCTTGGTGTTGCCTGGCTACGAGTCCGCCGCGAGCGCCGCGCCGCACGACTACGGCCCGCCCGAGGAGCCCGGCGTGGTGTCGCTGCGGCGCCGCGACGAAGCCAGGCGGGTGACGCTGCTCGACGAGGAGCGGCGGGTGACGGGCGAAGGCGTCACCGCGCTCTCCGAGCTGATGCGCCGCCACGACGAGGACGCCGCCGAGCTGCCGCATCCTCGGCTCGTCGCGCTGCTCGCGGCGATCTCGGATCACTTCGGGGGCGCGGAGATCACCATCGTGAGCGGGCGGCGCGAGGCGGGCGGCTACACCCGCGAGAGCTCGCGTCACACCCGCGGGCAAGCGACGGACATCCGGGTGCGCGGCGTCGCGATGCGATCGGTCTGGGACTACTGCAGGACGCTGCCGAACACCGGCTGCGGCTTCTATCCGCGGAGCAGCTTCGTGCACGTGGATGTCCGCGCGAGCGCGGCGCAGTGGGTCGACTGGTCCTCCCCCGGACGCGCCGCGCGCTACTTCTTCGCGCGCAGCAGCTGCATCGCCTTGGCGAGGCTCGTCGTCATGCGGTTGA
>CAYZQM010000011.1:29000-35224 GCA_964480175.1 uncultured Sandaracinaceae bacterium
GCGCTACGGCAACCTCGAGCGTGCGTGGCCCCGCATGTGCCGTCGTCGCGAGCGAAGGTCGCATCGGCACTGCCGGCGCGAAGGGCGGCGCGTGTCGGCGCCCGACGACCTCCCGATCGCGGCGTCGATGACGAGCGAGGCGCTCGCGCTCTACCCGGAGATCCCCGTCGAGGACGAAGGCGACGGCGACGTCGACGAGTACGACACCGCGGTCGACGACGAAGAGGTCGCGCCGGGCGGTGAGTCGATCGAGCCCGACGAGGATCTCGGTCGCCCTCGCGTCACCCGTCGCTACTCGTGGCGCTTGCTCGGCGTCCCAGAATCGACTGCGCCCGCAACGATTCCGGAAGCCCCGACGGAATAGCGCTACCTCGTAGCGGTTGATTCGCCACTCCGGAGCGCGATGCGGTGGCAGCGCTCGGACATCGGGCGAGCTCCGTGGTGGAGCGCCCCCTTCGCTCGCGGTGCGAGCGTGTCGGGTCGTCATGTCGGTCATCCACTTCTTCCTGTCGGGCGCGAACCTGCCGTTCGTGTTCGCGCTCGGAGTCAGCGTGCTCTTCGTGCTCCTCCAGTGGAGCGGCGCGATGGGGATGCTGGGCGAGGCGGACGCCGACGGTGATGGCGATGCGGACGCCGACGCGGATGCGGATGCGGATGCGGACGCGGAGTCCGACGCGGATGGCGACGACGCCGAGCACCATGTGGCGCCGCTGTTGAAGCTGCCGCTCACGGTCCGCGGACCGATCGCCGCGATCGCGTTCTCCCTCACGGGCTTCGCGCTCAACGCGCTGACCCACGGCGAGGCTCCGTCGCTCCCGCTGCTCACGCTCGCGTGGACCCTCCCTGTGGGCGTCGTCGCCGGCTGGCTGGCATCACGAGTCGTGACCCGCTTGCTCGCGCCGATCCTCGACGACCACCAGAACGCGGCGCCCGAGCGCAAGAGCCTCGTCGGGCGCATCGGCACGGTGATCTCCACGGGCGTCAGCGCCGAGTTCGGCGAGGTCCGCATCAAGGATCACAGCGGCCATCAGCTGCGGGTGATCGTCAAGCTCGCCGAGGGGAGCGCCGCCGCGCGTGAGGGCGACGAGATCGTCGTCACCGAGCTCGACGAGCGCGGCATCCCTCGCGTCGCGCCGCTGACCCTGCGCTCCAGCGCTCCGTAGCTTCTGTCCGAACCCGATCGCGATCGGGTGACGCGTGCGTGCCTCGTGCCCGCGCGCGCCACCTGGGCGTGCTCTCACGACCAGGGCTCCGCACAGGAGCCAACGAAAGGAACGTCATGTTGTCAGGCCTCTCCACCCATGCCTCGGTGCTCGCGCTGTCGATCGCGATGGCGGTCTTCGTGCTCGCGCTGATCGGCGCGACCGTCTCGCGCTTCTACCGTCGCTGCGGCGCGGACGAAGCGCTGGTGCGCACCGGCCACGGTGGCAACCGCGTGGTGCTCGGCGGTGGTGTGATGGTCTATCCCATCCTCCATCAGCTCCTGCGGGTCTCGCTTCGCTCCGTGAAGCTCTCGGTGGAGCGCGCCGGCAAGAACGCGCTCGTCACCGCGGACAAGATCAAGGCGAACGTCGCGACCGAGCTCTACATCAAGGTCGAGCCGATCGCGGACGACGTGCTGGCCGCCGCGCGGAGCTTCGGCGAGCGCAACCTCGACGAGCAGGCGATCGCCGAGCTCATCGAGGGCAAGCTCACCGACGCGCTGCGCAGCGTGTCGGCGAACCAGACGTTCATGAGCCTGCACGCGCAGCGCAAGGAGTTCGCCGAGATGATCCAGGCGGCGCTCTCCGAGGAGCTCAAGAAGAACGGCCTGACGCTCGAGAACGTGTCCGTCACGTCGCTCTCGATGTTGCAGGTGACCGAGCTCGATCCCACGGACGTCTTCGACGCCGAGGGCCTGCGCGCGATCACCGAGTCGGTGAGCACCAACCGCGAGAAGACCAACCAGATCCAGAAGGACAAGGAGAACCTGATCCACGCGCAGAACGTCGCGGCCCGCATGCGGCAGCTCGAGCTGGAGCAGCAGCAGAAGCAGGCCGAGGCCGATCAGGCGCGGCGGGTCAGTGAGTACGCGGCCCTTCAGGAGGCGGAGACGGCGCGCGCGGTCTTCACCCAGGAGCAGACCCGTGAGCTCGCGGCCTACGACAAGCAGGCCGCGGTCGAGCGTGGTCGCATCATGCAAGAGCAGGCGATCGCGATCGCGCAGGCCGAGAAGGTCCGGCGCGAGCGCGAGGCCCAGATCGTCTCCGAGGCCGCGACCGCGGCGGCGGAGATCCAGAAGGGCAAGGACATCCGCACCGCGGAGATCGAGCGTCAGAAGGCGCTCGAGGCCGCGGAGATCGAGCGGATGAAGGTCATCGAGGCCTCCACGATCATCAAGGAGCAGACCATCGAGACCGCACGCGTGGCCAAGCTCGTGGCCATCACCCGGACCGAGGAGGAAGCGGCGCACGCCGCGGCCGCCAAGGCCCTGGCGATCGCGGAAGAGGAGCGCGCGAAGCAGACGATCATCACGGTCGAGGCGACCGCGAAGGCGGAGCGCGACAAGGCGATCACCACGCTCGATGCCGAGGCCCGCGCCGCGGTGCAGCACGCGCTGGCCGAGGGTGAAGCGAGCAAGGCGCGTCAGCTCGCCGAGGCCCGCGCGGCCGAGGCGCGCGGTGAGGCGATGGCGATCGAGGCCGCGGCGAATGCCCAGGCCAACCGTCGCCGGGCCGAGGCGCAAGCGCAGGCCGATGCGGACCGCATCGTGGCTGCCGCGCGCGCCGAGGCCGCACAACAAGAGGCCGTGGCGCTGCGTGCGCTGGCCGAGGCCGAGGCCGCGCGCGGGACCGCGATGGCCGACGCGCGTCGGCACCAGGTCGAAGCGGAGAACGCGGTGAGCAAGGAGCTCTTGGTGCGTGACGTCGCGCTCGAGATGATCCGGACCTTGCCTGCGGTCACCAAGGAGCTGATGTCGCCCGCGCAGAAGATCAGCGAGATCAAGGTCCTGCACACGGGCGGCTTCGGCGGCTCGGGCGCGGGGGGTGGCAACGGCAGCCTCGGAGCGGGACCTCTGGGCGCCATGTCCCCGATCCTCTCGACGGTGATGCAGGCGGGCGCCGCGTACCCGGTGCTGCGTGAGCTGATGGCCTTCGGCGGCATCAAGCCGGAGGCGATCGTGAGCGAGCTGAAGGGGCTCTTGTCCAGCGATGGTGCGAGCGCGGCGAAGGTCGCGTCCGCGCCGAGCGCAGACGAGGCCGACGTGAGCGACGCCGAGGTGGTCTTCGTCGAGGACACGCCGGATGAGGACACGCCGGCGGTCGCCCAAGAGGCGACCGAGAGCGGCGAGCACGCGCTCGAGGCCGAGCCGAAGGCCGAGCTCATCGAAGAGCCCGAAGGCGACGATGCGATGAACGCCGCGTGAGCGGAGGACCGGTCCGCCGGTCTGCAGACGACACGGTGAGCGCCGCCCGCGAGAGATCGCGGGCGGCGCGCTGCCATTCGTGTCCGTCGTCGGGTTCGCGTGGGCTACGCTGCTGTTCGATGACAGGGCATGCGTGGAACGTGCGGGCGGTGCTCGGTGCCGCGATGTTCGTGGCGGCGACCGTTTGCGGCTGCGGTGGCGCGCCTCGATCGAGTGCGCCGCATGCAACGAACGGGGAGCCGGCATCGATCACCGCGAACGTCGCGGCGCCCGAGCCCGTCTTGCTCCGCTTCGCGCCGGTGCCAGGAATGGCGTGGCGGATGGAAGGCCGCACCCACATGGACTTCGGGATGGGCGAGCCGATGGACGGCGGGATGTCGTGCACCACGACCGTCAGGAGCGTCGAGGCAGGCGTCGTCGAGCTGGTGTCCGTGGGGTGTGTCGTCGGGCTGGCCAACACCGACATGCTCGGTGCCCCCACCTCTGAGATGCCCGAGCGCATCGAGCGCTACGACGCGCTGGGCCGCTCGGTGCCCGAGCCGCACCAGCGCCTCGGCAATCCCACGCTGGTCACGTTCCCCGAGGCGCCGATCCGCGTGGGCGAGCACTGGACGGCCCCGCCCGCACTCGCGCTCGCAGGGGAAAACCCGATGTTCCCGGACGAACTCGAGTACTTGCTCGAGGAGGCCTCCGGCGGACGAGCGGTGATCAGCGCCCACTCGTCCCGATCGACGACCGATTCGGTCCTCGCGACGATCGACGTGCGCGGTGTGGTCGATCTGGCGACAGGCGTGTTCCTCTCCTACGAGATGGCGTTCGGCGCGAGCGACCTCGCGGACCCGAGCCAGGGGGGCGTCTCGATCGGGTTCGAGATGGTGGTCACGCCTGTGCTCTAGCTCGCGGCCGCGCTGACGATGAGCGGCTCGAGCGCGGGGGATTCCTGCGCAACCGTGGGGATCGATGCCTACCCACCCGAGATCAGCGGTGCAGCGACGCCGGATCGAAGCGCGCCGCTCGGATGTCGTGGCCGACCACGTCGATGCGCCAGGTCTCGCCGCCGCGGAGATAGAACGCGTGCTCGCGATCCCCGGCGACGACCAGCGTGGGTGAGCAGAACGCTTGCTGCGCGGGGACCAGCCGCCCGGTCGCGGCGAGGAAGAGCTGGCTCTCCGGCGCGCGGTGGGCTCCCGTCTCGCCGAGCGTGTCCACGTCGGGCCCCTCGATCACGAAGGGCGCGCACGCGGCGGCGCGAAGCTCGATGCGTGCGCCGGCCGGCATCGAGACGTGGAGGTGCCGCGCGCCGACCTGCATCGGCAACAGATGCGCGCTCGAGGCGGGCACCGCGATCTCCCGTCGGGTGCCGCTCGGGATGTGCTCGATGCGACCGCCCCGCTCGAGGCACACGCCGGCAGCGGGCCCGGCCATGCCCTCGCCACCCCGGTAGTCGATCAACAAGGTCGCGGTCGGCGCGCCGCTGCCCGGCGCGCTCGGCGCTTCGACCCGGAGCTCGTCGGGACGGCACGCGCTCTGGGCGCTCGCGGAGCCGACCAAGAAGAAGGAGGCGAGGGCGAGGAGGTAGAGGATGCGCATGCCCCGAGCGTACCGCTCCTCGGCGCCGCGGTCGTCGGGGCCGAGGTGCCCGGCGGGTTCGCTTCGTCGCCCTCACTCGGTGGTGAGCGGACCGAAGAGCACCAGCCCTGCGGTGCACACCACGACGTCGTACGCGAAGAGCACCCGGTACCACGCGAGGATGTCGTCGAGCGGCGCGCCGCCCATCAGCTCGCGGGTGCCCACCACTGCGCCGAGCAGCGCGGGCGCGACCAAGGGAAAGAGCACCACGGACAACACGAGCTCCCGCGCGCGCGTCTGCACGCTCATCGCGCCGAACAAGGTGCCGGGCGCGACGAAGCCGATGGTGCCGAGCAACAAGAGCCCGACGAGCTGGGGCGCGACGGATGCCAAGTCTGCTCGGTAGAGCACCCCGACCACCGGCACCAAGAGCACCTCGACCATCAACAAGAACGCCAGCGTCGCGACCGCCTTGCCGAGCCAGATGGACGCGCGGGGGATCGGCGCGAGCATGAGCGCGCGCACCGCGTCCTGATCGCGCTCGCGCGACCAGGTGCGGCCGACGGCCAAGATGCCGGAGAACGAGATCGCCACCCAGAGCACGCCGGGCGCCAAGCGCTCGCTCGAGGTGTCGTCCAGGAAGAAGGCGAGCGAGGTGAGCACGGCGACCAAGAGCGCGAAGAGCGAGGTGCTCACCACGATCTCTCTCGCGCGCAGCTCGATGGTGAGGTCCTTGCGCGCCACCAGCATCGCGCCGCGCAGGAGCCCGATCGGGCGCTTCACGGGCGCACCTCCGCGCGTCGACCGCGCTCGAGCATCACCCGATCCTGGGCGCAGGCGTCGGCGAGCGGGCGGTCGTGGGTCACCAGCACGACGATGGCGCCTCGCCCGACCTCGGCCTTCACTGCCTCCACGAGCCGCTCGATCGCGCGCACGTCGAGGCCCGTCGAAGGCTCGTCGAGCAAGAGCAGGCGGGGCTGATGCAAGAGCGCGCGGGCGAGCGAGATGCGCTGGAGCTGGCCGCGTGAGTACGTGCGGGTGGGGCGATCGGCGAAGCTACCGATCTCGAAGCGCGCGCGGAGCGCCTCGATGCGCGCCCTGGCGTCCTCGACCCCGTAGAGCTCGGCAGCGAGCGCGAGGCTCTCGACCCCCGTCAGATCCGGATAGACCATCGGCGCATGCGCGAGGACCCCGATGCTCGCGCGGAGCTCGGCCGCGCTCGTGTCGCTGATCTCGTACACGGCGCCGG
>CAYZQM010000011.1:35234-45544 GCA_964480175.1 uncultured Sandaracinaceae bacterium
CGCGGAGCTCGGCCGCGTGTCGCTCTCCATCGAACGCTCCGAAGCGGAGCTTGCCCTTGGTGGGGCGCGACAACAGCGAGAGCAGGCCCACCAGGGTGCTCTTGCCCGCGCCGTTCGGCCCCTCGATCGCGGTGCAGCGCCCCGCGCGCAGATCGAGATCCACGCCCGCCAGCGCCCGGGTCGGCCCCCAGGTCTTGGTCAGGCCTCTCGCCTCGATGCGGTCGTAGTCCAGCAAGCGAGGCGCAAGGTGCCGCGCCTTTGCATCGGTGCGCAAGGTTGTGGGCGCACGGCGGAGGCCCGTTGACAGCGCGCAGGTCGGCTCGAAGAGTCCGGCCCCCATGTCCGATCGCCGCATCCCCGTCACCGTCCTCACCGGCTTCCTCGGCGCCGGCAAGACCACGCTCCTCAACCGCATCCTCACCGAGCAGCATGGCCGCCGCATCGCGGTCATCGAGAACGAGTTCGGTGAGATCGGGATCGATCAGGCGCTCGTCGTGCGCAGCGACGAAGAGGTCTTCGAGATGAACAACGGCTGCATCTGCTGCACCGTGCGGGGCGATCTCATCCGCATCCTGGGCAACCTCGCCAAGCGCCGGGGCAAGTTCGATCACGTGGTGCTCGAGACGACGGGCCTCGCCGATCCGGGCCCGGTCGCGCAGACGTTCTTCATGGACGAGGAGGTCAAGGCCGACTTCAAGATCGACGGCATCGTCACCGTCGTCGACGCGCGCCACGCGGCCCAGCAGAAGGAGCGCTCGGCCGAGTGGCGGGAGCAGGTCGCGTTCGCCGACGTCGTGCTCCTCAACAAGTCGGATCTGGTGGAGCCCGCGTCGCTCGCCGAGACCGAGTCGCTCATCCGCTCGATCAACGCGCTGGCGCGCATCGAGCGGGCGACCAAGTGCGACGTGCCGATCCCGCGGCTGCTCGAGCTGGGCGGCTACGACCTGGCGCGTGCGACCGCGATCCGTCCGACCTTCCTCGTGCCCGAGTACCCCTTCGAGTGGACCGGCGTGTTCCCCATGCAGAAGGGCGCGCAGCTCGAGATCGGCGGCGACCACGAGCACGAGCACGAGCATCACCACCACGATCACGGCGATCACGATCACGATCACGGGCACCACCACCACGATCACGCGGAGGCCGAGGTGCTGGTGCTCCCGCTGGAGCGCGCGGACGACGCCACCCTGCGCGACGCGGCCGAGAAGGCGGTGCGCCTCTTCGCCGAGCCCGCGGCGACCCTCGCGAGTGGCAGCGCGGCGCCGCTCGGCAAGCGCATCTCGGTGTCCACCGGGCACGACGCCGTGAAGCTCTCGCTCGACGTGGCGCCCGGCTCGCTGGTCGCGGTCTTCGCCCAGCACGCGGTCGAAGAGGTGTGCGTGCACCTCTCGAGCGGCGGCAAGCACGTCGCGCCCGCACTGGAGCGCGCCTGGGCCGACGGACACACCCACGACGACGAGGTCAGCAGCGTCGGCCTCACGATCGATCAGCCGCTCGATCTCCGAAAGACCAACGCGTGGCTCGGCGACTACGTGCAGGCCCACGGCCCGGACGTGTACCGCCTCAAGGGCGTGCTCAGCCTGAAGGGGCGCGAGACGCGCTACGTGATCCAGGGCGTCCACATGCTGCTCGACGGCGCGGAGGACGCGGCGTGGAAGGAAGGCGAGCGGCGCATCAGCCAGCTGGTATTCATCGGCAAGAACCTCGATCGGCGCGAGCTCGAGCTGGGCCTTCAGAGCTGCGTGGCGGGCTGAGCATGGGCTTGCTCGACGTGTTCAAGGGCAAGGGCGCATCGCCCATCTCGTTCGTGCGGGAGGGCGGCGAGGCCGCGCTCGGCCTGGCCTGGGTCGCGGGCGGCTTGGCGGTCGGTCGCGCGGACGGAACCGTCGAGGTGCTCGACGCGGAGACGGGCGCCACCAAGCGCAGCGAGCTGTTGCACGAAGACGGCCTGCTCACGATGGCGGGCGATCCCCTGGGCACCTACGTGCTGACCGGCGGCGCGGACGGAAAGAGCGTGCTCTTCGACACGAGCAGCTTTCAGCGCACCAAGACCATCGACACCGGCGCGGAGACGAAGGGCGCGTGGATCGAGCACGTCGCGTTCGCGCCGGATGGAGCGCGCGTGGCGATCGCGGCGGGCAAGCTGGTGTGGCTCGGGCAGATCCGCGGGGGCAACGAGCTCATCAAGGTCGGGCCGCACGCGAGCACGGCGTCGGGCCTGTCGTTCCGCGCGGATGGCGGCGCGGTGGCCGTCGCGCGCTACGGCGGCGTCGATCTATGGACCACGGACGCGCAGCACCAGGAGCTGCCGTGGCAGAGCAGCGTGATCTCGGTCGCGTGGCAGCCGCAGGGACGCTTCGTCGCCGCGGGCTGCCAGGACGAGGCGGTGCACTTCTGGCGCCTCGACTCCGGCAAGGACTCGATGATGGGCGGCTATCCGAGCAAGCCGCGCGCGATCTGCTGGAGCCGAGACGGCGATCACCTCGCGACCGGCGGCGGCTTCGAGCTCGTGATCTGGAGCTTCAAGGGCAAGGGACCGGAGGGCACGTCGCCGCAGATCCTCAAGGGGCACGAGGGACTGATCACCGTGATCGCGAGCGCCCCGAAGGATCAGCGCTTCGCCAGCGGCGGCCGCGACGGCAAGCTGCTGTTGTGGCGTCCCGGTCGCAGCACCACGCCGGTGCTCACGCTCGAGCTGGGCGACGTGGTGCAGTCCATCGCGTTCTCGCCAGACGGACGCATCGCCGCCGGGGCCGCCAACGGCAACGTCGTCGTGGCCAAGCTCCCCTGACGCTTCGTCCTCCGACGGGACCCGGCTCGCCGGGTCGACGTCGCTCCGGTCCGACGCCACGCGAGGGGATGTAATTCGCGTTGAAGTCCAGCATCATGGCGCCAACGAGGTGTGGCTGTGATCGGACTTCGACTTTCTTCGGCGCTGGGTGTCTCGCTCGGTGCGTTCTTGTTCTTGTGCGCGGGCTGCGATCCGATGGTGACGCGCGGCCCCTGCAGTCGCGCCGGCGCCCCCGCGGGATGCAACGCGGAGTGCTCGGTGCTCGCGCCCTGCAATACGGGGCTCTACTGCTCCGAGGATCTGCGCTGCACGGCGGACTGCTCGGACGAGGTCCCGTGTCGTGCGGGGATCGCCTGCGGCGACGACGGACGCTGCGGCGGCGCGATCCTCGACGCCGGTCGCGACGTCGAGCCGCCCGATGCGCCGGGCACCGACTACGGTCCGCCGCGCGACACGCCCAGCCCCGACGGTGCATGCGCGTCCGTGCGCGTCGAGACCACGCGCAGCACCCCGAACGTGATCCTCATCATCGATCAGTCGGGCTCGATGGGGATGGAGCGCTTCCCGCCCGGCGGCAGCAACCCGTTCCGCTGGGACGCGCTCTCCGACGCGCTGATCGGGATCGATCCGGGCCCGGGCGGCTTCATCGACGACCTCGACTCGTCGGTCCGCTTCGGCCTGGTCACCTACCGCGAAGAGCCCGGCATCCCCGGCTGTCCGGATCTGCGCGGCGAGGTCCCCGCGCTGATCAACAACTACACGACGATCCGCGGCGTCTACACGGCGCTCACCCCCGGTGGCGCGACTCCGACGGGCGACGCGATCTCCGCGACCCTCGCCGACGTCGCGATGTACACGGCGTCCGCGCCCGACGAGCCGACCATCTTCATCCTCGCCACCGATGGTGAGCCGAACACGTGCGAGAACAGCACCGACACCGCGGGCGGTCGCCTCGAGTCGATCGCTGCGATCCAGTCTGCGTTCACGGCGGGCATCCGCACGTACGTGATCAGCGTGGGCACCGACACCGAGATGGCGCACCTCAACGACCTCGCGAACGCAGGGCAGGGCGTCGCCAGCGGCGCGAGCCCCTACATCGCGACCGACATCGCCACGCTCGGCGCCGCGCTCACGTCGATCATCGGCAGCGTCGCGTCGTGCAACATCGAGCTGATGGGCCGCCTCGACATCGAGCGCGCGTGCACCGGGACCGTCACGCTCGACGGTCGCGAGCTCGCCTGCGACGACCCCGATGGCTGGCGCGCGGTCGACGAGACCCACATCGAGCTGCTCGGCTCGGCGTGCTCGGAGCTGCAGTCCGCCGGTGGAACGCTGAACGCGACGTTCCCGTGTGAGGTCATCATCCTCGACTGAGGTCGCGGTCGATGGCGAGGGCCTCGCTAACGAACGTCGACATGGGGTACGCTCTCCCGGCTCGTCGACGCGGAGGAAGATGTCCCGCTCGCTCCCCGATCACCCCCAGCGCACTCTCTCGACACGCACGCTCGCGCTCGGCTTCGCTCTGCTGAGCGTCGCGTGCGCGGACGACACGCCGGTCGCCACGCCGCGTGAGCCGATCGGCTTCGGTGAGGTGATGCCGTCCGTCGGTGGCTTGCCGCGCCTGACCACCGCCCAGTACCGCCACGCGATCGGCGATCTGTTCGGCGCGAGCATCGTCGTGCCGAGCGACCTGCCCGACGACCTGGCCGCCGAGGGATCGGTCGCGCTCGGCGCAGCGACCCACTCGATCTCGGGCTACGGCGTGGAGCGCTACGAAGGGGCGGCCTACGCGATCGCCGCGCAGGTGATGGAAGAGGGGGCCGTGCGCGACGCCGTGGTGCCGTGTGCCCCGATCGCGCCCGGCGACACCGTCTGCGCGAGCGAGGTGCTGGGGCCGCTGATGCGCCGGGCGTTCCGGCGCACCGTGAGCGACGACGAGGTGCAGGCGTTCGTCGCGGTCGCCGTCAACGCAGGCGCGACCCTCGGCGACTTCTACGACGGCCTCGAGTACGGGCTCGCCGCGATCTTGATGTCGCCCGACTTCCTCTACCGCCCCGCGCTCGGCGAGGACGCGCCGGAGGGCGGCGCGCTCAGCTCGTTCGAGCTCGCGTCGCGGCTCTCGTTCTTCTTGTGGGACACGCTCCCCGACGAAGCGCTCCTGCTCGCGGCCGAGGAGGATCGGCTCGCCGGCGACGACCTCGCGACGGAGGTCGATCGCATGCTCGAGGATCCTCGGATCGTGCAGGGCATGCGCGCGTTCGTGTCGGACTGGCTCGGCCTCGATCGGCTCTCCGATCTCTCGAAGGACCCGAACACCTTCCGCGCGGCCAGCCCGGAGCTCGGCCCCGCCGCACGCGAGGAGACGCTGCGCTTCTTCGAGCACCTCTTCCTCACGACCGAGGCGCCGCTGGGCGACATGCTCACGAGCCGCACCACCTTCGTGAACCGCCGCCTCTCGGCCATCTACGAGGTGCCCGCGCCGGTCGCCGACGGCTTCGGGATGGTCACGCTGCCCGAGACCGAGGAGCGCCGCGGCTTGCTCGGTCAGGTGAGCATGCTCGCGCTGCACGCCCACGCGGTGTCCACGTCGCCGACGCTGCGCGGCCGCTTCATCCGCGAGACGTTGCTCTGCACCGCCGTGCCCGCCGCGCCGGTCAACGTCGAGACCTCGATCCCCGAGCCTTCGACCGAGGCGCGCACCCTGCGTGAGCGCTTGGCCTCGCACCGCAGCGTGAGCTTCTGCGCCAGCTGCCACGCGCTGCTCGATCCGATCGGCTTGGGCCTCGAGGCCTACGACGGCATCGGCCGCTTCCGCACCCTCGACAACGACGTCGCCATCGACGCGAGCGGCGATCTCGACGGCCGCGCGTACGAGAACATGGGCGAGCTGACGACCGCGCTGTCGCGCCACCCGAACCTGCGCCCCTGCTTCGTGCGGCGGGTGTTCCGCTACGCGACCGGCGCGCCCGACGACGAGCGCGATCTCCCCGCGCTCGCGGATCTGGTCACGACGTTCGGGGCGAGCGGGGATCGCTACCGGGCGCTCTTGCGGGCGATCGCGCTCTCGCCGTCGTTCTCTGCTGCGCGCCCCCACGAGGAGATGCCCTGATGCCGCGCGCTCGCCTTCATCGCCGCACCGTCCTCAAGGGCCTGCTCGGGACGTCGGTCGTCTCGGTCGCTCTGCCGGGCTTGGACTACTTCTTCGATCCTCCGCTCGCCGCTCGCGCCGACTGCGCGGCGTTCCCCAAGCGCTTCGGGATCTGGTTCTGGGGCAACGGCGTGCTGCCCGACAAGTTCTTGCCGACCACCACCGGCGCCGACTACGCGATGTCCGAGCAGCTCGCGCCGCTCGCGCCGATGCGCGACAAGATCACCGTCATCAGCGGGACCCGGGTGCTGACGCCGAACACGGTCCCCCACGGCTCGGGCCCCTCGGGGCTCTTGGCGGGAGGCGACATGAGCTCGCCCGATGGCAACGCGTCGAGCGGCACGTTCCCGGCCCCGAGCATCGATCAGATCATCGCGAACGCGGTCGGTCAGAACACGCTCTTCCCTTCGCTCGAGATCGGGGTGCAGCGCTCGTCGCAGTCGATCTCGTTCCGCGGGCCCAACGGGATGAACCCGCCGGAGACCTCGCCCGCGATGCTCTTCTCCCGGCTCTTCGGAGCGAGCTTCCGCATGCCAGGCGAGTCGAGCGAGCCGGATCCGCGCCTGGGCCTGCGCCGCTCGGTGCTCGACGTGGTGCATCGACAGGCCGACGCGCTGAATCCCCGCCTCGGGATCGCCGACCGCGCGCGCATGGAGGCGCACCTCGACGGCATCCGCTCGATCGAGACGCGCATCGCGCTCCTGCAGTCCGATCCGCCGAGCTACGCGGCGTGCATGCGTCCCGAGATGCCGCTCGAGGCGTACCCCGACATCGAGGGCCGCCAGCAGCTGGGGCTGGTGAGCGACGTGATGGCCGATCTGCTCGCGATGGCCCTCGCATGCGATCAGACCCGGGTGTTCACCGTGATGTACAGCCAGTCGGTGAACAACGTGCTGTACGGCGACCACAGCGCGGGTCATCACCAGCTCACCCACGACGAGCCCGGCGATCAGCCCGAGGTGAACGACATCGTCCAGACGATCATGGGATCGCTGAACGGCTTTCTCTCGCGGCTCGACCAGGTGGTGGAGGGCGGCGAGACCCTGCTCGATCACAGCGCGGTGCTCTGCACCACCGACGTCTCGCTGGGGCGCACCCACACCCTCGAGGAGTACCCGCTCTTGCTCGCGGGCAGCGGCTGCGGCTCGTTCCGAACCGGCTTCCACTACCGAGGGCCGGGCACCGAGAACTCTTGCCGCCTCTCGCTCTCCCTGCTGCGGGCGATGGGGGTGCTCGCACCCTCCTTCGGCCGGGGCCTCGCGTACACCGAAGACGGCATGAGCGGAGTCGAGGTGTGAGGGCCCTCGCCCTCGGCGCGCTCTCGATGGCGCTGGCTGGCTGCGCGCCCGATGCGACGTGCAGCACGGAGCCCGAAGAGGTGTGGCTCATCGACAGCCTCCAGTTCGGCCGCATCGAGTCGAACGTGTCCGAGGGCTTCGATCTCGACGGCCTGATCGGCATGCAGTGCGCGCGTCGCGACTACACCGATCCCGACGGGACGCGCGGCATCGACAACGCGCTCGCGGGCCTCTTGCCCGTGGTGGAGCAGCAAGCGGTCGGCGGCATGCGCCTGGATTACTTGCTCGAGGACTCGATCGCCGCCGGACAGATCCTGCTCGGCTTCGAGCTCGCGGGGGTGGACGATCCGAGCGACGACGGCTGCGTCGACGTGCGCTTCCGGCGCTTGAGCGGCGAGCCCTTGCTGGGCACCGACAACCTCTTGCTCGGCGGGCAGACCCTCTACCCGGACGAGACCGCGCCGATCAACGTGCTCGGCACCGCCTCCATGCACGGCGGCATGCTCGAGACCGCGCCGGCCGACATCGTGATCCCCGTCTCCATCCTCGATGCTGCCTTCACCTTGAACGTGCGCGACGGCCGGGTGCGCATCGTGCGCGTGAGCGAGGACCGCATCGAGGGCGTGATCGCGGGCGGGATCGACATCGAGGAGATCCTCGCGGTCGTCGCCACGCTCAACATCCCCTCCGATCTGATGTCGACCGCCGAGGGCCTCATCCGCACCAACGCGGATCTCGCGCTCGTCGACGGCGCGTGCAGCCAGCTCTCCGCGGTGCTCGTGTTCACCGCCGTCCCCGGCTTCGTCGCGGAGTAGCTCAGGCGTTGAAGTGGCCGAGCACGCCGCGCTTGCCGGGCCCGTCGCCGAAGAGCACCGCGCCGCTGGTGCGAAAGCCCGGGTAGGACGACTGCTCGGTGAGGAGCGCCGCGATGCCGCGGATGATCGGCTCGTGGCACACGACGATGGTCAGCGCGCTGCCCGCCGGCGCTCGGCGCCCGAAGATGCGCGGGTCGGCCTCGGGGACGAGGTGCACGTCGGTCGAGACGACGCCCTCGAACTCGAGCGCCTGGGCCAAGAGCTCGGCGGTCTGCACCGCGCGCACCAAAGGGCTCGCGATGATGGCGCTCGCGGTGAGCTTGGCGGCGCGGAGCTGCGCGCCGACGCTCCGGGTCTCGATGCGACCTCGCGAGCTCAAGAAG
The DNA here is from genome assembly GCA_964480175.1 of uncultured Sandaracinaceae bacterium. Classification (GTDB taxonomy): domain Bacteria; phylum Myxococcota_A; class Polyangia; order Polyangiales; family Sandaracinaceae; genus CAYZQM01. Next base: position 43,667 of record CAYZQM010000011.1, read on the forward strand.
CGGGGCACGTCGCCCGCGTCGCTCGGCTGCACCGCCTCGCCGTGCCTGACCAAGAGGATCGACATCAGGCGGCTTCGGTGCGCAGATCCCGCGCGGTCGCCGAGGTGGCGGTCACGTCGCTCTCGAAGCGCAGGATCGCGGCGAGGCGGCGATCGACGTTGTGCCGATCGGCGACGAGCGGCGTGAGCGCGCGCGAGAACGAGCGCATCGTGGGGAAGCGCTCCTCGGGATCACGGGCCATCGCGGTGGCGACGGCCTGATCGAACGAGCGGCCGAGATCGGGGCGATGGAGCATCGCGCGGGGCGCCTCCTCGCGGATGATGCGGCGGAGCAGGTTCGCGACGTTCGAGGCCGTGTAGGGCAAGCGGCCGGTGAGCGCTTCGTACATGACGATGCCGAGGCCGAAGACGTCCGCGCGCGCATCGACGTCGGGATCGCCGCTCGCCTGCTCGGGCGAGACGTAGCTCGGCGTGCCGAACACCCGTCCCGACTCGCGATCCCGCTCGTCGGCCGGCGCGGTCGAGGCCGCGCAGACCCCGAAGTCCAAGAGGCGCACCCGGAGCGATCCGTCCTCGTCGCGATCGAGCAGGATGTGCTCGGGCTTCACGTCACGGTGGATGTAGCCGTGCGCGTGCGCGGCGTGGAGGATCGAGGCGACGCGCATCGCGATCGCACCGACCAGATCGGGCGGCAGGGTGCCGACGCGGCGCAAGAGACGCTGCATGCACTCGCCGCGGACGCGCTCGAGCACGAGATACGGCGATCCGTCGGGGAGGGTGCCCTGATCCAAGATCGGCACCAGGCCCGGGTGGCGCACCACGCGGTAGACCTCGGCCTCGCGGCGCAGGCGTCGACAGAGGTCCGTGTTCTCCACGAACTGGGGGCGGAGCACCTTCACCACCAGCGAGTGTCCGTCGCTGAGGCGGGTGGCCGCGAAGACCACCGCGGTCCCTCCGATGCCGAGCACGTCGCCGAGCTCGTAGCGCTGATCCAGCACCGCACCGCGTAGCTCTTTGCGTTCGTCCATGATCAGGCCTCCGTGAGCGGCCCGAAGGTCTGGCAGCCGAAGGATCCCGTCAAAAAAGTGGTATGGGTGGCGCGCCATGCAGCCGTGGAAGCCCCTCGAGGAAGTGAAGACCAAGGACGGAGTGCTCCTCTTGCGGCAGCGCGGCGAGCGCGACTTTCTCCTCACCATCGACGGTCGCGTCCTGATGAGCAGCATGCTCCACCGCAGCGAGGACGCGCTCGCCAAGCTCGCGGTCGAGCGCATCGCATCGCACCCTGCGCCGCGCGTGCTCACCGCAGGCTTGGGCCTCGGCTTCACCCTGCGCGCGCTGCTCGACGTGCTTCCTGCCAAGGCGCACGTCGAGGTCGCCGAGCTTCACGAGTGCATCGCGCGCTGGTGCGGCGGGGCGCTCGCGGCGATCAACGGCAACGCGTCGCACGACGGCCGGGTGAAGGTCGTGATGGGCGACGTGATGAAGTCGGTGTTCACGGCCAGCAAGGTCGAGCGCCTGCGCTACGACGCGATCGTGCTCGACCTGATGGAAGGGCCGACCAAGGGACGCGCCTACGCGACCGGCAACCTCTACGGGCCGCGCGCGCTCGAGGCCGTTCGTCGCGCGCTGGCGCCCGGCGGGGTCTACGCCGTGTGGGGAGAAGAGGACGACGCGAGCTTCCTCGACAAGCTCATGCACTGCGGCTTCGATGCCCGGCGGGTGATCGTCGGCAAGGGCGGCCCGAGGCACGTGGTGTACGTGGCCCAAGCCGCGCGCCCGCAGCGCGGCGCGGATCCGAACCTCGTCCCCCGGGGTCGACCGCTCGCCCACGGCGGCGAGCCAGCGGCGGACGCACCCAGCGAGGCGCGCCCTCCGCGTG
>CAYZQM010000011.1:45554-48913 GCA_964480175.1 uncultured Sandaracinaceae bacterium
TCGCCGGCCTCGCCGCCGGCGGCGCCGTACCCGCCCCGGCCGCCCCGCGCCTCGTTCGCCCAAGCGGCGCTGAGCGTCGGCGGCGATCGCGAAGGTCACCGTCGGGGCTGACGTCGTGCTCGGTTTGCCCCAGGGAATCGGGGCGACGTTCGATGCACCCCCGGCCCCGATCGTTGCCGCCCTGCGGGGTGCGTGCTACCTCCCGCGCGCTCGCGACGCACGACGCGATTTGTCGTGTGATATCCGCGGCTCAGGCGATTCCGGGAGAGGCTTTCCAACGAGCTCCCGGGGCAGGCGCCGACGGCCCCCCGACGATTCGAAGAGAAGACCCGGGCAGCCACGGCACCAGACAGCAGACTCCCACGCGGTGCTCGCAACAGACCGCGCCGCAAACGAACGAAGAGGTCCCCATGGCAGAGGCAGTCGGTCACATCACGCAGGTCATCGGCCCGGTCGTCGACGTCGAGTTCCCCCCGGGTCAGCTCCCCAACCTGCTGACCGCGCTCCGCGCCACCAACAAGGGCATCTCGGACGAGAAGGACAACCTCGTCCTCGAGGTCGCGCAGCACCTCGGTGAGGGCACCGTCCGCACCATCTCGATGGACACCACGGATGGTCTGGTCCGCGGCATGGAGGTGCGCAGTACCGGCGCCCCGATCTCGATGCCCGTCGGCAACGAGTGCCTCGGGCGCATCCTCAACGTCGTCGGCGAGCCCGTCGACGGCGGCCCGCGCGTGAAGGCCGAGAAGTACATGCCGATCCACCGCGCGGCGCCCTCCTTCGTCGATCAGTCGACGAAGGTCGAGGTCTTCGAGACCGGCATCAAGGTCGTCGATCTCCTCGCCCCCTACCGGAAGGGCGGCAAGATCGGGCTGTTCGGCGGCGCCGGCGTCGGCAAGACGGTCCTCATCATGGAGCTCATCAACAACGTCGCGAAGGCGCACGGCGGTGTGAGCTGCTTCGCCGGCGTCGGTGAGCGCACCCGCGAGGGCACCGATCTGCAGATCGAGATGAAGGAGTCGATGCTGGGCGACGGCGTCACCCCCGTCATCAGCAAGGCCGCGCTGATCTACGGCCAGATGAACGAGCCGCCCGGCGCCCGCGCCCGCGTGGCCCTGAGCGCGCTGACCGTCGCCGAGTACTTCCGCGACGAGTTCGGCCAGGACGTGCTCCTCTTCGTCGACAACATCTTCCGCTTCACCCAGGCGGGCTCCGAGGTGTCGGCGCTCCTCGGCCGCATCCCGAGCGCCGTCGGCTACCAGCCGACGCTCTCGACCGAGATGGGCCAGCTGCAGGAGCGCATCACGTCGACGAACAAGGGCTCGATCACCTCGATCCAGGCCGTCTACGTGCCCGCGGACGACCTGACCGACCCGTCGCCCGCGACGACCTTCGGCCACCTCGACGCGACGCTCGTGCTCTCGCGCGACATCGCGGCGCTCGGCATCTACCCGGCGGTCGACCCGCTCGACTCGACGAGCACGATGCTCTCGCCCGGCATCATCGGCGAGCGCCACTACAAGGTCGCGCGTCAGATCCAGCAGACGCTCCAGAAGTACAAGGACCTGCAGGACATCATCGCGATCCTCGGCATGGACGAGCTGAGCGAGGACGACCGCATGACGGTCGACCGCGCGCGCAAGATCCAGAAGTTCCTGAGCCAGCCCTTCTTCGTCGCCCAGCAGTTCACGGGCTTCGAGGGCAAGTACGTGACCCTCGACGAGTCGATCAAGGCCTTCGAGGAGATCCTCAGCGGCTCCCTCGATCACATCCCGGAGCAGGCCTTCTACATGAAGGGCGGCATCGACGAGGTGAAGGCCGCCGCCGAGAAGATGAAGGACTGAGGCGCCCATGGCTGCTGGCCCCGAGATCCTGACCCTGGAGGTGGCGACGCCGCTCGGCCTGGTGCTCCGCACCGAGGCGGAGAGCGTCGCCGCGCCCAGCGTGCACGGCGAGTTCGGCGTCCTCGGAGGCCACCTCCCGCTGCTCGCCGCGCTCAAGCCCGGCGTCCTCAAGTACCGCGTCGCCGGCAAGGACCACGTCGCCGCCGTCGGCGCCGGCTTCGTCGAGGCGGGCTCCGACAAGGTGCTCCTCCTCTGCGACGTCTTCGCGCAGCCGAAGGAGATCGACGTCGCGACGGTGCAGGGCGAGCTCAGCGCCGCCGAGACCGAGCTCGCGTCCTACGGCGAGCGCTACGAGGGCCCCCGCTACGAAGAGCTCCAGCGCCAGATCGACTGGTGCCTGGCCCGCCTCGAGGCGAAGGCCGAGAACGGCGCGATCCTGTAGCTCGCACGCTCAGCGCATCACGAGCTCGAGCGCCCACACGTCGGCCAAGGCGAAGCCGGGGCCGTACGGCGCCAGCCCGCCGAAGAGGAGCGCGCGCGAGCGCGTCGCATCCCATACGAACGTCGCGTTCGTGCGCGGGCGCGGCATCGGGACGAGGTGCTCGCTGGCGCCGTCCACCACCGTCGGATCGATCACGTACGTGCCGGCGATCACGTCGAGCCAGTGCTCGTCCGGCGAGCCGCCGTCGTGCCCACCGAAGCCGAGGATCCGCTGGTGGACGGGATCCCACACCATCTGCGCGATCCAGCCCACGCGCAGCGATCCGCGGTGGTGTGTCCACGTCGCCGTGGCGAGGTCGAGCGAGCCGACCACGCCTCGGCCGCCGACGCCTGACCCGACCGAGAAGAACCGTTCTCCCTCGCCGACCAGCCATGGCGAATCTGGCGCCGACCCGCGCACCGTCTCGACGCCGAAGGCGAACGACTCGAGGTCGAGCGTGGCGAGCATGTCCGTACCAGCCGCCGCGATGGCGCGGTGCCGCTCGCCGTCGAGGGCGAAGTTCAGCTCGCGCGACTCGGCCGGGGCGAAGTCGCGCCACTCCATCGTGGCGAGCTCGAGCACGCCGCCGGTGGTAGAGCCTGGACGATCCCACGGCTCGACGGTGTCGGCGGGGACGCACGCATGCGGAATCACGATTCGATCCCTGGTCGGATCGAATATCGCGACCAGCCCGCCGCTGCCGCTGCATCCCGCGACGCCGTGGGGGAGCTCACCCGCGACGCTCCACTCGTTCGTCGACAGATCGAGCCGCCAGACGTCGAGCCATCCCTGCCCGTCGCGCGTGCCCTCGCAGGTCAGGAAGAACCGCCGCCCACCGCCGACCCACATGACGTCGCGCGCCGCGTCGTACACGGCGAAGTGGTCGTAGCGAAGGCAGGGCGGCCCACCGGTCGGATGCAGCTCCGTCCACTGCGGCTCGAGAGGTCTCGGTGCGTGCGCGTCGGACGACGCATCTCGCGCAGGGATCGCGGTCTCGAGCTCGTGCGAGCGGTAGCAGCCCGTAAGGAGCGCAG
>CAYZQM010000012.1:0-37725 GCA_964480175.1 uncultured Sandaracinaceae bacterium
ACGATGGTGTCGGTCCAGCCGCGGGCGTCGTAGGTCCAGGTGGACACGACGCCGTTGGGCAGCGTCCGCGTCTCGAGGCGGCCGAGCGCATCGAACGTCTGCTCCGTGATGCCACCGAGAGGGTCCACGATGCGCGTGATGTTACCAGCCTCGTCGTGCTCGTACGACGTCGTCCGCGCCGAGGCGGCTGCGCTCGCGACCACCGTCACGCTCGTCACCCGATCGAGCACGTCGTGTCCGCGCGACCACGTGGCCCCCGACGGCGCCAGCAGACCAGTCCATCGACCCGCAGCGTCGTACGTGTAGTCGGTCACGCCGGTCGCGTCGGTCAGCGTCTCGGTGCGGTCCGCCGTACCGAACGTCCGCGCGATCGAAGAGCCGTCACTCCCGCTCCGGCTGGTCACGCGGCCTGCAGGGTCGCGCACGTAGGTGAAGGTCACGCCGCTCGGGAGAACGCGACTCGTCTCCCACCCGCGACCGTCGTAGGCGCGCGTCTCGAGGCCACCGAACGGCAGCTCGATGCGATCCAGCCGTCCGTACTCGTTGTGCGAGTACCGGGTCACGTCACCGAGCGGCGAGGTCACCTCGCGCAAGGCGCGACCAAAGAAGTCGAGCGCCACCGGGCGGTGACCATCCCGCTCATCGTCGCGAGCGCGGTAGGTCCCCACCTCGGGCTCGGCCTCCTCGGGATCGAGCCACACTCGCCCCGACTCGATGTCCCAACGCACCGAAGCGCCTGGCACCGTCTGGTATGCATAGGCCCACTCGAGGATGCCCCCGAGCTCGGTCGCCCCCGACAGCTCGCCGGGATTGGCCGTCGCGCCCGCGGAGTAGCCGAAGCGCCGTACGCGACCCAGCTCGTCGGTCCGGGTCACCGGGTAGTCCCCCGAGGCATCGATCGACGTCGTCCCGAGGAAGGCCGCGCTCGTGCTCGCACCACCAGGGAACGTCGTCGACGTGGGGAGCCCATACGGACCCCGCGCCGAAGTCGTGGTGTGACCCAGCGGATCCGTCGCACTCGAGCTGCTGGGCAGCTCGCTCGACGTCCACGTCTCTCCGCGGGCATCGGTCCGAGTCAGCGCTCCACCGCGAGCGTCGAGCACGCTCTCGGTACGCCGTCCCAGGGGGTCGATCGTGGCGACCACCCGACCGGCGTCATCCCGCTCGTAGATCGTGACCGCGCCCCGAGCGACGTCCTCGGAGCGCTCCAGCCGCCCTGCGTGATCGTACGTGTAGCGCGTCGTCCCGTCGGGACCGGTCTCCTCGCGAACCCGGCCCGTCGGGTCGTATGTCCGGCTGAACGTGTCGCCATTCGGGAGCGACCACCCAATCAGCCGGCGGCCGCCCGAGAAGCGCCGCGTCACCCGACCGAACGAGCTGCCCTCGATACTGGTCCAGTCATCCTGGTTGCCGTCATACGCGTAGCGAACCGTGATTCCTCGCCCGTAGTCCGCCAACAACAGACGTCCCGCGTCATCGTGGACGAACGACATCACCAGCCCGCCGCGCTGTGCAGTGCGCAGGTTGCCTCGGGTGTCGTAGCTCAGGTTCGTTACGCTCCCATCAGGGTGGGTGACGCGTGTCGCGTGCCCCGAAGGATCTGCGTACTCGTACCGCGTGGTCCCGAACCGGTCGGTGTGCGTGAGCACGTTGCCCGTCGCATCGTAGGTGTCCTCGCTGAGCACTCGACCGTCATCGTCGGTGGTGCGCGTTCGATCGCCCGCGGCGTTGTACTCGAAGTGGTGGGTACCACCGGTCGGGAGCGTCTCGGTGATCGGGCGATCCCGTATGCGCGCCGGGTCGCTCGCGGGCGCGTACGTGTACGTCGTCTCGAAGAGCGATGCATCCTCGCCGGTGGCGAGGAATGGCGTGCGTCCGAGCGCCTCCCCGGTCAGCGCCGCGTACCGCGTCGTCTCTCGATGCCCGAGCGGGTTCAGCGTGCTGGTGAGTCGCCCGGACGAGCGGTTGGGCGGAGAGTAGAAGTACTCCGTTCTGTTGCCGAGACCGTCCGTCTCGGTCACGACGTTCCCCGCCAAGTCGTACGTGTACAGGGTGGGACGCCCCGCGCCGTCGAGGTGCCGCATCGACGCCGCGTCCAGGTCGTACTCCGCGCGGATACACACGCCCTCGGGATCACACAGCTCGCGGAGCCGCCCGTCCGTGCCGTAGCCAAACGCCGCCGAGCGGACGCCGCGGGAATCGACGATGTCCGTGAGATGGTGCGGAAGGCTAGGCGCCCGGTACTCGTACCGCGTGGTACGCGCGATGGGGTCGCTGAATTGCACGAGGTTCCCCGACGCGTCGTACGCGTAGTGCACCTGCCGGCCCGCCGGATCGGTGATGCGAGTGATGCGGCCATTCCGATCGCGAACGAAGCCGAACGAGCCGCCCCCCGAGCTGCGGATTCCGAGCGGGTCCGTGAAGTCGACGGAGTTGCCGTGCGCGTCCGACACGATCTCGACGCCGCGGGTGGTCGAGAGACGGATGATGCGGCCGTCATCGAGCGCGAGGTCGAACGTCTGGGGATCGAACACCGACCCGTCGAAGTAGCGCAGGTTCCCAGCAGGCGGCGGGGACACGAAGAGGGTCGTCGTGGCGGCCGAGCGCACCATGTCGTCGCCGACGATGCCGAGCCGCGCCCCCGGGTTCGTTCCATCGACGAACTCGAAGCTCACCCGGCCAACACAGCCCCCGGAGATGGGCTCGATGTCGGTCACCACCGGTCGGAACAAGTACCACTCCTCATCGGAGAGGCGCACTTCGGTGAAGTGCTGCTCATGCTCGGCGACCCGATTGCAGGGATCGGGGATGACCTGGAGGGGGACCACCGAGGTGTAGATCACGTGGTCCGCGCCGACGGGACGGTTGCTGCGCACGGATCCCGCGCGCACCTCGAGATCCCAGCCGCGGCCGAAGTCGCCGCTGTCTCGGGTGCGGCGGGAGTCGTACGTCCGGACCACGGCGAGGGGGAAGCCGAAGTTCCGTGAGACCAGGTCGACGAAGCGCAGCTGAACGACACCTACCTTCGCGCCACCGTCGATGTGCACTCGAATCGAGTCGTCGGCGATCGACCCGTTCACGTCCTCCCCACGAAGTCGCAGGATGTAGTAGCCGTTCTCGAGCAGGGTGGTGTCGATCGTGGCCAACGCGCCGTTGGCCACCTCCGCTCGGCCCTCAGCAATGGTGAACCAGTCTCCGCGCCGGTCCGTCGGGCGCAGGTCGAGGGTCCACCGGTACAGGTTGTCGTCGCTCACCGTGCCCACCGCCTCATGCAGATAGGTGAGCGTCGCGTCCTCTTGTGGCTCGGCGAGCTCCACCTCGGGCGGTGTGTCGTCTCCGTCGACGCGCACTCGGACCACGTTGGTGCCGGTCGCGATGTTGCCACTCTCATCATGCGCGGTCGCGACCACTTCGAAGACGCCCGGGATGGGAGATGCGAAGGTCGCCGAGCCCGACGCGTCGAAGGCGACAGGAGTCCCTCCAATGGTGATCTCGTCCAGCACAGGCCCTTGGTCGTCGGTCACCGTCACCCGGACGGTGGCCACCTCGTTCACGAGCACCAGCGGAGGATCGACCGTGACCGTCACCGCCGGCGGCGTGTTGTCACCCGCCACTTCGAGCGCGAACTCCTGAGGATCGCTCCGAAGACCAATGGAGTCGACCGCCACGACCGCGACGCGATGCGTTCCGATGTCCGAGGCCGCAGGCACGCCTGTGAGCCGGCCCGTCACAACGTCGAGCGAAAGGAACGTCGGCGCCTCGACGAGCTCGAATTGGACGACGTCGCCGGGGTCGGGATCCCGCGCATCGACGTCGTACAGATAGCCCCGACCGATCGTCGCGAACCGGACGGGTGCGCTCGTGATCACGGGAGGATCGGACTGCTCGCCCACCTCGATCCCGAACGTGAAGTCCCTACTTGCACCATGGCAGTCCGTCGCGCGAACGGTGACCGGGACGATGGAGTTCGTCATCGTCTCGGGCGGCACCCAGTAGAGAACGCCTCGAACCGCATCGATCTCCATTCCAGCGGGACCCACTACGAGAGCCCAGCGGATGGGACAATCGGGTTCCTCGTCGACGTCCGTGGCGATGCACGGCAGCGTCGCCAGCGTGTCCTCGATGAACACCACGGTCGGCGCCATGGGAACGTCCGGCGGGTCGTTCACCGCGCGGACGGCGACCGTGTAGGTCGCGGGTGGCGAGCACAAGGTCGCGTCGCATGCTCGGTAGGTGAACGGATCCTCGCCCGAGTAGTCGGCGGCTGGCGTGTAGGTGCGTACGTCTCCCGCTCCACTCAGCGTCCCGTGGAGTGGGAGCGTCAGCACCTCGTAGATGAGGTCGTCGCCATTCGGGTCGAAGCCGGCGAGCACCAGCCCCACGCTGGCGTCCTCCCTCACCCCGATGCGCCGGTCATAAGCTGCCGGCGCGACGTTGACGGGAGGACCGGCCTCTGCGACCAAGTCCTCATCGACCAGTCCGTCTCCGTCATCGTCGAGCCCGTTGGCGAGCTCCTCGTCGATGCGGCCGTCGCACTCGTTGTCGACGCCGTCGCCCGCCACGGTTGCAGTCGGGGAACAAGCCGTCTCGGGCCGAAGGCGCATGTAGCCTGGATAGCCGTATGACTCGAATACATTCCATCCGTACGCCTGCACCGAGAACGTCACCGCCGGGTTGACGTGAGTCACGCGGTGTGCGCCCGCGTCGACACTCACGTTCGCATAGGCAAAACCGGAACTGCCGATGGCCACGAAGGGCTCATCGATCGCTGCGCCATCGACACGAAGTCCGGCGACCTCGCCGGTACCAACGACCAACGCCAACCAGTTCGAGTACTCGACCGGGTCCTCGTCGCGGTCGAACGGCGTACTGGAGAAGGCGCGCGAACCAAACTGCTCGACCGGCACGAGCAATGACATGAACGGGTCGCCGACTGCTCGATCCGACAACTGTCCCTTTGCAAGCACATACGCAATTGCTCCAGCCGACGTCACGATTTCGTGACTCTGCTGGGCGGGTTCATCGAACTCCCAGTACTCACCGCGCTGAAGCGACGCAACGAGTGCCCCGTCCACGGTGACCTCGGTGTCGTCGTGGGCCGCCAGCACGCGGAGGATGTAGCCCGAGAGTCGCTCGGCGAGGGGAGTGGCGAAGAATCGTGTTCCGAGCCGGTCCGACGGAGGAATCTGCTCGATCAGATAGTCCCCTGCCTGCACGGTGGGCGGGACGAACGCGAGGCGCAATCCGCCAAATACCGCGATCGGTGCGCTGGCCGACAGGGTCATCCCCGTGATGTCCACTCCGAATCCGCCGACCGCCTGCAACGCGATCGCCTCTCCTTCCTGCAAGACGACGTCGAACGGCGTATTGGCTGGTAGGAGCGCGGCCGTACCAGGAGTGTCGGGCCCATCGCGAAGGACCACGGGCGAGCGTACGGTGATGATGGTGTTGGGTTGCGTCGCGACGAGGGTGACCTGGGAAGGTGGGCTCGCGCCTGCGGATGCCGGCGAGTACGAGGCCACGACATACTCCGTACCCAGGTTGTGCACTGGGATGGCGAGGAAGCCGTCTGTCGTGAACCGCTGCTGGCTGACGCCAGTGACACATATCTCGGTTGGCGCCACGAGGTGGAGTGTTCGTTCGGATCGCACACCACTGCCGGAGACACCGAGGCGCTCGTCTCGCGAGTCGTTCGCTTGGTCGAATACGACTCTTGCTACCCCTCCCATGGGAACCGAGACGCCACCGCGAAGTCCGAGGCCAGGTGACTCGTAGGCGACCACAGTGGCCTCAGCGCTGGCGATGACCACTTCATGCGTGTACGGGAGGTACTCGGGATAGGTGCAGTTGTAGTCCAGCGGATCCTGGCAACCGTCGTGGAATGCTATCCAGAATTCGGTTCCACAGTTGCCGTGAATGCGGTCAGGCGATTCGCTGGGCAACGAGACCGACGCGCTGCTGGCATTGTAGAAGGCGTCCCCCTCGAACGACGCCGTGAGCAGGGCGGGGCCCCCGCTCCCGAAGTCGAGCATGACGGTCACGCGGCCAGCGTCATCGGTCGTGCCTACGACGGCGAGATCGCCCCGCTGGAATCGAACCGCGCGCCCCGCAAGAGTGGCCGCCGAACCGAACAAGTCGACGAGCGTTGCGCTGATTGTGTGGGCCCCCGGGGCCGTAGCGTCGCCGACGGCGTCCAGGGAGATTGCCGTATCGTGTGCCACGACGTCGACGAAGAAGCGGTCCTCCGCGGCGGCACCTTCGGGGTCGCGCATCGTAACGAGTACTTCGTACTCGCCTGGCACCGTCCACGAGTGCGTTGGAATCTGGTAGTCGATTCGGCCGCCGGTACGGCACGGTTGCGGTCCGACGACTGTGCCGTCGCCAAAGTTCCATTCGCACGAGAGCCCGGCATATCCGGCGGTTCCAGCGTGTGCCATGAGGACTGTGTCGTCGGGTGTCCATCCCTCGTCCCATCTGACTGTTTGGTCAGACCCGACGGACAGTCGCGGTGGCGCGTTCGCCACGTCGAGCGTGCGCTCGTACGTGTCGCTACGCATCCACGCGTCCAGCACCGTCAGGCGAGCGACGGTGGGTCCAGGCGCGTGGAAGGTGAAGCTCGGGTTGGAAGCACTGCTGGTTTGGGTCCCTACGATCCAACGCCACTCCACGATCGGCACGGCCGACTCGCTGCGGTCACGGAACGCGATGGGCCCGCTCTCGACGGGAGTCTCCGGGGACCAGTCGAAGAACGCGACCGGCTCGGGTTCGGCCAGGTAGTCGTACTCGGCGAATCCGGACACGCCGTTGGCGTCGATGGCCTCCAACATGATCCGGTATCGTCCGGGCGCTGCGAACGTATGGGTGGGGTGGCGCTCGGTCGCGATGTTCCCGTCACCGAAGTCCCACCGCCACTCAACAACCGGCGCTGCGCCGGGCACGGTGCGGTCCTGAAAGGGTACGGTCATGCCTCCGACATGCGCGGAGAAGAACTGGATCTCGGGAATGGTGACGGCAACCGTCGTATCCTGGGCCGTCAGCGTACGGACTTGGAGGTAGCGCGCCGTGGTGGGCTCGAAAAACAAGTGGACGAAGGACCCGGCACCCGACGTGGATCGCACGACGTTGAAGAGGCCGGCCGGCTCGAAGTCGGTGTCGGCGGCGCCTGTCCTCGACGCCCATACCTCGAAATCGCGGATTACGCGGGAGTCCGTGGATGGTACCCACAGCCGCAGGCGATCGACGTCGTGCCACTCGGTCCCGGGAAGATCGACGGTGAGCGTGTGCACGGTACCGGGTCCGGAAGTCCACGCGGAGGTCGTATTGGTGTCGGTGGCGTTGCGGGCCAGCGTCGTGTTGCTCGTGGCGACGATGGGCACTCCCGCCTGGAACACGCTGAGCGCACCACCCTCCCGTGGCCGGGTTCGGAACCCGAGCTCGCTGACGGTTCCCCGTCCGAGCTGGCCGAACTGGTTGTCGACGATCCGGATGCGTACGAAGCGAGCGCTCGGGCGCGCGATGGGAAGCTCGAGAAGCTGGCACGGGGTTCCGATCACGCAGGGCGGCAGCGTGATCGTGACCGGCGCGAGGAACTCGGCCGGATCGTCCGTGGTCTCCGACGTCGAGATCTCGAGCGTGCGGGCAAAGTCGGTCGAGCTGTTGGTGCGCACGACGAGTCGGTCGAGCACGACCGCCTGCTCTACACCGAGCGACACGAGGACCTCTCGTCCCCCGGGGACGGCGGCGGTCGCGAACCAGTTGAGCCCTGTACCCAACAGCGTCGGCGCGGTGGCGCCGGTGTAGCTCACGATGCTCGCGCCGGCCTGGGGCGTCAGGACGTCGCGCTCTTCGTCTACGAAGATCGCGCTCGTCGGACCGAGCGGAGCACACGCACCCGTCGTCGGCAGCGGGCCCGCGTAGCAGGTCCCCGAGTAACAGAACTCTTCCCCGTTGCACGGATCACTGTCCGCGCAGCTACTGCCGTCGGCAACCGGCGTGTGCTCCACGCCGCCCGGCTCGCTGCACGTGTCGACGGTGCACGGGTTGCCGTCGTCGACGGTGGGCAACGCTCCAGCCCTACACGCGCCCTCGATGCATACCTCGGCGCCGTTGCACAGGAAGGCGTCGGAGCACGCAGTTCCATCCGGCGCAGGGTGGTGAAGCACGCCGTCGACGGGGTCGCAGACATCCACCGTACAAGGATCGCCGTCATCTACGTCCGGAGGGGCACCCGGAACGCAGTCGCCCGCGAAACACGTCTCCTCGCCGTCGCACACGTCGCCGTTTGCACAGGTGTCGGTGTACACGACCCCGCCCACGCACCGGAGCACTGCCGTCCCTGAGCACGCGTCGGAGTACGCCTCGTCGGTGAGTCCGTCGCAGTCGTCGTCGATGGTGTCGCAGGTCGTATCGCTCCCTGCGGGAGTGCCTGGTACGCACGTGTCGCTCACGGTCCCCGACGAACACAGGGTCGAACCCACCGCCGCGCACGCTCCCACGCCGCAGGCCGTGGTGGCGGGTACGTACGACTCGTCGCTCGCACCGTCGCAGTCCTCGTCGAGGGCGTTGCAGTTCGAGTCGCTACCTGGCGGCGCACTCGGGGCGCACGAATCGACGACCGTACCTGACGCGCAGGACGTCACCCCCGACGACGCGCACACGCCAACCCCGCAACTCGTCATCACCGACGCGTAGGACTCGTCGATCGAGCCGTCGCAGTCATCGTCGAGCGCATCGCAGCTCGTATCTGGACCACCCGGGGGCCCAGCCGAGCAGCTGTCGGAGATGGTACCGGCACTACACGACGTAGCGCCGGACGCCGCGCACACGCCTACCCCACAGGCAGTTGCCACCGACGCATAGGACTCGTCGATCGAGCCGTCGCAGTCATCGTCGAGCGCATCGCACGTCGTGTCGGCGCCCGTGGGTACATTGGGCGCGCATGAGTCGAGGACGGCGCCGGATGAGCAGGAAGTGGCTCCCGAGGCAGCACACGCACCGATACCGCATGACGTTGGCGCTGAGGCATACGTCTCGTCGACCGATCCGTCGCAGTCCTCGTCCACACCGTCGCAGATCGAGTCGGAGCCCGTCGGCGCGCCGGCCGTACACGAGTCGACGACCAAACCGGTTGTGCACGACGTGGTGCCCGACGCCATGCACACGCCCAGCCCACACGTCGTCGCGCTCGCGACGTACGACTCGTCGGTGCTGCCGTCACAATCGTCGTCGAGGGCGTCGCACGTGGTGTCGGTCCCGGTCGCAGAGCCGGCGGTGCACGAGTCGAGCACCGTCCCGGAGACGCAGGACGTCGCGCCGGAGGCCGCACACACGCCTACACCGCAGCTCGTCGGCACCACGCCGTAGGACTCATCCGTCGAGCCGTCGCAGTCGTCGTCGAGTCCGTCACAGGTCGCATCGGAGCCCGTCGACGATCCCGGGGCGCACGAGTCGGCGACCGTTCCCGCAGCGCATGAGGTCACACCCGAAGCTGAGCAGACCCCCACGCCACAGCTCGTGTTCATCGCGACGTACGACTCGTCCGTCGAGCCATCGCAGTCGTCGTCGAGTCCGTCGCAGGTCGCGTCGGTGCCCGTCGACGAGCCCGGGACGCACGAGTCGGCGACCGTTCCCACGATGCACGAGGTCGTGCCCGACGCCGAGCAGACACCGACACCGCAGCTCGTGGCGGTCGCTACGTACGATTCGTCGGTCAATCCGTCGCAGTCGTCGTCGACTCCATCGCAAGTCGAGTCCGTGCCGCTGGGGGAGCCGGCGGAGCATGAGTCGGTCACCGTTCCTGCTGCACACGTGGTGGTACCAGATGCCGCACAGGATCCTGTCCCGCAGCTGGTGGCGGCGGGGGCGTAGGCCTCGTCGAACATGCCGTCGCAGTCGTCGTCGATCGCATCACAAGTCGAGTCTGTGCCAGCGGCGGAACCGGCCATGCATGAGTCGTTGATGGTTCCAACTGAACACGAAGTGGTGCCAGATGCCGAGCAGGCCCCAGTGCCGCAGCTGGTCGTGACGGATGCGTAGGCCTCGTCGAACGCGCCGTCGCAGTCGTCGTCGATCGCATCGCAGTTCGAGTCCGTGCCAGTGGGGGAACCAGCGGTGCATGAGTCGGTGATGGTTCCCGCTGAGCACGAGGTGGTGCCGGACGCGGCGCAGGCGCCGGTACCGCAGCTGGTTGGCTCGGCAGCAAAGTCCTCATCGAGGTTCCCGTCGCAGTCGTCGTCCGTTGCGTTGCAGCTCGCGTCCGGAAAGGCATCTGGCGTGCGAGGAAGGTGCTCAACACCGGTGACCGGGTCACACACATCGTCGGTGCAGGCATTGCCGTCGTCGAGCTCAGGCGGTGGTCCCGCGCGACACTCCGTCGCAGTGCAAGTCTCCTCGCCATTGCAGACATTGCCGTCACTGCAGGAGGTTCCTTCTGGCGGGCTGGTGTGAACGCACCCAAGAGAGGTGCACGAGTCGATCGTGCAAGGATTGTCGTCGTCGCAGTTCGGAACGCCTCCATCGAGAGAGCCCCCGTCGCCTTCGCATCCGATGACGAGCGGGCAGTGACCTGGCGGAACGCACAGACCGGTCCACCCATCGCAGCTGGCGCCGGCCTCGCAGGCGCACGAGGGGTCGGACCCGCGCGGTACCGCAGATCCGGCACAAGCGATCGGCGGCGGCTGCTCGCAGCGCGCGCCAAGGCACGCGTCGTTCCCTGAACCGCCATCGACCGCACTCGACCGCTCGCAAGCGATCAGGTCGTCCCCTTCCCCGCCGTCGACCAGGTCGGGTGCGCGGCCCGCATTGATCACATCATCGCCCCCGCCCCCGAACACGCGGTCCGGGCCGTTGTGAGCGTCGATTCGATCGCAGCCGTCGTCGCCGTAGAGGCTGTCCCGACCATTGCCTCCGTCGATCTCATCCCGGCCGGCGTCGCCATGAATGAGGTCTTCCCCGTTCTCGCCGTGTAGCTCGTCATCTCCGGAACCACCGAAGAGCGAATCGTTCTGAACGCCGCCCCACAGTTCATCGTCACCGTCGTCTCCGTAGAGGAGGTCAGCTTGCTGATCGCCGAAGAGCACGTCGTTGCCCGCGCCTCCAATCAACACATCGGAGCCACCCCGTCCTTCGATGCGGTCGTTGCCGTCGAGGCCCAGGATACAGTCAGCACCGTTGGTCCCGACGAGTTCGTCGGGACCAACGGTGCCAACGATCACGTTCGTCCCCGCAGGACAGCGCGGATCAGAGAGTGCGCCAGTGGATACCCCCAAGTCCGTGTCGGTACACGACCCGAGCGTCGCAACCATCGACGCGAGCGCCACGCGTCCAACCCGTCCAAAGCAACCCACCATGCTTCCATCCTCCAGCCCAGGAGCCCAGATCTCCCAGCGGCGCTAGCGTCGCCGGAACGCCGGGAACGGTCAAGAGGCTCCACGAGTGAAGGAGCCATGGGGTGCGGCGTCGCGCGTGGGTGCCAAGAGGTGGAGCAGGCTCGAGCCACGCCGCGTCAGACTCGCAGGGCTCGTGCTCGCCGAGAGCTGAGGGGCCGGCGTGGGCTTTCGGCGCGACGAGTACGGGGAGCGAGAGGAGACGGTCCGTCGCGTCGGAGGGCTCCGCCGTTCGAGCCCTTCGGCGCGGCGGACCCTCACTGCGAGCGAGCCGCGCGCAGCGAGCCGGAAGCCCACGCCGGCCCCGGCGCCACTACGCGCCACTTCGGCCGATCATCCGCCGAGCGCGGCTGCCATCAGCGCTCGACCGTCGATGCGGCGGCGCACCTCGTCTGCGGTGTCGAACGCGGCGGCGATGACCATGTCCGTGAAGCCGCGACCCACTTGCTCCGGGATCAGGGATTCCTCCATCCCCGCGACCAACGCCAGAGAGAGCATCATGAGCCAGTCGCCGCGGGGGCACGCGTCCCACGCGCGCACGAACTCCGCGCCGAAGGGGTTCGCCCACTCGAGC
The DNA here is from genome assembly GCA_964480175.1 of uncultured Sandaracinaceae bacterium. Taxonomy (GTDB): domain Bacteria; phylum Myxococcota_A; class Polyangia; order Polyangiales; family Sandaracinaceae; genus CAYZQM01. The sequence goes on from CAYZQM010000012.1 coordinate 11,959, forward strand.
GCCTCGGCCTCGGCTCCGACGAGCACCAGCGCCGCACGAACGGTCGCTGGCGGAGAGCCAGCGCGAATGCGTGCGAGCACGGCCTGGTCGGTGGTCAGCACGCTCACCGAGGTCCGCCCTGGTCGTCGCGATCGGCTGCGCTGCGGGTGACTCGGATCATCGGACCTCCAGTCCAGTCGGTCCGAGCTTGGCACGTGCCCGCCGCGCGTGCTCTCGGGTCGCACTCACACGGTCCGCATCCACCGGTCGACCTCGGTCGGTCAACGAGCGGGCGCAGGAGGCTCGGTCGCGGAGCACATGACGGCGACGTTGAACACCCGGTCGCTGCCGTCGCGCGTGGTGCGGAGCAGCGCGCGGCGCGGAGAGCCGCCTGTGCCGCAGCGGATCGCAGTCTCGGTGCGGCTGTGTCCGTCGCGGATCTGGGCCCGAATCAGATCGCCGGCCGGGCGGATGTCGATCTCGAAGTCGTCGACGAACGGATACGTCGCGGCGTAGCCCTCGCCGACCCGTCGCCAGGGGCCGGGCGCAGGCGCACCCGAGCCTTCGATCATCACGTTGTACCAAGCCACTTCGGTGGCCTGGGCGCGCGCCCGCGCGATGAACGATGCCGCCACCACGATGCCGATGGCCGCGACGAACCCGACCCAGATCTGCGTTCTCGTCTTCATGGATGCGGAGGATAACCGGGACCGGGTCCCAGCATCGCGAGCTGTAAGAACACGTAAGCGCCTCAGCGGACCAGCCCTGCGGCGCGCAAGAGCGCTTCCCCTTCCACCACGGACCGAACCCGCTCCACCGTGACGCCGACGCTGGGAACGAACCACGCGATGCCCGCGGGGCCGCTGGGACGAAGAGCATGCAGCTGCGCGCGCGCCCGCTCCGCGAGGTGCGCGTCCACGTGGAACGTCAGGAGGGTCGCAACATAAACGAGCGACCGCGACCGCGACCGCGAGCACGTCTGCCACGCGCGCAGGAAGTCGGCGCCGAGCGACTCCGCCCAAACGCGATCGCCGTCGTTGGTGATGGGGAACAGCTCCCCCACGGTGCGAGGCGGCCACACGGGACGCGGTAACGTCGCGCTCATGGCGCCTCGGGTGGCGAAGCGTCGTGCGTGGGCAAGTGCACATCCCCGGCCCGGCCCCAGTGGCGAACCCGCAGCCGGCATTCCTTGAACGCCGTCGTGGTCTCGAGACGTACGCGCGCGATGCGCATCGCGAAGAGGAGCGCCTGCGTCTCGTCCATTGCGTAGATCGTCGTCGACCACGCCTCACCGGCTCCGTCGAGCTCGATGCGCACGCCGCACTCGCTCGCTTCGACCGGCGTGGGCGCGTCTTCGAAACGCAGGAACAGCGACTCGCTGCCCGTGTCCGTCGTCACCTCGTACTCGCGCTCGAGTCGGATCATCGAACCTCCAGCGCGCGAGCATGCCACGACGAGGCCGTGCTCGGCGCGCGTCACCGGCCGCGACGACGCGCGATCATACGCTCTACCCGTCGTTTGCCGATGGCCGAGGCCGAGCGCGTGGTCCGGGCGGACACGAGGCGGTCTCCTTCCTCCAGCATCCACGTCCAGTCGACCCACACGACCTCGCTCGATCGAATCCGGAGTTCGGTGTTCGGGGTCATGCTCCAAAGCTCCGCCCGGAGCAGCCGTAGTGCGAAGCGCTGGGGACCGAGCTTCAGGACCTCGAGACGCACCTCGATCGGCTCGTCGAGCTCGACCGTCGTCTCGAGCACCGCCACCACGCTCCTCCAGCCGGTCACGTGCGGCGCTCAGTGGCAGGCGATGGGCTCGGCGGCTGCGTCGTCGAGGAGCGTCGAATAGTCGTCGACGCGCGTGCCCATCGCCCCCGGGTCGTACTGGTAGGTGAACAAGCGATCGGGCGACACCCCTGCGCTCACGTAGGCCGCGACGTCCGTGTCGGTGTTTCCGATCGCCCAGTCCAGACTGCCCGGCATGTGGGACGCGAGCATCGCGAGCTCTTCGGTCTTGAAGGTCTCCGCCGCGCTGCCCAGAGCACCGGTGCCGCCGAGGGTGGTGTGCACCGAGCCCTCGGGATAGCCGTAGTCCCGCAGCCACTCACGGGTCCTCGGCTCGAGCCACTCGGGGCGGGCCGTGATGTAGAAGACGTGGTAGCCGCGCGCCTGCAGCTGATGGAGCACGTCGGCGCCGTAGGGGCGCGGATCGGGGCCCGAGCCGGTGAGCAACGAGCCCCACGCCGCCGTCTCGCTCGAGGTCTGGGTGCCATCGACATCGGAGACGACGATCCGGGTGCCCGCGGGCAGCACGTCGATGAACTGCTCGGCGGTGGTGTGGTCGCCGCGCACCACGAACACGATCCGATGGCGTCCGACCGGCAGGCGCTCGGTCGGGGGAAGCTCCCAGTAGATTCGTCCGCCGGTGTCCTCGACCCCCTCCACCGTCGCGTGGTCACCATCGCGCGTCGTGGTCTCGGTCGTCAGGAGCTCCCAGGCGCCGGTGCAGCCGCGGTCCAGCCAGAGGTCCACGTCCTCGTCCTTGAGATCGTCGTCTGCAGCGCCGTAGGCAAACTTCGCGAGCGCCCACTGGGCTTCTCCTTCGCGAAGCACCAGATCGCGTCCTCGGTGCCGCGCACTGCCCATCGCCGTGGTGATCGGCGTGGCGATGGCGTGACGCCAGTCGTCGGTCGGGCCCAGGGCGGGAAGAGCTGAGGTGCACGTCGGCGGAGGCGGGCAGTCGCTCGGCGCAGGTACGTCCGGGCCTCCACCATCGTAGGGGGCGGTGTCTGGCGCGCCGCCGGCATCGCCGCTCGGTGCGCCAGCGTCGGCGCCTCCGTCCACGCGCGGAGCGCCGGTGTCTCCGCCGACCATCGGGTCGCTACATCCCGCGAGCAGGAGCGTGGCAGACGAGACGATCGCGTTCAGGAGACGGGGGACTCCGAGACTTCGCATGGCGCCGACGATGCCACGAGACGTCGCGCTTTCGGCACGGAACCGCCATGGGGTGGCCTCATCCGCTCGAAAGTCGCGGCGCCGCGGCAATCGCTCTCGCCACCTGGATGGGGCGCCGAGTCCGGCATCGACGCGCTCGGCCTACCTCACGACTGCGAGCTCGAGGCCTGCGCGGGATCGTCCAGGAGCACGTCTGCGCCTCCGAAGCTCTTGGCGCCGTGCACCAGGATGGTCGTCGGGAGCTCGGCGAGGATGGCGTCCATTTCGGCGACGAAGGCGCGGGTGCTCGCGCTCGCGGTGCTCGTGGTGCCGGGGGCGGCGGGGATCAGGCTGCTCCCTCGCTCGCTCGCGGGGAGCTGGATCGCGACGAGCGCGATGTCGCACGCGTCGCTCTCGACGTGCATCAGCTGCGCGAGCGTCCGGTCTTGGCGCAGCACCACCCGAGGCTCGGCCTCGATGCGCGCCGCGTCCAAGAGGCTCCGCAGCGACTTGTTCGCGGCGTCGCGCTCGGTGTCGGTCTCGGCGGGCATCAGCACGGTGATGCGCGCGGTCATCCAGCGCGGATCCGTGGTCACGAGATACGCGAGCAAGAGACAGAGCGCGTGGGTGTCCTTGTCGCCGTGCGCGAGCCACACGTGGATGTGCTTCTGCCGTCGCTCCCAGCGGCGCCGCTCCTTCTTGTCCTCGGGCGGCGTCACCTTCACGTGCCGGTGGATCATCAGCGCCTTGTCGAGGATCACCAGGCTCCGCAGCATCCGCACGTACTGCTCGCTGCGCTCGGGCTTGCTGGTCCAGCCGAGCATCGCGCAGTTGGCCTCGAAGTTCCCCACGCCGTAGCTCTGCGCCGCGCCGATCGCGCCTTCGTAGATGTCGGAGGTGACCTCGACCTTGTAGAACACGTTGGGGAACTGATCGCGGATGTCGGGCTCGTTGCGAGCGAAGATCCGCTCGCGCTCCTTGGCCTTGTCGGCGACGTCGCCCCGCACGAGATCGAAGTAGGTCACCACGCCGCGGTCTTGCACCAGCGCGCTCCCCAGCGACAGCAGGTGCGGGCGCTTGTCGGGGTCGCCCCCGAACACGATCAGGTTGGGACGCCAGTTCTGCGGATGGAACTCGACCCTTCGCAGGCGATGCAGCGAGCTGCGCACCAGCGCAGCCCAGATCCCGTGGCGCGCGTCGCCGTACGTCGCGCCCAGCGCGCGACGCTGCGCGATCGCGAAGATGATCCCGCACAAGATCAGGGCGACGACCATCGCCATCAGATCGATCAGGCTCATCACGTAGAAGCACCCGATCGCGCCGAGGATGCTGACGAACGCGGGGACCTTGAACGTCGGGCGGAAGCTCGGGCTCGCGGCCCAGACCTGCAGACCACACGCGAGGTTGGTGAACCCGTACGTCGCGAGGAAGAACATCGTCAGCACGGGAGCTATCAGATCGAGGCTCCCCACCATGATCGCCGACTGCGAGAGCACGAACGTCAGCACGATGCCCGCGACGGGCTCCTGGTTCGGTCCGTAGCCGCGCGAGAAGAGGCCGGGCGCCAGCCCATCGCGGGCCAGCGCCTGCAACGTGCGCGGCGCGGTGAGGATGCTGCCGAGCGCGCTGGAGAGCGTCGCGCCCCACACGCCCACGTAGATCAGCGCCGGCACGCTCGCGACGGTGAAGGCCGCGTCCAGGTGCTCGATCAAGAACTCGTTCGAGTAGTTGTAGGCGAACCAGATCGGGAACCCGAGGTAGATGAGGAAGCCGACGAAGATCGCGGCGAGCGTCCCGGTGGGGATCGACTTGCGGGGATCTTTCAGCTCGCCGCTCATCGACACGCCGGCCATGAGCCCGGTGACCGCGGGGAAGAAGACCGCGAAGATCGTCGCGAAGCCCTCGCCGTTCGGGTTCACCCACTCGACCTCGGCGGGGAAGTCGGGGCTGCGGCCGGTGAAGAACGCCACCAGGCTCGCGATGATCATCACCATCACGACGTACTGCGCCTTGATGGCGAGCTCGGCGCTCTTGATGGAGAGCGCGGTGATGAGGACGTTCACCACGCTGCTCACCACCCACTGCGGCAGTACCGACGCGACGCTCTCGGGCAAGAGCAGCATGACCGAGTCGGTGAAGCCGATGATGTAGAACGTGACGCTCAGCGCTTGAGCGAAGAAGAGCGGCAGGCCGATCGCAGCCCCTGCGGGTCCACCGAGCGCGCGGCTGATCATGAAGTACGCGCCGCCCGCGCCGACGGTGCGGTTGGTCGCGATGCTCGCGACCGACAGACCCGTCGCGAACGAGATCAGGTGGGCGACCACCACGATCACCAGCGTCACCCCGAGGCCCGCCTGACCGGTCACCCAGCCCAGGCGCATGTACATGATCACGCCGAGGATGGTCAGGACGCTCGGGGTGAAGACGCCGCCGAACGTGCCGAAGCGCCCTTGCGTGGTGCCTTCGCCTCCTGCCTCGACGCCTCCCGCGGTGCTCGTGGCGCCGTCGGAGGCTTCGCTCGATGTGCTCTCGGGCTCGGCCATCGCGAGCGAGCATACCCGCCAGCCCTCGCATCCCGAACAGAAACGACGCGCGTGATCAGCCGGCGAGGAACGAGGTGATCGCAGCGGCGAGGCGCGCGGGCTGCTCGTTCGCGATCGCGTAGCCGGCGCCCGCGACGAGCTGCGCGCGCTCGCCGCGCACGCTCGCGAGGTGCTCGACGGCCGCGCGGATCTTCAAGCGTCCGGTGTCGAGCTCGCCCGCGAGCAGCTGCACCGGCGCCGCGATCTCCTTTGCGTGCGCCAGCATGGAGGTGCCGACCTGATCCGCGGCGATGGAGAAGTACGCGTCTTGAAACGTGCGCGTGTACACCTCGCGGCGGTACGCCATGCCCGCCGCGATCACCGCGTCGCGCTCGGGGTAGCTCGGCGCGTACTGCTCCCCGAGCTGCTGCTCGGCGACCGTGTAGAAGATCCCATCGGGCGCGTGGCGCAAGAGGCGCGCGCCGGTCGACAAGAGACCATTCGTCTCGCCCCAGCCGGCGACCGACCACGCGGCGACCTTGCGGATGCGATGCGCGCCGCTCGGCAGACCATCGCGGTAGGCGAGACGCAGCGCGAGGTTGCCGCCGAGGCCTCCTCCCGCGACGAGCACGTCCTTCAGGCCCAGCACCGCCATCGCGTCCTCGAGCACCTCTTGGAGGTGATCGATCGAGTAGTCGAGCGCGGGCTTCTCTGCGTAGCCCGCGCCGAGCATGTCGAGCACCACCACCCGGAAGTCGCGGCCCAAGAGGTGCGCGATCGCTTCGTACTCCTCGATGCGCGACGCGTGGCCGTGCAAGAGGACGAGCGGACGGGCGCTCGGCGAGCCGCACTCGGCGACGCGCAGCTGCGCTTTGCCGTGCGCGCTGCTCAGCGCGATCTGCCGCTGTCTCATCGCCGTGACCTGCACGTTCACCGGTCGGTAGGGATCGCCGCCGCTGGTGATCTTCTGCTCGTTGCTCAGGCGCGTGTAGAGCTCGTCTCGATCGCTGCCCGCCGAGAGGCTCAGCAAGCGGCCGACGTTCGAGGTGCGCTTCGCGACGTGGCGCGCGTGCGCCTCGCCCGCGCCCGAGGCGGCAGCGAGCTCACGCGTCAGGCGTTCGGTGTCCCACTCCGTGCCATCGGAGGTGATGCGGTAGCGGCCGAGCAAGAGCGCCGCGAAGCCGGCGCGCGAGCTGGTGAACGCGTCGGTCGCCGCGAGGCCCGCGACCCGATGGTCGTGCGCGAGCTGGGACGTCGCGTCCTTCAGCGGCGCGAGCGCGTCCGGCAGCGACATCAGAGACCGCGCGAGGCGAGCTCGGCGCGGTAGCGGCCGGTCTCGGGCGCCGAAGGGAATCGGCGCACGAAGCGCTGCATCGCGGCGATGGCCTCGCGCGAGCGGCCCTCGGCTTGGTAGAGGTCGATCACCCGCGCGAGATCGCGCGGGCGGTGGGACTCGCGCAGGATCCCGATCGCGCACGCGCGATCGCCGCGCGACAAGCACGCCTGCGCGGCGGTGTACTGCTCGGGGCTCAGCTCGGTGCTGCCGCCGCTCTCGGCGCTCGACGCTGCGCGTCGATCGCGGGCGCGGGCGCGACTGCCTCGCTCGGAGGCGTCGCTCGCTGGCTCACCGGCCGCGTCGTCCGTGACGTCCACCGCGGCCTCACCGACCTCGCCGTCGATCACGTCGCCCTCGATCAGGTCGCCCTCGATCGCGTCGCCTTCGATCACGTCGACCGCCACGCCGCCGACCGACTCACCGACCAGGTCGCCGACCAACACGTCGCTCGGCGCGCTCGACACGCTCGGCGGGGTCACCGCCTCGGTCGCGACCGGCAGCTCCGTCGCCTCCGACTCGCCGCTGCCCAGGAGGCGCGCGACCGCGAGCGCCGCGCCCACGCTCAAGAGCAGCACCGCGAGCGCACCCACGGCGATCACGGCCCAGCTCAGCGGAGGACGCGCGGCCTCGGTGCTCGGCTCCGTCGCGATCTTGCGCTGGGTCTCGGTGGTGCCCTCGTCGGGCGATCCGCGCAGCGCCGCCACGCCCTCGTCGGCGCCCTGCGGGATCCCGGTGAGCGACACGCTGCTGATCGCGTCCTCGGGCGGCTGATCGTCGAAGTGGGTGCGCGCGGGGCGGGTGTCGGTGAGGGTCACGTCCGCCAGCGCGCGCTCGATCGCGTTGGCGATGTCGCCCGCGGTCTGAGGCCGCTTGTCGGGCTCCTTCTGCAGGCAGCTCTCGATGATCTTCACGAGCGGCGCGGGCACGTGCGGCGCGCGCTCCCTCACCGGGATGTACGGATCTTTGATCGCCGCGACCATGATCGCGTTCGGGGTCTCGCCATCGAACGGGTGGTAGCCGGTGACGAGCTCGTACATCAGCACGCCCATCGCCCACACGTCCGCCGGCGTGCCCGCCTTCTTGGCGCTCATGCACTGCTCGGGGCTCATGTACTCGGGCGTGCCGAAGGTGATGCCCGTGAGCGTGGGCCCCTTGCGCTGCACCTCGCGCGCGAGGCCGAAGTCCAAGAGCTTGGCGCTGACGATGCCCGTCGCCGCGTCCTTGGCCATGAAGATGTTCTCGGGCTTCAGGTCGCGGTGCACGAACCCGCGCTCGTGCGCCCTCGCCAAGGGGCCGAGGATCTGTCGCACCACGTCGATCGCCTGATGGGTCGTAGGCCAGTCGCGACGCATGCGATCGGCGAGGCTCTCCCCCTCGAGGAGCTCCATCGCCATGTAGAAGGAGCCGTCGGCATCCACGCCGGCGTCGAAGACCTGGACGATGCCGGGGTGATCGATCTCGGCGGCCGCGCTCACCTCGCGGCGAAAGCGCTCGATCGCCTGCGGTCCATGACAGAGGTGCGGATAGAGCAGCTTGAGCGCGAGCCGCTTCTTGGAGAGGACGTGCTCGGCCTTGTAGACCACGCCCATCCCGCCCTCGGCGATCTTGTGCAGCACGCGGTAGCGGCCCGCGACCTCGGTCGGATGACCGGGGCGGCTCTGGGCGGGGCTGACGCTGGGCACAGACGACACCGGACGCCGATCGTAGTGGGGCGGCGCCTCGCGCGGCAAGTTGGGCGACCAGGACGGTCCCGCGGGCTGCGTTCCAGGTGCTATGAGCTGCGCCGTGGCGCCTCGCTTTCTGTTGATCGGTCGCGATCCCCGAGCCGAGAACGGACCGCTCCCTGCGGCGACGATCCCGGACTGGCGCGCGGCGGATCCCACCCAGATTCGCGCCGCGCTCGCCGCTTCGCAGCGCAAGCCGAGCGGCGGCTGGGTGGTGCTGGACGCGAGCGACACGTTCACGAACGTGCCCCGGCGCATGACCGTGACCGGTCGCGAGTGGGTCGCGTGGCGCTGCGCGTCGGGGGTGCAGCTGGCTCCGGAGGCGTGCCCGCACATGGGCGCGCGCCTGTCCGAAGGGCGCGTCGATCCCGACGGGCGCATCGTGTGCCCTTGGCACGGGCTGAAGCTGGGCAGGACGAGCGGTGACGACGGTGCGCACGGCGGGTGGCGGCCGCTGCCGACGTTCGATGACGGCGTGCTCGTGTGGGCCCGCTTCGATCGGCTGTGCGCCGACGGCGAGGTCCCGACCGAGCGTCCGTATCTTCCCGCGCGACCCCCTCGGTTCATCGCTGGAGTCATCCGCATGGAGGCGCGCTGCGCGCCTGCGGACGTGATCCAGAACCGGCTCGATCCCTGGCACGGCGCGCACTTTCATCCCCACTCGTTCGGGCGCCTCTCGGTGCTCTCGCAGAGCGACGAGGCCATCACGGTGCGGGTGGTCTATCGGATCGCGGGCCCGATCGGGATGGAGGTCGATGCTCGCTTCGACTGCCCCGATCCGCGCACCATCGTGATGACCATCGTCGGGGGCGACGGCGTCGGCAGCGTGGTCGAGACCCACGCGTGCCCCATCGACGACGAGCGCACCGCGATCATCGAGGCGACCCTGGCGTGCAGCGACCGACCGCTCGCGATGCCGATCATGCGCGCCCTGCGACGCGCGCTGCAGCCGGTGATCGAGACCCGCGCGCGCAAGCTCTGGGTGGAGGACGCCGCGTACTGCGAGCGCCTCGCCGAGCTGCGTCGACGCTGACCCTTGGTGACGCGACGCGGCACCGCACTCGAGCAACCGGCTCTTCAGGCGGCTTTCAGCGGGAGTGCGCCCGCAAGCGAGTGTCGAGGAGCGTACATGACGTACGTGACGACACCGAGTGCGGACGTAAGCCCCGATCAAAGTCGCCTGGAGAGCCGTGGCCCCTGCTTCGCGAGTAGCTACCCGGGAGAGCGGTCCGTGATGTTTTGCACGCTGGCACCTCGGCGTGCGCAGGCGATGCTCGCGTCGGCGCGAGCGCGCGTGTAAGTGTCCGCCCATGCAGCCCATCGATCTCAGCTCGCTCGCTCAACCGTCCGCCGCCTCGTCTTCGGGGGCGCGGGTCTCCCGCATGGCGAGCGGGATCGTCGGCAGCGAGATCTTGAAGATCGCCGCCGAGATCCGCGCGATGGCGGCCAAGGGCGACAAGATCTGCAACCTCACCGTCGGCGACTTCGATCCCAAGCAGTTCGCGATCCCGCAGGTGCTGCTCGACGCGATCATCGCGGCGTACAACGCCGGCGAGACGAACTACCCGCCGTCCAACGGCATGCCGGAGCTGCGCACCCAGGTGCAGAAGCTCTACGCCGATCGGCTCGGCCTGGCCTACCCCGCGGACTCGGTGCTGATCGCAGGCGGCGCGCGCCCGGTCATCTACGGCATCTACCGCGCGGTCGTCGATCCGGGCGACGTCGTCGTGTACCCGGCGCCGAGCTGGAACAACAACCACTACGTGCACATGCAGGACGCGGTGGGCGTGCAGGTGCGCTGCGGCGTCGAGAGCCGCTTCTTGCCGACGGCCGAGGGCATCCTCGCGCACCTGCCGAAGGCGCGCCTCATCTGCCTCAACTCGCCGCTCAACCCCACCGGCACCGCGATGGGCGCGGAGCAGCTGAAGGGGATCTGCGAGGCGATCGTCGCGGAGAACCAGGGCCGGCAAGAGCGCGGCGAGCGCCCCTGCTACCTGATGTACGACCACATCTACTGGATGCTGACCGCCGGGAACACCCAGCACGTCACGCCCCCGCAGCTCGTGCCGGAGATGGCGCGCTACACGATCTTCGTCGACGGGATCAGCAAGGCCTTCGCGGCGACGGGCGTGCGCGTCGGCTGGGCCGTGGGACCGACGGATGTGGTGCAGCGCATGAGCGCGATCCTCGGCCACGTCGGTGCGTGGGCGCCGCGCGCCGAGCAGGTCGCGAGCGCCGCGCTGCTCGCGAACGGCGAGGCGATCGACGCGTACGTCAGCAGCCTCAAGGAGGGGATCAACAGCCGCCTCACGACGCTGCACAACGGCTTCCAAGCGCTCAAGAAGAAGGGCTACCGCGTCGAGTCCCTGTCGCCCGAGGGCGCCATCTACCTCACCGTGCAGATCGCGCCGTTCGGCAAGAAGACCCCCGACGGCACCGAGCTGAAGACGAACGAAGACGTCCGCAAGTACGTGCTGAGCGCGGCGCGCATCGGCATCGTCCCCTTCCAGGCGTTCGGCTACGACGGCGACGAGGGCTGGTTCCGCCTCAGCGTCGGCGCGGTCTCGCAGCGCGACGCGGAGGACGCGATCCCGCGCCTCGGCGAGGCCCTCGAAGCCCTGCGCTGATCGCTCGGCTCAGCGCCAGGTGGCGACGAACGCGACCTCGCCCTTCGGCGAGTCCACGACGCTCACGCGCACGCCCTCGGCGCCCGTGAGCTCGAGGGTACCGCCGATGTAGCCCGCGACCGTCTCGCGCACCGCGGGCGGATAGCCCGGGTAGTCGGTGAGCAGCGCCCGCGACGAGCGCGGCCCCGAGCGGGAGATCTCGAGCACCCCGGTGTCGTTGTACATGCGCCAGAGCCGCGCGGTCTGCGCCATCGCGAACTGCACGGTCACCACGCGCAGGGCGAAGCGGTAGATGCCGCCGAGGTGATCACGAGCGAGCTCGGCGCCGAGCACCCGCCCCGGATGAGCGACGTGGGGATGCAGGAGCGGCGCGGCGACCGAGTAGAGGTGGTCGGCCAGCCCGATGGGGATCCACTCCGACGCGACCAGTCGTCGGTAGGCCTCGACGTGCTCGGGTGCGAGCCGCTCGACGAACGCATCCTCCAACCCCTTGGCCTGGAGCCACTGCCGTACGGTCACCAAGCTGGCGGCCTTGTAGCGGGGCTCCGACACGGCCCGACGGTACCACGCGGCCCCCGGGGTCGAACGCGCGCGATCGACGCTAGATCAGGTCGCTCGAGGCTCGCCCAGCTCGCGGCACAGCGCGATCGCGCGCTCGAGCCGCGCCATCGCGCGCGGCCACGCCGCGTCGTTCGGAGGCGCAGGGAGGCCGACGAAGACGACGCGCCCCGCCTCGACGCTCATCCACGTCGCGCCGATCGCGTCCAACGCCCCGCCGAGCGTCGACGGCAAGCGACGCATCAGGCGCTCGTCGATCGGGCCGCTGATGGGCTCGAGGCCACGCTCCGACGCCCAGAGCACCACGCGGCCGACGTAGTCCGCGAGCTCGCGACCGCCGATGCGATGGCGGGTGACGTCGAACGACGGGAGCGGCTGCGCGACGAGCACCTCGAGGCGCAGCGACCTCGCACCCCGAGCCACCGTGCACTCGATGCGCGCCCCATCGAGCTCGGCCCACACGCGCGACGCACCGCCGTCGTGCTCCACACGCCCCGACAGCCCTCGCGCGACACGCTCGGCGGCGTCGATCGAAGGCCGCGCCTGCTCGGCGCGAGATCGTTCTCGCCGCGCGAGCGAGAAGGCGACCACGGAGACGAGCGCCAGCGGCGCGGCCACGACGAAGAGCAGCGGCATGCCTCGAGCGTAGGCGCGCGATCGACGGCAGCCAGCGTGCGGTGTGCGGAGGCGCTGGACCGATCAAGTCCGCGGCGGGGTCCACGCCATGCGGATCAGTGCTTCGAGGCGATCGCGATCGCTCGCGGACGTCTTGCACATGAAGCCGCTCTTGTGCGCGAAGTGCACGTCGGCCTCGCCCTCGAGCCGCGAGAAGTCCAGCCGCGGATGATCCTCGTAGCGACCGACGCCGAACGCCCCGCCGCGGCGATCGGGATAGACGAGCGCGGCGATGGTCTCGTCGAGCCCGCTGTGGCGGATGTAGCTGCTCACCATCGCGCTCGGCTCGTCGAGCGACATCGGCTCCTCGCCCGTGCTGCGCGGCAGGAACACCGCCTCGATGGTCTCGTCACCCGCGGCGATCTGCCAGCGCTCGATTCGCGCGCTCACGTAGTCGAGGCGCGCCCGCGCGATGCGCAGGTACTCGAGCAGATCGTCACCCACCATCTTCATGAACAGATAGAGCGGCTCGCTGGGCGACAGCTCCTTCACCTGGGCGAAGCGGCGGAGCAACGTCACGTCGATCGGCGAGTGCAGCTGCGCGATGGCCTTGCGCGGCACGCCGAGCCACTCCGCGGTCTTGTTCGGACCGCGCGAGTCGAAGCGCTCGGCGGGCTCGAGCCAGTCGCAGAAGCGACGCGCGTCCTCGTACAGATCGAGGTGCTCGAGCACCAAGCTCAGCGCGCACGTCGGCGGGTGCTCCCGATCGAAGTGGTGGTGATCGAAGTTCATCTTGCTGGGGTCGTGCACCCCGCCGATGTCGATCACGGCCACCTCCGGATCGTCGAGATCCTCGGGCGTGGGATCGCGTCGCACGATCGGACAGCCGTGCAGCGACGCGAGCACGCACACCGCGAGGAGATCGTCTTTGTGGGCGCCGCCCGGGTGGGTGAGGATGAGACGCGTCATGGCGGCGCACCCTATGGCAGCTCCGGCGCGCCGCCGCACGTGCGCCTCAGGAGTGGGCGCGGACGTCGAAGCGGATGACCACCTCGTCGCGGATGAGATCGTCGGGCATGCCCGGGTACTCGATCCCGAAATCGCGGCGGTTGATCGTGAACTCGGCGCGGGCGCGGACGTTCGTCCCCTCGACCTCGATCACCGCGGGGAAGCTGATGCGGTGCGTCTGGCCGTGCAGGGTGAGATCGCCGGTGACCGTGTGGGTCACCGCCGCGTCGCCCACCGTTCCGGTGCCGCCGGCGGTCACCGACGTGGAGGCGAACGTCGCGGTCGGGTGGTTGGGCGCGTCGAAGAAGTCTTCGTTCAACAGATGCTGCGCCAATCGCTCGGGCTCGATCTGCATGGAGGCGATCTCGATCGTCACGTTCACGCTGCTCGCCGTGACGTTGGCGGAGTCGAGCTCGACGTTGCCGCTGAAGCGGGTGAACGTGCCGTCGTGGGAGCCGGTCACCTTCGCGCCGGTGAACCCGAGGGTCGAGGTCGCGGGATCGATCGCGAGCGTGGTGCGCTCGCCCGACGCAGGGGTGGGCGGCGCCTCGGGGGTGCTCGGGCTCTCGCTCACCGTCGCTGCGGTGACGCCTTCGGTGTGATCCTCGCCGCAGCCGAGGGCGAGCGCGAGGAGGAGGACGGGCAGCGCCCGGGTGCAGATCGAGTGGGTCATGGCGTCAGGCATGCGACGAAGTGGGCGGGATCGGTAGCGCGGATCGCGATCGGCTGAGTTGCGCGCGAGCAACGGCGTGCCTCTCTCGCTCCGCGCGAGCACACTGCGCGCGTGATCCCGGTCGTCTCCCGTCGCCTCGCGCTCGGCGCGCTCACCTTGTCCCCCTGGATGTCGTCGATCCGCGCGCGCGCGCAGGACGCGGAGATCCCCGAGCACAACCGCGCCGAGCTCACCGAGGCGCCGCCGCGCCCCCCCTTGGGCGACGCCACCGAGCGCGCGCAGCGTCTCTTCGACGCCATCGTCCACGACGAGCCCGCGCGCGCCGAGGACTTCTTTCTTCCCCAGGACGCATTCCGGCTCATCAAGGGGATCTCGGATCCGGATGGGCTCTGGACCCGCATCCACGGGATGTACGAGCGCGACATCCACGCGCTGCACGCGCTGCCCGATCTGACGAGCGCGAGCTTCGTGCGCCTCGATCTGAGCCGAAGGCGCGCGTGGGTGCGCCTGCGCGAGGAGTCCAATCGCCTGCCCTATTGGGCGCAGCGCCACAACACGCTCGTGTACTCGGTGGGCGGTGAAGAGCGGCAGATCGAAGTGCGCACGATGATCGCGTGGGACGATCGCTGGTACATCACGCATCTGTCCGAGTTTCGGTGACGGGATCGGCGCGATGGGGGCGCCCAAGGAAATCTCCTGATCCCCGCTCTTGACCCGGGCCCCGATCTTTCCCCAGAATTCGGCCCCCGGCGATCCCCGCCCCCCCGAGATCGAACCCTTGGCGCGTAAGAGCCTCCTCCTCGTCGATGCTGATCCCCGCTCCCTCCGGGTGCTCGAGGTCAGCTTGCGCAAGGCGGGCTACAACCTCGCGACCTGCGGGGACATGAAGACGGCGCTCGAGACCGTCGAGTACTCGCCGCCCGATCTCATCGTGCTCGACACCCGCCTGCCGGGACCGTCGGGGTTCGAGCTGGTGGAGTCGCTGCGCAAGAACGCCGACTGGGCGACCATCCCGATGATCTTCCTCTCCAGCGACACCAGCGTGGAGAGCAAGGTCCGCGGCCTGCAGCTGGGCGTCGAGGACTACCTCACCAAGCCCATCTACATCAAAGAGATCGTCGCGCGCATCAACCTCACGCTCGCGCGCGTCGAGCGCGAGTCGGTCGCGCGGCGCAGCTCGATCTCCAAGACGCGCTTCTCCGGATCGCTCTCGGACATGGGCTTGGTCGATCTGCTGCAGACGATCGACATCAGCCGCAAGAGCGGCGTGCTCGAGCTGCGATCCCAGGGACGCAGCGGCATGATCACCTTCCGCGACGGACAGGTGCTCGACGCCGAGCTCGGTCCCTTCTTCGCGGAGCGCGCGATCTACCGGCTGCTCCTCTGGAACGAGGGTGAGTTCGAGATCGACTTCCGACCGGTGCGCGTCGAGCAGCGCGTGCAGATCCCGACGCAGGGATTGCTCATGGAAGGGATGCGGCGGCTCGACGAGTGGAGCCGCACGTGTGAGCAGATCCCGCCGCTGCAGAGCGTGTGCGAGGTGCAGGGCGAGGAGCTCGCGGCGCGCCTCGCGGAGCTGCCGGACGAGATCAACGGCATCCTCAAGCTCTTCGACGGGCAGCGCTCGATCCAGGACGTCGTCGACGGCGTGCCGGCGGACGACCTGAGCACCCTCAGCGCGATCTCGAAGCTGTACTTCGAGGGCATCGTGCAGCCGACGGGGCGGGTCCGGACGCTGCGTCCCCCGGAGCTGGTGGGCCCAGGGACCGAGGGCGACAGCGACGTGGTGCCGCTGACGACGAGCGCGGGCGACGTCGCCGCGGCCGACGACAGCCAGCGCACGGACGAGCGTGCGCTCGCTGACGAAGACCGGCTCACAGTGCCGGGTCATGCGAGTGTGGCGCCACCGCCCATGAACCCGGCGTCCATCGTGCCGCCCTCGGAGCTCGCGATCGACCTCGGTCTCAGCGACGCCGACCTCGGTCCCAAGAGCGATCTGGGTCAGCCTGGCACAGGCACGATCGCTGCTAGCGATGCGCTCCCTGCGGAGGCGGCTTCGAATTCGAGCGCGCCCCAGACGACTGAGAACACCGAGAGCGAGACCGTCACCCCGGCCACCCCGGCGTACGGCAACCCACCCCCGAGCAGGCGTCGGCAGGCCACCTTGCTCGGGCCCGGCTTCGAAGCCGAAGGCGAGAAGGCCACGGACGCGGAGACGGCGCCGTCCGACGACGACGACGAGACCGAAGCGAGCGACAGCGAAGCCACCAGGCAAGAGGACGTCATGTCGAAGAAGAAGCGCAGGAACCGAGGAAACGATCGACGCGTCGAAGAGGTCGCGAAGGCCCCCGAGGCCCGCAAGCCCGAGGTCGCGCGGAAGGAAGCGGCGACGGAGGACGAGTCCAACGTCATCCAGTTCCCTGCCAAGCGCTCGGTGACCGCCGCGGCGGCGAACGACGACATCGGCGTCGAGAGCTCGTCCGCGAGCACGACGGCGAGCGAGAGCCGGCGCGAAGAGAGCAAGCGCGAGGACGACACGGCGTCGCGACGCCGCGAGGAGCGCGACGATTCCAAGCGTGACGAGGCCAAGCGTGACGAGGCCAAGGACGCCAAGCGCGACGACGCCAAGGCAGACGATGCCGCCAAGACGAAGCCGCTCCCCGGTGAGCTGCCGCGGGTGCGCGTCGAGGACGAGGACGACGACGACGGTCTCCCCGCCGAGATTGCCAAGGCCCCGCCGGATGCGCGACCGAGCCGCGAGGAGCGGCGCAAGCGGAAGAACCAGACGACGAGCTCGGGCGAGATCCGCGCGCTCGGCACCGGCGATCACGGGGTCGCGGCCGAGGAGTTCTTCCGCGCACCGAAGGGCGCAGCGAAGCACGAGGAGCACGACGACTTCAGCGATCTCGCGGTGACGCCCGAGATGATCCCGCAGAGCTCGGCGCAGTGGCGCAACGCTTCGATCGGGATCGTCGTCGTGTTCGCGCTCGCGATCGGCGGCTTCTGGTACTACCAGAACGTTCACCTGCCGCAGCCGGTCGAGCTCGGTCACGGCCGCCCGCCGTCGATTCCCACGGTGCCCACGTCGAGCGGCACCGAGGTCGCGACCGCAGAGACGACCGAGACCACGGAGACCGTCGAGGCGACGGAGACCACCGAGGCGACGGAGACCACCGAGGTCGTCGAAGGCACCGAGGTCGTCGAAGGCACCGAGGCCGTCGAGGGCACCGAGGTCGTCGAGGCGACCGAGGCCGTCGAGGCGACCGAGGCTGTCGAGGCGACCGAGGCCGTCGAGGCGACCGAGGCCGTCGAGCCGCCGGCCGCGGGTGAGACCTACGAGTCGGTGATCGCCGAGGCCGAGGCCGCGCGCCGCCGTCCCTCGACCGCGATCCCTCTCTACGAGCGCGCCATCGAGCTCAACCCGAACGGGACCGAGGCGCTCTCGCAGCTCTCGTACCTCTTGATCAACCGCGGGCGCGGCAGCGACGTGCGCGACGCGGCGGCGCTCGCGGAGCGCGCCACCACGCTCGACTCCACCGACTCGCTCGCCTGGCTGGTGCTCGCGGTCGCGAGAGAGAGCCTCGGCGATCGCACCGGCGCCCGCGCCGCGTACCGCAGCTGCGTCGATCAGGGCGCGCCGGGTCGCTGGCAGAACGAGTGCCGCCCGCACGCGCGCTGAGTCATCGGCGCCCCCTCCGAACGACGCCAGTGCCCACGCGCTGGCGTCGTTCTCGTTCCGTCGCTGCGCACTCCATGGGCGCGCGCTTGCTCGGGCTCGTGATCCGCGGTCTTCTTCGCCGGCCAGACAGCGAGGTCGATCATGCGTTGGGAACGAGGACATCGAAGCGCGAACGTGGAGGACCGCCGGGGCGCGGGCGGCCGACTGCCGATGGGAAGGCGGGGCGGCGCTGCGATCGGGCTGGGTGGGCTCGCGGTGCTCGCCGTCGCGTCGCTCCTCTTGGGACAAGACTTGATCACGCCGTTCCTGTCGGGCGGCGGCGGTCCCGCACCGGGCGGCATGGCCCCGAGCGGCGCCGGCATGGCTGCGCCAGCGAACGACGAGATGACCCAGTTCGTCTCGTTCGTGCTCGACGACTGCCAGGGCACGTGGCGCGGGATCTTGGGGCCGCGCTACCGCGACGCGCGCTTGGTGCTCTTCTCCGGCGCGACCAGCAGCGGCTGCGGTCCGGCCGACGCGGGCATCGGGCCCTTCTACTGCCCCGCCGACGAGAACGTGTACATCGATCTCTCGTTCTACGGCGAGCTGCAGCGCCGGTTCGGCGCGCCCGGCGACTTCGCGCAGGCGTACGTGCTGGCGCACGAGATCGGCCACCACCTCCAGAACGTGCTCGGCACCGAGGCGCGGGTGCGCGCGATGCAGCGCGCCGATCCGTCGCGGGAGAACGAGCTGTCGGTGCGGATGGAGCTGCAGGCCGACTGCTACGCGGGGGTGTGGGCCCACTCGACGTCGCGCCGAGGGCTGCTCGAAGCGGGCGACGTCGAAGAGGCGATGCGCGCCGCCTCGGCAGTGGGCGACGACTCGATCGCGCGCATGACGGGCTCGCGCATCCGCCCCGAGACGTTCACCCACGGTGACGCCGCGAGCCGCATGCAGTGGTTTCGCACCGGCATGACGACCGGCTCGGTCGAGGCCTGCGACACCTTCCGCTGAGCGCGCTCGCTCAGCGCCTGCGGAAGAAGCGCAGGTAGGGCTCGAGGCGGAAGCGCTGGCCGCGTCCCAGCCAGTGCCACCACCAGATCATCGTCCAGCCCGCGGCGGCGGCGGCGAGCGCCACGAGGAAGAACAGGATCCGCAGCCAGTCGGTCCAGTGCTCCCAGCCGATCGGCAGCGAGAGCGCGGCGCAGAGGCTCATGCTCCCCGCGAACGTCGCGAGCGCGATGCGTGAGCTGCCGTCGTGCAGTCGATCGGGGATGAGATCGAGCTTCGGCACCATCGGCCGGATCTGGACGTTGCCCGTCTGGAAGTCGTGGAGGATCTGATCGACGTGGTTGGGCACGGTGCGCAGGAGCGACGCGACGCCGGTCGCGCCACCGAGCGCTTGGGTCACCAGCTGATCGGGCTTCCATCGATCTTGGAACGCGCTCTCCACGTGCGGGCGGATCAGCGGGATGAAGTCGAGATCGGGATAGAGCGAGCGCACCATCCCCTCGATCGTGCCGGCGGCCTTGCCGAGCACCGCGTACTCGGTGCCGAGGCGCACCCGGTACTTGCCCGCCGCGCGCACGAACTCCTCGACGAAGGCCCGGCTGTCGAGCTCGCTGAGCGCGCTCACCATCACGTACTCGGAGCGCACCCGGGTGATGTCCGCCTTGAGCTCCGCGATGTCGACGCGCTGGGTGGGCGTACCGATCTTCAGCAGCACCCGCGCGACGGTGGATGCGTCGTCGAGGATGGTGCCGAGCACGAGCGTGACCAGGTCGTCGCGCTGCTCGGGCGAGAGCGTGCCGACGAGCCCGAAGTCCAAGAAGCAGAGCGTCCCATCGGGTCCGACCAAGATGTTTCCGGCGTGCGGATCGCCGTGGAACACGCCATCCGAGAAGACGCCCTTGCACATCGCGGAGACGATCGACTCGATCGCGTTCTTGGCGGCCTCGGAGCCGGGCTCCAGATCCCGCACCGGGATGCCCTCGAAGAAGTCCATCGTGAGGATGGTCCGACCGCTCAGCTCGGGGTGAGGGACCGGCGTGACCACGCGGTGCGCCGGATCGAGGTTCTTCTTCACCGTGAGCAGGTTCGCGAGCTCGCTGGTGAAATTCAGCTCCTTGAGCAGGCCCTTCTCGAACTCGGTCACGATCGCCGAGGGCTGCACCAAGCGCATCTCTTCGATGCTGTTCTCGAGGCCCTTCGCGGCGAGGTAGAGCAGATCGAGATCGCCGCGCATCGTGTTCGCGATGCCGGGGCGCTGCACCTTGATCACCAGCGCGCGTCCGTCGTGGGAGCGCGCGCGGTGCGTCTGTCCGATCGACGCGGTCGCGAGCGGCACGGGATCGATGTGCGCGAAGAGCTCGTCCGCGGGGCGACCGAGGCCGTCTTCGATCGCTTGGCGCACCTCGTCGTAGGCGATCTCCGGCGCGCGATCCTGGAGCTTCACCAGCGCGTGGATCCACTCGTCGGGCAAGAGATCCGCCCGCATCGAGAGCACCTGGCCGAGCTTGATGTACGTCGGCCCGAGCTCGGCGAGCAGCGCGGCGAAGCGCTCGCCTTGGCTGCCTTCGACGGGACCTCCGGTGCCGACGAGGCCGCGCGTGGGCAAGAACGGCGCGGCGAAGGGGATGCGCGTGAGGATCTCGCCGAAGCCGTGGCGCCACACGATCGCGAGCACCTCGCGAAGGCGCTGCACGTCGCGCACCGCGACGCCGAGGATCGACTCGGTGGGCCCCGCCGGTGAAGGACGCGTGGAGGAGGCGGAGGCCATCAGGGCGGCCACGGTAGCACGCGGCCCGACGCTCAACGCGTGGCCAACACGCGCTCGATCTCGCCTGGGTCCTTGGGGATCGCGCGGGTGAGCACCTCGTGCCCGGTCGCGGTGACGAGCACGTCGTCCTCGATGCGGATGCCTTGTCCGCGGTACTCGGGGTCGACGTCCGCGCCCTCGGGCACGTAGAGGCCAGGCTCGATGGTAAGCACCTGTCCCGCCGCGAGCGGACGCGGCACGAGCTGATCGCCGTCGGCGACGTAGTAGCTGCCGACGTCGTGCACATCCATGCCGAGCCAGTGGCTGGTGCGGTGCGGATAGAACTTCTTGTACGCGTCCGACTCGATCGCCGCCTCGACGGTCGTGCCCCTCAGCAGGCCGAGCGCGATCATCGACTCGGTCAGCGAGCGCACGGTCGCCTGGTGGATCGACTCTAGGCTCGCCCCCGGTCGGGTGAGCGCGATCGCCTCGAGCTGCGCGCGGAGCACCGCGTCGTAGAGGCGACGCTGCCCCGGGGTGAACGTGCCGGACACCGGGAAGGTTCGGGTGACGTCCGCCGCGTAGTAGCCCCACTCGGCGCCCGCATCGATCAAGCAGAGGTCGCCCTCCTCCATGCGGCGATCGTTCTCGCGGTAGTGGAGGATGCAGGCGTTGGGACCCGAGCCGACGATCGCGTCGTACGCCGGTCGCGCGGCGCCGTGGCGCCGGAAGCTGCGGAGCAGCTCCGCCTCGACGTCGTACTCGTGCCGTCCCGGCATCGCGACCTGCATCGCGCGCGCGTGCCCCTCGGCCGTCGCGTCGGCGGCGCGGCGCATCGCGTCGAGCTCGATGCTCGACTTGAACAAGCGCATCGTGTGCAGCGCCGACGGCTCGAGGATCGTCTCGGGCGCGAGGATGCCGAGCCGCTGGCGCCTTCGCGTGTGGTGCAGCGCCGCGAACACCCGCGCGTCCACGCTCGGGAAGCGGCCCGCCGCGTACATCACCTGGCGCGCGTTCTCGAGGTAGCCCGGCAGACGATCGGCGAGCTCGCCGATGGGGTACGCCTCATCCGCGCCGAAGCGCTCCTTGGCGCCTTCGACACCAGCGCGGCGTCCGTCCCACATCTCGCGCTCCGCGTCGCGGGGGCGCACGAAGAGGACGAAGCGATGCGATGGATGCTGGTTGGTCAGCACCAGCACGACGCCGGGCTCGTCGAAGCCGGACAGGTAGAAGAGATCGCTGTCCTGTCGGAACGCGTGCTCGACGTCGGAGTTGCGGGTCGCGATCGGGGTGGAGGCGACGATGGCGACGCTGTGCGGACCGAGGCGCGTCAGGAGCTCCGCGCGGCGCTGGGCGTGCTCGTTCATCCGATCGGAGGGGGCGACGTTCATCGTGCAAGGATGGGAAGGCGCGCGCAGACCCGTCAAGGACGGCGATCGGGCAGCGGCGCGGCGTCCGTCGCCTGCGCGTCCCAGCGGACGTCGTAGCGCGCGATCCGCTGCGCGGCGTCGAGCTCCATCGCCACGTCGCCCTCGAGGCCCAAGAAGACGTAGGGCGCCTCGAACGCACCCGCGATGCCCTCGAGGTACCACGGCGCATCGACGAGCGACGCGGGGATCGCCTCGTGCACGATGCGCGCGTGCCGCGGGTCGATGTGCTCGTAGCGGACCTCCCCGAGGTCGCGGTAGATCATGCCGAACGCGCGCGGGCCCACCTTGTAGAGCGCGTGGGGCGTGAGCCCGACGGGCGCGCTCGCGCCGTCGAGGATGGGCTTGAGCAGCGGCCCGTTGGCCGAGCGGAGCAGCGCGTCGCGTGACCAGCGCCGGTTGCCCCGCACGCCGAGGACGTCGACGACCGCGCGGGTGATGTGCACGTCGCACTCCACCGGCAGCCACGCGACGCTCACCGAGTTGGCGACCTGCTCGAGCACGTCGGACGAGATGCGCGCGCGGATCTCGCTGCGCGCCGGCTCGGACATGCGGTTGATCTCCTCGAGGTTCGAGCGCAGGTGGCTCGCTCGCATCTCGCCGCGTGACGTGCTCGGCTGGGTCCGTTGGGCCTCTGCCACCGGGCGGCAGGGTAGCCGACGCGGGGCGCCAGATGAACCTTCTCGCGCGAGGGTCGCGCTTGGCGCCGGTGCCGCTATCGGGTATCTGTGGCCACCCCGATGACGGAACTGCGCCACGACTGGACCCTGCCCGAGATCCTCGCGATCCACGAGCTGCCCCTCACCGATCTCTTGCTGCGCGCCCAGACGGTGCACCGCGCCCACCACGATCCGGACACGGTGCAGCTCTGCACCCTGCTCTCGGTCAAGACGGGCGGCTGCTCCGAGGACTGCGGCTACTGCCCGCAGAGCAGCAAGCACGACACGAGCGTGCACCCGGAGAAGATGATGACCGTCGAGGAGGTGCTCGACGCGGCGCGACGCGCGCGCGAGGCGGGATCGACCCGCTTCTGCATGGGCGCCGCCTGGCGCGATGCGCTCGAGGGCCCCGCGTTCGACAAGGTGCTCGCGATGGTGAAGGGCGTGCGCGAGCTGGGCCTCGAGGCCTGCGCGACGCTCGGGATGCTCGACGAGCAGCAGGCCGCGCGCCTCGCGGAGGCCGGGCTCACTGCGTACAACCACAACCTCGACACCTCGCGCGAGCACTACGACAAGATCATCACCACGCGCACCTACGACGAGCGTCTCGACACGCTCGGCAAGGTGATGAAGGCGGGCATCTCGGTCTGCTGCGGCGGGATCCTCGGGATGGGGGAGACCATCGAGGATCGCTGCGAGCTCCTGCGCACGCTGGCCAACCTCGATCCCCACCCGGGCAGCGTGCCGATCAACGCGCTCGTCGCGGTGCCGGGCACCCCGCTCGAGCACATGCCGAAGCTCGATCCGCTCGCGCTGGTCCGCGCCTGCGCGACCGCGCGGATCCTGATGCCCAAGGCGCTGGTCCGGCTCTCGGCCGGGCGCGCGGACCTGACGCGCGAGGCGCAGGTGCTCGCGTTCATGGCGGGCGCGAACTCGATCTTCTATGGCGACAAGCTGCTGACCACGGGCAACCCGGACGTCGACGCGGACCGCGAGCTCCTGGCGAGCGCGGGTCTGACGGGCATGGCGCCGTACGCGTCGCCCGATCCGGTGGTGCAGCTCACCAAGAGCCGCGGCCCCAAGCCCAAGCCCGGCTCGATCCCGCTCTCGGCGCGCGCCAAGTAGCCCTCTTCGAGCGCACGACGCCAGCTGGGCGTCGCCAGTCACGCACGTCCATGGTGCTCGCGGTCGCGACACGTACCGACGGCAAGCTGCGCCCGCGCAGGTCGCGAGCCCGAGGCGGCATAGCGGGGACCTCAGGGGCAGTCGTCGAGCGCGTCGCGCACGTCGCGCGCGTCGTAGCCGCGCGGCGCGGTCTCGAGGTAGCGACGTGCGAGCGCGCAGCGCTCGTCGCCGGGCGGCAGCCGCAGCGCGAGCCGGCCCACCGCTTCCCCCGGCGGCGCCGTCCCCGCGAGCGCGAGCCGAAGCTCGGGGATGGGATCGCGCGAGCTCTCGATCTCCAGATCCGCGAGCAGCAAGTGCGCCTCGCCGCAGAGCGGATCGAGCCGAATGGCCTCCTCCGCGCGCGCGCGCGCCTCGGTGCGATCGGCTCCGTCGAACGCCACGCGTCCTCGCACCGCGAGGATGCGGGCGCGCACCGAAGGCAGCGCGCCGCGGGCGGCTGCGCTGCGCTCCGCGCGCTCGAGGCTGGCCCGCGCGCCCGAGCGCCCTTCGTGGGTGTCGATCAGCGCCGAGAGGATCAGCGCCTCGGGCTCGTCCTCGTCGCGGCGAAGCACGCCGCTCACGATGCCGCGCGCGCCTCGATCGTCCTCCGCTTGGATCAAGAGCGCGGCGAGCGCGGTCGCGAGCACCGGATCGGATCCGCGACCTCGGCGCAGCCGCGCGACCTCGTCCGCGCCCGTGCGTCCCGCGCCGCGCGCGACGAGCACCCGCGCCCTCGCCCTCGAGACCGCCAGCTCGGGCGCGCCCGTCGCGCGATCCAGCGCGGCCGACGCGACGTCGAGCTGTCCTCGCTCGATCGCGAGCAGCGCTTGATCGACGTGGACCATCGCGGGCACGACCCGCAGCGCAGCGGCCGCGCCGAAGATCCGCGCGGCGTCGTCGAGGCGCGAGAGGAGCATCGCGACCTCACCCTGCTCCACCATCAGCTCGGCATCGCTCGGGCGCGCCGCGATCGCTCGCTGGAGCGCCTCGTAGGCCTGATCGAAGCGCCCGCGCGCGCGCGCGATGAGGGCGCTGGCCGCGAGGATCTCGGGGTCGTCGCCGTCGATCGCGATCGCGGCCGCGACGATCCGCTCGGCCGCGGCGAGGCTGTTCGACGCGAGCGCCGCGCGCGCGAAGAGGAGGACCGCGGGCGGCGACGCCGGGTTCGCACCGAGCGCCTCGGTCAGCGCCACCATCGCCTCGCTCGGATGATCCCCCGCGAGGTAGAGGCGACCCTCTGCGGTCCGCGCGACGACCACGAGCGTGGGATCGACCGCGGCGAGCGCGTAGAGCCCACGCGCCTCGTCGAGCCGCCCGCGGGCCTCCGCGATGCGCGCCTGCAAGAGGTTGGTGCGCGGGCCGGGTCCGAGCGCGCTGATCGCACCCTCTGCGGCGCTGACGTCGCCCGCCGCCAGGGCCGCGCGCACCACGACCTCGGCGCGCCCCGCGGGATCGGCCGTCTCACCGGTGAGCGCGCGGGCGACCTCGAGCGCCCGCGCCGGCGCGTCGGCCTCGAGCATCGCCTCGGCGAGCTGGATGCGCCGACGTCCATCGAACGGAGGGATGAGCGTGCTCGCGAGCTCGAGCTCGGCGCGGGCCCCTTCGAAGTCGCGCGCGCGGATCGCGAGCTGCGCGCGCAACAGATGCGCGCGCCCGAGCTCGGGTCCCGTCGAGCTCGTGACCAGCGGCCCCAAGAGCGCATCGACGTCTGCGCGGATCGTCGTGTCGTCGGCGCCGCTCAGCATGCCGAGCTCGGCGCGCGCGAGACGGAGCGTCGCGACCTCGTCGATGCCGACGATGCCGTCGAGCACCCGCTGCGCACCATCGGCATCTCGATCGAGCACGGAGAGCTCCGCGTAGAGCGCCGCGTGCCGTGCTGCCGTCGGCGCGAGCGTGGCTGCCTGGCGCGCCGAGTCGACGGCCTCCCCGAGATCGCCGACCTGCGCCAGCGCGAGCGCGCGGGCGCGAAACGCCTCGACGAGCACCGAGCCGCTCGCGTTGAGGCCGACGAGCACCGTCAGCGCCTGCCCGCCTTGTCCGCGCGCGATCGAGATGAGCGCCCGGGCGATGCGGGCCTCGGGGAGCGCGCTCGCCTCGCCCTCGAGGGTGCCGAGCAAGCGATCCGCCTC
>CAYZQM010000012.1:37735-44780 GCA_964480175.1 uncultured Sandaracinaceae bacterium
GACGACAATGCGGCGATCGCCTGCGGGGAGGGTGCGATCCGCCTCGTCGAGGTGATCCACCCCGAGCTCCAGGCTCGCGATCGACAAGAGCATCGCGCGGCTCGCGCGCTCGACGTCCGATCCGTCGGCGGGCGCGAGCGCGATCGCTGCCTCGAAGCTCGCGGGACGTCCGTCGTCGCTCGCGGTGGCGATCGCGAGATCGAGCGCGCTCGGACCGGACGTCGCCCACAGGATCAAGAGGAGCAAGAGCACGCCGCCGCCGATCGCCGCCGCGATCGCGATCCGCTTGCGAGGAAAGCCCGGCTTCGGATCGGGGGGCGGCGCGTTCGCGAACGGCTGCGGGCCCGCGGGGGCGTGCATTGCCGTCGGAGGCACCGGCAGCTGCGGCGGGGGCGACGAAGGAACCGGCGCGGGTGGAAGCGGCGAGCCGGCGACGCCCGCGACCGGAGGCAGCGGGACGAGCGCCGTGGGCGGTGGCGCCGCGGCCACCGGACCGAGCGAGCCACCGAGCTGCGGCGGACCGAACGCGGGGAGCGCGCGCGGATCGAGATCGGCGCGCGGCGGCGGCGCCTTCACCGGCGGCAGGTGGCTCGGCCGCGACATCAGCCCGGCGGGCGCACCTTTCAGCTCGGCCATCGAGAGCGGCGGCAGCGGTCGCGTGAGCTCGAGCTCGTCGCTCTCCTCGGGCTCGGGCGCGGGCAGTTCGCTCGAGAACGCCTCCTCGAGCTCGGGCAGCGCGAGCTCCGCGGTCTTGGGCTCGGCCTCGGGTGGCGCGGGTGACGCAGCGGTCGCGGTGATCAGCGGCTCGGCGGGCACGGGCGAAGGAGCGCGCGGTGGGCTCGGCGAAGCGGGGGATGGGACACGCGCGAGCGGACGCGCGACCTGGGTCCCCGAAGGGCCCGGCGCGCTCGCGCCCACCCGCGCCGGCGGCGGCTTGGTCGCGGGCTTCTTCGCTGCGGGACCCGCGCGCTCGAGCAAGAGACGCAGCCCCTCACCGCGCGCAGGCGGCGCACCAGGCAGCGTGGTGTCCGCCGTCTCGATCAGCTGGCTCTCGCTCGGCGGCGGGCCGACGCCTTGCTCGCGCTGCAGGCGCGCGACCTCCGCGGCGAGCCCGGGATCGATCTGGATCGAGGGCTCGTGCAAGACAGGCGGCGCGGTGCCGGCGGGGATCGCGATCTCGCGCGCGGGCTCGGCCGGCACCCGACCGGGGACCGGCGTGTGCTCCTCTTCGAACGCGGGCAGCTCGGTCTCCACCGTGCGCGTCTCGTCCTCTCCGAACCAGCGCTCGATCGTCTGCGCGACGGGGAAGCGCTCCTCGGAGAGCTCGTCGAGGAGCTCGCGCGCGGTCTCGTCGTCCGGCGTCAGCTCGAGGGCGCGCCGCAGCGCCTCGTCGGCCCGCTCCTTGTGTCCCGAGCGCAGGAACGCCTCGCCGAGCAAGCGGTGCGCGGCGCCGAGCTCCGGGTGCGCGCGGATCAGCGCGAGCATCTCGACGCGCGCGTCGTCGAAGCGCTCCTCCGCGAGCAGCGCTTGTCCGAGGAGGAGGTTCACCTCGGGTCGGTCCTGCCCCGTCACCAACATCTTGCGGCAGGTCACGATGGCCTCGCCGTAGCGTCGCTCGGCGATCAGCCGCTTGGGCTCTGCGATGTCGTGAGGCTGGGCCATCGAGCCGGGCCCGCCAGGGTAGCAGGGGGCTCGCGTCGTTCGGCACGTTTTCGGTGCTTTGCGCCACTCGCTCGGGACCGCATCATCGCGCGATGAACGAGCGAACGCTGACCGTGACGACGCCCGACGGCCAGGCCGACGGCCGCCTGCTCTTGCCTCTCGATCCGGGGCCCTGCCCTCTCGTCTACTTCTTCGTGGACGCGGGCGGTCTCCGCGCATCGATGAATGAGATGGCCGGCCACCTCACCGGCGCAGGCTACGCGGTGCTGATGGCCAACCCTTATTGGCGCCAGGGACCGTACGAGCCCTTCGACACCCAGACGGTCTTCAGCGTGCCCGAGGAGCGCGCGCGCCTGATGAAGATGATCCAGGCGGTGGTGCCGGCGCAGTGGCTGAGCGACACCGAGGCGCTCGCAGCGAGCATCGACGACGCTCGGGTGCAGCGCGATCGCATCGCGATGATCGGCTTCTGCATGGGCGGGCGCAGCGCGTTCATCGGCGCGTGCTCGCGTGAGGGCGTCGCGGCGGTCGCCCCCATCCACGCGGGCGGCTTGGTGAACGACACGCCCGAGAGCCCGCACCGCAAGGTCGACGCGCTGAAGGCGGCCGTGTACCTCGGCGTCGCCGACGAGGACGCGAGCTGCACGCCGGAGCACCAAGCGGCCCTGAAGGCGGCGCTGGACGCGGCGAACGTCCGCTACGAGCTCGAGCTGCATCCGGGCGCGCGTCACGGCTTCGCCGTGCCCGACTTTCCCGTCTACGACGCGGCCGTCGCGCGCCGCACCTGGGATCAGGTGCTGACGCTGTTCACACGCGAACTGCCCGCGCGTTGAGCTGACGGATCAGCGCAACAGCGAGAGGAGCGCCATGCCGAGCGAGACCCACAGCGTGTAGACCGTCGCGCGGTCCGTCGCGGCCTCGCCCATGCGCGCCCGGAGGCGCACGCCCGAGAGGTTGCCCGCCACGATGCCGATCGCGAGGCCGAGCGACGCCCAGAGCTCGGCGCCCTCGTAGAGCCCCGCGACGCCGTAGCCCGCGATGCGTCCGACGTGCATCGAGAGCGCGATCGCCGCGCCCGTCGCGATCAGCGCGCGGCCCGCGAGCCCGCCGGCGACGAGCGCAGGCGCGACCATCACGCCAGCGCCCGATCCCGCCGCGACGATCCCGGCGCCGAACGCGAATGGCGTCCACGCCCACGCCGGAGGATCGAGGGTGAAGCGCCCCCGAGCGCGCGCCAGCGCGAAGAGGGTCACGAGCACGAGCGCGACGGTGAGGGCCCGCGCGGGTACGTCGCCCACGAAGAGCGCGCCCAGCGCCGCACCCGGGATCGCGCCGATCACGAACGCCGACGTGATGCTCCGATCCAGCGCGTCCCGAAACACGAAGCAGCGGTGGGCGTTGCCGAGCAGGAGCGCGGGCGCCGTGGAGGCGAGCGCGGCGTGCGGGCCGACGAGCACCGCGAGCAGCGCGACCATCGCGATGCCGCCGCCCATGCCGGCGATGGTCGAGAGCACCCCGCCCCCGAGGCCCAAGAGGGCGTGCGCTGCGACGAGCGCGAGGATCGAGCCGAGCGCGTGCATGACGTTCTCCTCCTTCGAGAGGGGCGCATCGATACGAACGAGCGCCACGCCCTATGAATGGGCCCACAGGCTCGAACGCTCCAATGGATTGTTCGGAAGTGTTCGATTGGATGTGCTTATCGACCGCTGGACGGCGCCGAATGCGCTCGACTACGCTCGCGGGCGATGCTGGACGCGCTCCGCCACTTCGCGCTCATCGCCCTGCACGGCACCTACCGAGAGGCCGCGAGGCGCGCGCACCTGAGCCAGCCCGCGCTCACCCAGTCGATCCAGCGCCTCGAGCGCGAGCTCGACACGACGCTGTTGATCCGAGGGCGGGGCGGGGCGCGCGTCACCCCGGCGGGCGCCGCGCTCTTGCCGCACGCGCGCGCCGCGCTGGCCTCCGTCGAGCAGGGCAAGCGCGCCGCGCTGGAGGCCGCCGGCATCGAGGCGGGCGAGGTGCGCCTCGTCGCGGGCGCGACGATCTCGACGTACGTGTTGCCCGCGATCATCGCGCGCTTTCGCGCGTCGCATCCGGCGGCCTCGCTGCACTTGCGCGAGCTGCCGAGCGACGAAGCAACGGCTGCGTTCGAGCGGCGCGAGGTGGACCTCGCGATCGTGGGCGGCAAGCTGGGGCGTCCGTGGATCACCGACGAGTTCGTCCTCGTCGGCGCGCCGAGCGCGGCGGACGACGCGCCGATCTTGGTCCTGCCCAAGGGCGCGACGTCGCGTGAGCTGGTCGATCGCTACTTCCCCGAGCGCGCGATCGCGATGGAGCTCGGCTCGGTGACCGCGCTCTTGGCGCACGCCCGGGCCGCGGCCGGCGTGGCGCTCGTCAGCCGCCTCGCGCTCGATGGCGAGCTGGCGCGAGGGCGGCTGGTGATCGTCCCCGATCGACGCACCCCGCTGAAGCGGCGCCTCAAGCTGCTGCACCGCGATCCGAAGGAGATCCCCGCCGCAGCGCGCGCGCTCCTGACGCTGCTGCGGGAGCACGCGCTGCGCGGCTGAGAACCCGCCGTCAGTCGGGCATGCGGAAGACGACGTTGGGTGAGGTCGCGCCGTTCGGCGCGACCGCGCCGATCAGGGAGAGCACCCGCATCGTCTCGGTCTCTTCGTCGGCCTCGACGATGAGCGGGCACGCCGCCGCGCCGCACACCGGGCGCGCCATGACCGAGATGTGGCTCTCGGGGAGCGAGGCCTCGATGAAGCGGAAGGAGAACACGCCCGTGGTGACCGGCGTGGGCGGCTCTTCTTCGCCCGCGTTCGGGTTGGGACGGCTCAGGCCCTCGAGCAGCGCGGGGCCTCCACCACCGCCGCCGGCGGCAGGCCCAGCGTCGGGCGCGTTCACCTGGTTGAAGCGGACGCTCATGCCGTTGCCCCGGGTGAAGAGCACCATCTGCAGATCGCCACCGGGCGCGGCGAGCGCGGGCGGACCGCTGCAATCGACGTAGTTGGGCGCGGCCGCGCGGCAGCCCTCGTAGACCTCCTGCCAGTGGGTGGAGAAGTCCTCCCAGCGGCGGGTCGGCATGAAGGTCACGTCGTCACCGGCACCGACGACGCGCGGGATGGTCAGCTCGAGCCAGCCCGTCGTGGTCGGCGACGGCGCGTTCGGCGGACGCACGGCGAACGAGACGGTGCGGTAGCCCGCGTCGATCGCGGCCTGCACCACGCGCACGGTGGTGCCGTAGGGGATCGCGCCGTGGATCGTGAGCGCGACGACGGCGCGCGAGGGCGCCGCGCGAATGGCGTCGCGGAGCGTCGCGTAGCCGCCATCGCCGGTCTCGGCCTCGGGCAGGCGCCCCGCGCGGCCGAGCTCGGTGATGTGAACGCCCTCCATCCGGACGAGCGACTGGTTGATGTCGATGTGCAGCGCGCCGGACGGGTTGTTGCCGTCGTTGCGCCCAGCGATCGCGAGCTCGAGCGGCCCCACCATCACCGAGGTGTCGAGCTCGGGCTCGGGGGGCGTGTCGTCACCGCAGGCGACGAGGGCGAGAGAGACGAAGGCGCTGGTGAGCGAGGTGCGGATCGCGGACATGAGGCGGCCGAGGATAGTCGCCCGGACGCTCGGCCCACAACACGCGAACGCGTGTCGCCCCGCCGCGCGTCAGCGCTTCTTCTTGGCTGCACGCTTCTTCGCCGCGCGCTTCTTTGCGGCGGCCTTCTCGCCCTTGGTGCGCACGGCGAGGTCGGCACGGTGCGCGCGCTCGTAGGTCTGGATGTCCTTGAAGCGCCCCTTCGCGTCGCGCACGGCGTAGAGCTTCTTCCCGGCGCTCGACCGGTGGGTGGTGCGGCGTGCCTTCTTCCTTGCTGCCATTTGCGTTCCCCCTATCAGCCGAATTCACTTCGCAGGATCTTCGCAGCTTCGACCATCGCCTTCATCTTGCCGAATGCGACGTCCCGCGGAAGGTACTTCATGCCGCAGTCGGGCGCAAGAATCACGTCCTCCTTGCGCACGTAGGGCAGGGCGCGCTTGATGCGCGCGACGACGAGCTCGGGCGTCTCGACCGTCAGGTCGTCGAGGTTGATGCAGCCGACCATGATTCGCTTGCCGGCGAGCTTCGCGAGCACCGCGCAGTCGAGGTTCGACTGCGCGGTCTCGATCGACACCTGCTGGCACGAGCAGTCGGCGAGCTCGGGGAGGAAGGAGTACCCCGACGGCCGCGCGTGGATGATCGCCGCGTAGCCGAAGCAGATGTGCACCGCGGTCGTCCCGGTGACGCCGTCGAGCGCGCGGTTGAGCGCCTTGAGGCCGTACTTGCGCGCCTTGTCCGGCCGCGCCTGCATGTACGGCTCGTCGATCTGCACGACGTCGGCCCCGGCGGCGAAGAGGTCGCGGATCTCCTCGTTCACCGCGGCGGCGTAGTCCATCGCCGCCGCCTCCTCGCTCGGATAGAAGTCGTTCTGCGCTTGCTGCGACATCGTGAACGGCCCCGGCACCGTGATCTTCACCCTCCGCGACGTGTGCCGCTTGAGGAACCTCAGGTCGTCGACTTCGACCGGGTGCCTGCGGCGGATCTTCCCGACGACGCGCGGCACCGGGTTCGGATGCCCGGAGCGGTCGAGCGCGGTGCCCGGGTTGTCGATGTCCACGCCCTCGAGCGCGGTGGCGAAGCGGTTGGAGTAGCTCTCGCGCCGGATCTCGCCGTCGGTGACGATGTCGAGCCCGGCGCGTTCCTGCGCCCGGATGGCGAGCAGGGTCGCGTCGTCCTGGGCCTGCTCGAGCAGGTCGGGGGCGACGCGCCACAGCTCCTTCGCGCGGATCCGGGGTGGGAGACGGCTCGCCAGCTGGGAGCGGTCGATGAGCCAGTCGGGCTGGGCGTAGCTGCCGACGAGGGACGTCGGCAGCAGCGGCAAGGTGCTCACTGGTCCTCCTGGGGAGTCAGCCATTCGCGCAGCTCCGCGCCGTGTTCGTCGAGGCGCGGCGGCGGCAGCGGGTAGTGGGCGGGTGTGGCGGAGAAACGGATGGGGTGACGGGTGGTGGGCACGGCCCGGTCGCCGATGCCCGCGTCGACGACGGGATCGAGGCCGAACTTCTCGGCCATGGCGAAGCCGCCGTCGATCGTGTTGATCGGCCCGCACGGCACCCCCGCGTCGACGAGCAGGTCGAACCATTCGAGCGCGCCGCGGGTGGCGAGCCGCTCTGTGAGAATGGGGCGCAGGTCCTCGCGGTTCGCGGTCCGGTCGGCGTTGCGCGCGAACCGCGGGTCGTCGGCCACCGCCGGGATGCCCAGGACCTCGCACAGCCTGCGGAACAAGCGGTCGTTGGCGGCGGCGACGATGAGGTCGTCGTCAGCGGTGGGCAGCGGCTCGTAGGGGAAGACGCT
>CAYZQM010000012.1:44817-47051 GCA_964480175.1 uncultured Sandaracinaceae bacterium
GACCTCGACGTGCTGGCCCTGACCCGTCGCCTCCACGTGGCGCAGCGCGGCCAGGATGCCGATGACGGCGTGGTTGCCGGCCATCACGTCGAACACCGAGATGCCTGCGCGGAACGGCGGGCCGTCAGGGTCGCCGGTGAGGCTCATGAGCCCTGACATGGCCTGGACCATGAGGTCGTAGCCGGGGACCTTCGCACCCGCACCGGCGCCGAACCCGCTGATCGAGACGTAGACCGAGCGCGGATTGGCCGCCAGCACGGACTCGTGGTCGAGGCCGAAGCGGGCCATGCCGCCGGGCTTCAGGTTCTGGATGACGACGTCGGCGCGGCGGGCGAGCTCGCGGGCGACGCGCAGGTCGGCCTCGTCGCGCAGGTCGAGCGCGATGGAGCGCTTCCCGCGGTTGACGCCCAGGTAGTAGGTGGAGACGCCGTCGCGGACCGGCGGGGTCCAGGTGCGGGTCTCGTCGCCGTCGGGTCCTTCGACCTTGACGACGTCGGCTCCCATGTCGGCCAGCAGCATCGTGGCGTAGGGGCCGGCGAGGACCCGGGAGAAGTCGGCGACCAACAGCCCGTCGAGCGGGCCGGGTGGTGCGGTTCCTGACATCAGGCTCCCATCCGGGTCACGACGCGACCGTCACCCTCGGCACGGCGGCGAGCCGCGCGAAGTCGGCGCCGATGTCGCCCGCGGTCGCGAGCAGCAGCGGCAGGTGGTGGTCGAGCAACACGTCCATCGACGTCTCCGCCGCGTGGGCGTTGACGTTGATCGCGGCGACGACCCGGCCCTCCCCGTCGCGCAGCGGCGCCGCGACCGAGCGGATCCCGGCGGCGAGCTGCTCGTCGGTGGCGGCCCAGCCGCGGGCCCGGACCTCCCGCAGCACCTCGTCGCGCTCCGCGGCGTCGAACTGCCGCCGCGCCGTCAGCCCCGAGCGCGTGGGCTCGGCCAGCACCCGTTCGGCCTCGCCTGCCGGCAGCGCCGCGAGCAGCACCTTGCCCAGCGACGTCGGAAGCGCGGGGAACCTCGTCCCGATCTGGACGACCAACGACACGATCTTGGGCACCGCGACCCGGGCGACGTAGACGATGTCGGAGCCGTCGAGCTGCGCGACCGAGCACGACTCGTTCGTCCGCGCGACCAGCCGTTCCATGTGCGGGCGGGCGACGTCCCACAGCCCCGAGGAGTCGACGTAGGCGACACCGAGGTCGAGCACCCGCGGCGTCAGTGCGTAGCCGGGGCCGTCGGCGCGGGCGTAGCCGAGCTCGATCAGGGTCAGCAGGATCCGGCGGACCGTCGGGCGGGCCAGCCCGGTCGCGGCGGCCAGATCGGCGAGTGTCATGACACGGCGGCCGGGCCCGAACGCCCGGATCACGTCGAGGCCGCGGGCCACCGCCTCGATGAAGTCCGGTCCGGTTCCGCGCGGCATCCCTGCACAGTAACGGCTGACTGTCCGTCAGGCGGACTCCAGGCGGTGATCGGCGCCCGGTCGGAGCCTTGACAGTCCCGGCGGCCTGCCGCCAGGGTTCGAACAACCGGGTCGTCCGTGCAGCGGACGATCGTCCGGAGCTGTCGACGAAGGAGCAACGATGCCCGGTCCGATCGTCCTGCGTGGTGGCACGGTTCTCCCCGTCGACGACGCCTGCTCCGTGCTCCACGACACCGACGTCCTGATCGTCGACGACCGGATCGCGGCCGTCGGCACCGCGCTCGACGTCCCCGCCGGTACCCGCGAGATCGACGGAGGCGGCGGCATCGTCATGCCCGGCATGATCGACACCCACCGGCACATGTGGCAGACCGCGATGCGCGGCTACGGCGCCGACTGGACGCTCTCGCAGTACTTCGTCTGGTACTACCTGGAGAACGGCCGCCACTTCCGGCCCGACGACATCCGCGCGGGCAACCGGCTCGCCGCGATCGAGTCGATCGACGCCGGCGTCACCACGACCGTCGACTGGTCGCACGGGCTGCAGACCGTCGGGCACGCCGAGGCCGCCGTCGACGCCCTGCGCTCGGTGCCCGGCCGGTTCGTCCTCGCCTACGGCAACATCCAGCAGGGCCCGTGGGAGTGGGCGACCTCGAACGACTTCCGCGCCTTCGCCACCGCCCTGCGCGACGCCGCCGACGACATGCTCGGCTTCCAGATGGCCTTCGACGTCACCGGCGACCCCGAGTTCCCCGAACGCGCCGCCTACGAGGTGGCCCGCGAGCTCGACGTCGCCACCACCACCCACGCCGGC
>CAYZQM010000013.1:0-46263 GCA_964480175.1 uncultured Sandaracinaceae bacterium
CCGCCAAGCAGCGCAAGCTCATCGAGGAGCTCGCGGTGGAGCTGGGCTCGGCGCCCGGCCCCGAGCAGAAGGGCTTCCTCGACAAGCTCAAAGATCTCTTCGGATGAGCGGACTTCGGATCGTCTCGGCCGCGGGGAGAGCGAGTGCACACCAGCGAGGTCGCTGCTGATGGCTCGTGAACGGGCGGCACAGCTCGATCTCTCGGCTCTGGCGAGTGATCGGGACGCGGAGCGGATGGCCGAGGACGCGGCCCCCGATCGGCAGCAGAGCGATCGCGAGCCGCGCAGCGACGGACCGATCGAGCTCGAGGTCGAGGCGGACGAGGACGGCCTCAGGCTCGACGTCGTGTTGGTGCGGCGCCTCCCCGCGCTCTCTCGCGCCCGCGCCAAGGCGATGCTCGAGAACGGCGAAGTGCAGCTGAATGGGCGGGCGTGTCGCAAGGGCGCGCGCTTGGCGGCGGGCGATCGGGTGCGGCTGCTCAAGACCCCCGAGCCCACGGAGTTCGCGGCGCTGCCGGATCCCCACCTCGATCTGCCGATCGTCTACGAGGACGACTGGCTCGTGGTGATCGACAAGCCCGCCGGCGTGCAGAGCCACCCGCTGCGCGCGCACGAGATCGGCACCGTCGCGAGCGCGCTGGTGCACCGCTATCCCGACATGGCGGGCGTCGGCTGGCGCCCGCGCGAGCCCGGGATCCTCCACCGCCTCGACGCGGGGACGAGCGGCCTGATGCTCGCTGCGCGCGACGACATCACCTTCCAGACGATGCTGCTCGCGCTCCGCGAGGGACAGATCGAGAAGCGCTACGCCGCGATGGTGCACGGCGTGCCGCGACGAGGCGGCATCGATCTCCCGATCGCGCCGCATCCCTCCGATCCGCGTCGGGTGCGCACCGGCCACGGCCACAAGGGCGAGCGTCCCGCCTACACCGAGGTGCTCGCGGTGCGGCGGCTCGACGTGCCCGGCCACGACATCAGCGAGGTCGAGGTGCGGGCCGGCGCGGCCGCGCGCCATCAGATCCGCGCGCACCTGTCTGCGATGGGACACCCCTTGGTCGGCGACGTGCTGTACGGCGCGCCCGAAGCCCCGGGCCTCGATCGTCACGTGCTGCACGCGAGCAAGATCGCGCTCGATCATCCCTCGTCGGGCGAAGCGATGGCGTGGCACAGCCCGCTGCCCGACGCGCTGCGCGAGCAGGCGATCGCCGCGCTCGGAGCGCGCTGACGTGCTCTGGTCGCGCGCGCTCTCGCGGGGCGAGGCCCGACGCGTCGTCACGGTCGAGACGGATCGGGTGATCGTCGAGACCGACGGCGTCCTCGAGATCACCCCCACCCTCGGGCCCGGATGGTCCTTCGTGCACGCGCAGCGCGCGCTGACCTCGGCGCTGAGCGAGGGCTGGGACAGAGGCGATCGCGATCCGGCCGAGCACCGCTTTCATCCCGCGCTGCCGGTCACCTGGGATCCGAGCCAGATCACCCATCCCGCGGTCGAGGCGCGCATCGGAGCGGCCCTGCTCGCGCTCGATCCCAACGACGCAGCGAACGCGCAGCTCCTCACCGACGCGGCGCCGCTGCTCTTGGTGCAATGGCCCGTGGGCTTTCGCTTCGCGGCGATCTTCGAGCGCCCCTCGGAGGTCACCGAGCGCGCGATCGCCGACATCGCGCAGCACCTCGCGCGCGATCCGCGCAGCAAGCTGCCGATGGAGCTCACGAGGGTGTGCGCCCAGACCGTGAACGCCGACGCGCTGCCCGCGCTCCTGACGTTGGTCGAGCGGGGCGCGCCCTTCGACGGGTGGATGGACGTGATCGATCTGTGCGCCGAGGTCGGCGACCCGCAGCACGCGCCGACGCTCAAGCGCTTGGCCAAGGGCCGCGTCGCGCTGGATGTGCGCCAGGCGTTGCTCTCCGTCGCCCGCGAGCTCCGCTAGCCGTCAGACGACGACCGACGTCATCGGCGACGGCGGCCTCGGTTCTTGCGGCGCCCCGCACGTCCGTCGCGCTCCGAGGCTTCTTCCGACTCGTCCACGTCCTCGTCCGCATCGTCGCTGGACCCGCCGTGCTCGGCCTCGACGAGACGCTCCAGCGTGCGATCGACGTCGCGTCGCATGCAGCGGTGGCAGTCGCCCATCCCGAACGGCGAGCAGCCGCGGCGCGGCAGGTCCTGCATCCGCTGCAGCGCGGGGATGGCTCGGGGATCGCCGTCTTCACGCAGCGCGCGCACCGCGTCGCGTCGATCGTCACAGCGGGTCGCGAGCTCGTAGTCGCTCAAGTGCGCAGCGAAGGGCGGCACCCGATCGCGCGCGGGCGCGACCCGTGATGCAGCGGCGGCGCGCGTCGCGTCGTCGGGCTCGTCGATCAAGGTGGTGACGTCGTCGCGCAGATCGCTCGGGACGTCCGCCAGCGGTCCGCCCGCGATCGCAGCGATGGCGGTCTCGAGCATGCTCGGGCTCGCCGCCGGCGCGATCGGCGCGGCGGCCGCGACCGTCGGCGCGTCCTCTCCGCTGCAGGCGCGGGTCATCAGCCCTCCGCACGTCAGCAGCACCACGAGCGCCATCACGCCGAGCCCGATGGCGCGTCCGCGCGGGCTCGCGAGGGATGCGCGCGCGTTCTCCGCGAGACGGAGCGCATGCGCCGAGAGCAACGCCTGCGCGTCGCCCGCGCCCGATCCCGACGCCGTGACGGCCGGCGCGTGCGGCAGGCTGGGGATCGCGGCGGCGTACTCGGTCTTGGCCGTCGCGACCGCGTCGCCGTGCGCGAGGCTCGGCGTTGCGCTGCTGGGCCCCGATCCCGTCGGGTGCGCGAGGTGGGTCTTGCTGGTCCCGAGGATCGGCGCCGATGCTGGGATCGCGGCGGCGCTCTCCTGGATCGCGCCCAGCTGGATCGCGCGCAGCCGATCGCGGACCTCGGCGGCGCTGTCGGGTCGTTCGTCCCGACTCGGCATCAAGAGCGCGTCGATCAGCGCGCCGAGCTCCACGGGCGCGTCGGGATCGTCGAGCGCAGGCACCGGCTCGGTGAGCTGCGCCAGGGCGATCTCGCGCAAATCACCCTGCGAAAAGAGCGCGCGCGCCGACGTCATCTCCCAGAGCAATACGCCGAGCGAGTACAGGTCGGCGCGGTGATCCACCGCATCGCCGAGCGCTTGCTCGGGCGGCATGTAGCCGGGTGTCCCGAGGATGCTCCCGATGCGCGTGAGCGGCGTGCCGCCCGCGGTCGTGCCGACGTCGGTGGCGCGCGCGATGCCGAAGTCGAGGATGCGCGCGTGCAGTGCGCCATCGGCCCGCACCTCCACCATCACGTTCTCGGGCTTCAGGTCGCGGTGCACGATCGAACGCGCGTGGGCGAGGGCCAGCGCGTCGGCGATCTGCGCCCCGATCTCGCAGGCGAAGCGCGAGCCCTTTCGGGTGCCCATGACGGCGCGCAGGCTCTCGCCCGCAGCCAGCGTCATCACGAGGTACGCCCCGCCGTCGGGCAGCGAGCCCGTGTCGAGCGCGGTCACGATGTGCGGATGCTCGAGGGAGGCGGTCACCATCGACTCGCGCGCGAAGCGGCTCGCGAGCTCCGCGTTCCCCGCGTGCTCCGGCAAGATCATCTTGAGCGCGACGGGCTTGCCCAAGCGCAGGTGCTCCGCGACGAAGACCGCGCCCATGCCTCCCTCACCGAGCAGCCCATCGATCCGGTAGCGGCCGTCGATGGTGCGCCCGATCCAGGTGCTCGCGCTGCTCGCTTCCTCGGTCACGGCGCTCGATGAAGCGTCACGGCGGGGCGATCTTTGGGCAAGCGCGCGAGCGCCGTGCGCATCGCGCGCGCGTCCGCGTAGCGATCCCCTGGCGCCTTGCTCAGCGCGCGCGCGACGATCGCCTCGAGCTCGGGCGCGAAGCGTCGATCGGGGCACGCCTCCCCGAGGCTGGGCGGCACCTGTACGGCGTGCGCGCGAAAGAGCTCCGTGAGCTCGTCGCAGACGAAGGGCACCCGCCCAGTCGAGAGCTCGAAGAGCAACACGCCCGCCGCGTACACGTCCGCGCGCGCGTCGACCTCTCGCCCGAAGACCTGCTCGGGCGCCATGTAGTCGGGCGTGCCCATGATCGCGCCCGACCCGGTGAGCGCGGTGTGGTGACCGAACGCCGCGGGCTCGTGGAACTTCGCCAAGCCGAAGTCGAGGAGCTTCACCTGCGGGGTGGCGCCTTGCACGAGGCCACCGACGAGGAAGACGTTGCCGGGCTTCAGATCTCGGTGCGCGACCCCCATCGCGTGCGCGAACGCGAGGCCCCCGAGCACCCGATCCATGATCGCGAGCGCGAGCTCGGGCGCGAGCATTCCTTGCTCGAGGATCGCATCGAGCGGCGTGCCCACCAGGCGCTCGGTCACCAGGAAGAGCCGGCCCTCGTGCTCGCCCAGCTCGATCACCGCGACGACGCTCGGGTGCGCGAGGGTCGAGAGCGCGGTCGCCTCACGCCGCAAGCGCCCGCGGCTCTCTGCGCTGCTCACCTCGTCCTTGAGGACCTTCATCGCGAAGCGCTGTCCGTCGGCGAGGCGCTCCACCTCGTACACCGCGCCGAACGTGCCCTCGCCCAGCGATGCGAGCACCCGGTAGCGCTCTGCGAAGACCTCTCCGATCGACACGGAGCGACCCTACCACGAGGCCCATGGCCGACCTCGCGTTGCCAACGCTCGGGCCGCCGTGGTAGCGAAGCTGCGATGCTGATCTGCGTCCCTCGATGCGCAGTACCGATGCGGGGTGTGCCGATGCGGGGTGTGCCGATGCGGGGCGAGCGCACGTGACGCTGCCGGGTGTCGGCGCGGCGGTGGATCCCGCGGGCCCCACGGACGAGGCCGACGCGCCGCTGCCGGCGGGCGGCGCGGCCCCGGCAGCCGCCGCCGAGCCCGCGCCGGACCCGTGGATAGGTCAGGTCATCGCCGAGCGCTACCGGGTGATCGCGCGCATCGGCGAGGGCGGGATGGCGGTGGTCTACGAGGTCGAGAGCCTCCCGATCAAGAAGCACCTCGCGCTCAAGCTGGTCGATCCCAAGCAGCCTCAGGGCGCCGAGATCGCAGCGCGCTTCGCCCGCGAGATCGAGGCCGCCGCCCGCATCGAGCATCCGCACCTCGCGCTCGCGTTCGACGGCGGCACGCTGCCGACGGGCGAGGCGTTCCTCATCACCCAGCTGGTGCGCGGCGAGTCGCTGCTCGCGCGGCTGAAGCGCGGGCCGATCCCCTGGGCCGAGGCCGCCTCGATCGCCTCGCAGATCGCCGCCGCGCTGAGCGCGATCCACGGCGCGGGCTACGTGCATCGCGATCTGACGCCGAGCAACGTGCTGCTCTCGCCCGGCATCGGCGGCGAGCCTCACGTCTTCGTCCTCGATCTGGGGATCGCCGCGCTGCTCGAGACGAAGAAGCGCGAGGCGACCGCTTCGTACCTCACCACGAAGGGCACCACGGTCGGCACGCCGGGTTACATGTCACCCGAGCAGGCGGTCGGTCGCTCCGTCGACGGACGCTCGGACTTGTACGGCCTCGGCCTGCTCTTCTTCGAGATGGTGCAGGGTCGCGCCGTCTTCGACTCGGCGGCGCCGTTCTCCGTGCTCGCGACCCGCCTCTTGGCCGAGGAGCTCACCCTGCCCGAGAGCGCGAGCTTGCCCGCGCCGCTCTTCGCGCTCGCGCGCTCGCTCCTGCACACCGAGCGCGATCGACGCCCGCCGGATGCGGCGACCGTGCATGCGGGCTTTCAGACGTACGCGGCGGGCGGACCCCCGACGGTCCGAGGCGCCGTGCTCGACGCGAGCCGCCGCGGCGTCGACGACGTGCGCGCGCGCTGGCAGACGATCGAGCCCAGGCTCGCGGCGCGGATCGAGGGCGGGCTCGCGCACGCGCGCGCCTCGATCGCGCGGCTGCGCGCGGGGCAGCCCAGCCGAGGCGACAAGATCGCGGTGGGCGCCGTCGCGTTCAGCTCGCTGTGCATGCTCGCGATGCTGATCGCGCTCGTCGCCAGCGGACCGAGCGAGCCCGTGCTCCCCTCGGCGGGCCCGCTCGCGCCGTCACCGTCGGCCGATGCCACGGGGACGCCCAGCACCGACGACACGAGCGCGCCAGCGAGCGAGATCGAGGTCGCGCTGCTGACCGGCCGCACCCGTGCCGCGCGAGAGGAGGCCGCCACGACCGTGCTCTCGGCGGAAGACGGCGCCTACCCGCGCTACGCGCGCCTCGTCGCGGTGCTCACGCTCGCGCGCACCTGCGACGCGCGCCGCGGACAGATCGACGCGATCGTCGAGCTCGGCGATCCGCGCGCCATCCCCGCGCTCGAGCGGATCGACGACGCACCACGCACCGGCTGTGGCCGCCGCAACCGAGAAGACTGCTACGCGTGCGTCCGCAGCCCGGTGAGCGAAGCGCTCGAAGCGCTGCGCGCCCGCTGACGAGAGCGGTGAGCTCCGCCGACTTCAGGGCCGGAGCGCCGTGTCGATCGCAGCCGAGGAGCGCAGCGCAGCTCGCAGCTCGTCGAGACTGAGCCTGGCGAGCGCTTCCTTCAGAAGCGGGACGCGGCTGCGCTCGACGCGGGAGCTACCAGCGGGCGAGGAACGTCGTCTCGCTTCCTTCGCCGCGCGGCGTGCAGCTGCTCGAGCGAATCGAGCCAGGCGTGCCGGCGAGCTCGAACGCGTTGGACAAGCCGCCTTCCCAGCTCGCGACGCTCGCGGGGGTCTCGCGCACGCCGAGGGTGTGGATCACGAGCGTGCCGCGGGGCCCCTCCTCGTCGCGCCACGCGAAGGCATAGCCGCGCTGCTGTCGACCGAGGACCAGCGGCAGCCGCGACAGGATCGCGCCTGGTCCACCCCCTCCGAGCCGCATCGCGGTTCGGATGATCGGCTCGACGATGCGGACGATCCCGCTCCGGTTGGCCTCGAGCGCCATCGATCGCACGGCGTCGAGATCGGTCAGATCGAGGTACGCGTCGAGCACGCCGTTGCTCAAGTGCGCGGGCACCCACTCCGACGAGGTGGGCAGGATCGTCATCCGCTCGCGCACCTCGGTCGTGACGTGGGCGAGGACCGCCTCGAAGCGACCCTGCGCATGCAGGGCCTCGACGTAGCTCCGCATCACCGAGCCTCGAAACG
Organism: uncultured Sandaracinaceae bacterium; assembly: GCA_964480175.1. GTDB lineage: Bacteria > Myxococcota_A > Polyangia > Polyangiales > Sandaracinaceae > CAYZQM01. The sequence continues at coordinate 7,106 of CAYZQM010000013.1, forward strand.
CAGCGGTCTCCGTGGCCGCCACGACGCTCAGCGCTTGACGCGGGCCAGCGGGCTCTTGGGGGCGCTGCTCGCGCCGCGTGGCTGCAGGTGCGAGAGCAGCGCGAGGCGGCGATCTTTCTTGCGCATCACGAGCTTCAGCGCGGAGAGCTCGTCGGAGAAGCTGGCGACCTTCACGTCGACCAACCCTTGCGCGTGCGCGGCGCGGCGGATGTCGTCCTCGCGCAGCCCGGGCGGCGGCGCCTTGGGCCCCGCGCTCGACTCGGCCTTCTTCGCGCTCTTCTTGGCAGCCTTCTTCGCGCTCTTCTTGGGCGCCGCCGCCGCTTCGGCCTTGGCGGCGGCCTCGCGCGCGGCGGCCTTGGTCCACAGCACCCAGATCTGCACCGCGTCCTTGGTCGCCGCGACCAGCGCGCCGAGATTGGAGAGATCTTCCTCGCGCTCGGCGCCGAGCAGGATCACGTCGACCTCGGCGGAGGGCGCCTTCTTCTTCACCGCGAGCGTCGCGCTCAGCTCGTCGTCGAGGGCTCCGTCCTCGACGTTCTGCACGTACACGATCGTGCCCGCGCGGATCCCCAGCTTGTCCACCCGCGACTTGGGCGTGCGGATCTTGGCGACCCAGCGTTCGGGGTGATCGATCGCAAAGCGCATCGTCTCGCCGCGGTGCTCGACGATGAGCTCCGGGCCGGTCGCCTCGAGGCGCGTGGTCTCGGCGACGGGGATGCGCAGGCGCTTGACGCGCTGGCCCTCGGGGACGTCGGGGCGGAAGAAGATCTCCTGCCCTTCGAGGAAGAGGGTCCCGTCCTGCAGGACCCGCCGGCCGCCCAGCTTGGCTTTCGCTCTCGATTCGAGTCCCACGTGTGCGAGCGCGAAAGCTAGCAGAAGTGCCGCCCGATTGGGCAACCGCATGCCCGCTGGGCGCGGCAGGTGGCTACGCCGGCGCGTCGCGGCCGCTCCAGCGCAGCAAGACTTGCTGGGTGGGCGGCGCCAGCGGCGGCGTCAGCATCAGATCCAAGCACCCCTCGGCGAGCGCCTTTCGCGCGCTCTCGTGCTCGGCGAAGAAGCCGTCGAGATCCTTGCCGAGCTGCTCTGGCTCCCCCTTCCAGTGCTTGAGCGCGCGCCCGAGGGTCCGGGGCCAGCCGCGTCGGGCGACCGCGTGCCACACCGAGAACGGCAGCTGCGTGCCGAGCACCTCTTCCCCTTCGCGGAGCTCGAGCACCGAGAGCAGCGTGTCCTCGAGCATGCTGATGTGCCCCTCGCTGCTCGGGTCGATCGCCTCGATCAGGTAGCACTCGGTCAAGAAGACCTCCCAGCCGAAGGGCCGCTCGTCGCGCTGCGACTCGCTCGCCTCGCGCACCCGATCGACGTCGATCGCGAACGCCGCGAGGTGCACGTAGTCGACGCCGTGCTTCACCGCGAGCGCGCGGTCCATGATCGTCGGCAGGCCGAGGCGCTCGGCGCCCGCGGGGGCTTGGGTCAGACGCTTCAGCTGTCGGCGCATCACTCGGCCTCTGGGTTCGCGTCCGTCGAAGGTCCGTCGGCCGCGGCGACCGTCGCGATCGCCAGCGGGCGCCCCGTGCTCGCGAGCGCCTCGAGGATGGAGATCGCCTGCCCGTAGGTCACCTCGGGCGCCGCGGCGAAGCTCGCGCGGTCGAAGGGCGAGAGCGCCTCGATGCACGCCGCGATCTCGCCCAGCCGGGCCGAGGGGATCGCGGGGCTCGCGTCCGCGCTGGGGGTCTCGCAGTCGGCACCCACCCAGATCAGCCCGCGCTGCACCCGCGCACCGTGCTCCTCGAGCACGATCGCGATCGGAGGCCCGACGGGCTCGCCGCCGGTGTCGGGCTCGCTGGGCGGCGCGGGCTCGCCGTCGGTCACCGGCGCGCCGATGGCGGCGAGCGCCGCGCGCACCCGATCGTCGGCGTGCGCGACGCTCGGCGCGTGCGCGTTCGGTACGATCACGACGCGCTCGATGCCCGCCGCGTCGCGCACCACGAAGCTCGGCTCCGCGTAGCCCACCATCGCGCTCGCGTAGAGCGCGCGCACCACGCGACCCCAGCTCACCTCGCTCGAGGCGGCGAGCGCGAACGCGATCGGCGCGCCCGCGGAGGGATCGCGCGCTCGATCGGCCATCGCCGCGCGGCCGAGCGCGTCGCGCAGATCCGGCAAGAGCAGGGGACTGGGATCGGTCGCCGCGATCGTGACGTCCACGATGGGGAAGTCGACGTCGATGGGCGAGGCGCTCTCGGCCGCGCGCGCGCGCTCGACGGCGGGCCAGCTCTCGACCAGCGCGCGGTTGTCGACGCGGTAGCCGAGCACGCCGACGCTGAGCGTCACCTGCGGCTGCGCTTCGGGGAGCTCGGTGCGCTCGGTGCGAGGGATGGTCACCTCGATCACCGGCGGCGCGCGCTCCGCCTCCGCCACGCGCTCGGTCTCGAGCACGGGCGCAGGGGCCGTCGTCTCTCCGCCGCAGTCGCAGCCGGCAGAGGCGAGCGCGGTCAGCAGCGCGAGCGCGCGCGCTACGGCGTGCATGCCGACCAGAGCCCGCGATCGGTGCTCAGCGCGCTCATCTCGTCATCGACGAAGGTCGGCGCGTTGCCGGTGTTCGGAGCGATCGTGAGCACCCGCGAGAAGCCGCGGCGCAGGAGCTGCCGCTGCCAGAGATCGCCGGCGCCGCCGCCCACCCACACGTACGCGAGCCATCGGTCGAACGGATCGAGGCAGTCGCCGTCGAAGGTGAGCCACACGAGGCGCTCGTCGAGCTGATCGGTGAAGACCTGGGCCTCGCTCCCGAAGCAGTCGGCGGGCTCGGGCGGGTGCTCGATCTCGGGCGCGTCGACCCCGATCAAGCGGACGCCGCCGCGGAACGAGGTGTCGCTCACCCCTTCCACGTCGACGGTGTCGCCATCGCGCACGTGGGTGATCCGCACGAGCACCGGCGCGTGGCACGCGGTGGGCAGCGCGGGCAGCACCGCGGGATCGAGCGCGGTCACCCGCGCGTCGTCCAGGGAGATCGCGGTGTCGAAGCAGTTCCCCGCCTCCGCGGTGTACTCGACGCAGGGCGGCGTGGTGTCGCGGCGACACGCGCCGAGGGCGAGCAGCGCGAGCACCGAGGCGACGCGAGAAGTCAGGCGAAGGGACGTCGTCATCGGGCGCCAGTGTAGTGGGCAACGCGCGCGAGCGCCCCGTCTGCTTCGCACCGGCGGCGGTTGCGAGCCGGCCGGGACGAGCGCTAGTCTGCCCGCGCGTCGGTGCCGCCGTGATCACGGAGGCCATCGAGGGAACCCGGTGAGACTCCGGGGCTGCCCCGCAGCGGTCAGAAGGAACGAAATCGATCCCGGACACTGGGCGCGTCTCTGCGCCCGGGAAGTGATCGAGAGTAGGCGAGGAAAGAAGCCTTCGAGCCCGAAAACCTGCCGACGTCGCCGGGTGATCCCCGGTGCATTCGGTTCGATCTCGCGGGAGGTCGACCCGCAGAGCAGGTCGCATGCGCACGTCCGTACTGTGGCTCGTCCTCCCGATCCTCTCGGGCTGCGCGAGCGAGAGCGTCCCCGTCGTCGGCAGGGAGATCATCGAGGCGCCCGGCGCGACCAATGAGGGCACGCGCGATCCGGTGCGGGCGATCAACGGCGTGCGAGGCGCGGGGCGGACCGCGGGCTCCCTCGACGTCTACTCGCTCGGCCCCGGCGAGGACGCGTTCGTCGTGATCGGCTTCGATGGTCAGCGCTTCGAGGACGACGAGGGGCCCGAGCTCGCGGTCTTCGAGAACGCGTTCGAGATCGGCGCAGGCCCCTTCCGCTTCATGGACCCGGTGGTCGTCGAGGTCTCGGTCGACGGAGAGACCTTCGTGACCTTCCCTCACGACTACCGCGCGCCCGACCCGACCCAGTGGAGCGCCGATCCCTCCCACTGGCGCGGCTTTGCGGGGATCACGCCGGTGCTCCTGCACGAGGAAGAGATGCCGGGCGATCCGTTCGATCCGGTCGCCTCGGGGGGTGACGTGTTCGACCTCGCGGATCTGCCCGAGGGCCCCGAGGCCGATCGGGTGCGCCGTGAGGGCTTCGGGTACGTGCGGCTCAGCTCCGCGCGGCGCTTCCTCGATCCCAACACCGGCGCGCCGTATCCGCGCGATCCCGTCAGCGACGGCCCGGACATCGACGGGGTGTACGCGCGCTGAAGCGCGGGTCGGAGCGCACCCGACGACGCGACGACCCGCCCCCTGAAATCGGTTGAAATCGGAGCGCGCGCACACCGCTCCGTCGACGGCGAGACGCCGCGTGGGGATGCTCGAAGAGCGGTGAGATTGGAAGTGCCCGCCAACCGCCGCGGGGGGGGATGGGGAGGGGGACGCAGGCGGCCAGCGGGCCCGCGGACCATACCACATTCCCCGCGCTGTCGAGCAAGATCCAATCGACACACGTCCTTACAATCGGACAAGTGTTCGATATGAAAGCGCAATTTCCGGGGTGACGTGTCGCCCCTATTTCCCCTTCATGGGAGCGCGTTCGTGCTCCGCGCTTCCGCTCGAGGGCGCCAATGACACATACGCTTCACTGTGATCGGGCTCGAGGATCATCCGCGATCGGCTCGCGACATCGGGGCTTCGTGCCTCACCCCATGCGCGCTACGGATGCAGGTCGACCCAGTGCGCGCTCCGCGCCCGGATGTCGACGTGGATCAAGTCGCTCGCCGGGCACACGCCCACTCCTGTCTCGGGCAGCGTCCGAAGGAGCGCGTCGAGCCGCTCGAGCGAGACCCCGTCGACCCGGACGTCGAGCGCGCGCGCGGTGCGATGTCGGCTGTGCTCGGCCCCGTCGTCGCGCAGGCCCGAGACGATCTCGATCGCGTGGCCCGAGTGGACGCGACGCACGGCTTCGAGCCGGAGCAGCAGCGCGGGATGCAGGCGTCGGATGTCGTCGCTCACCCGAGCGAGGTCGTTGCGGTGCGCCGCGAGCTCGGCGTCGCTCGGGCGCCGGGTGCCGGGGGGCCGGGCCAAGATCGAGAGCGCCTCCAGGCCGTCGCGGTCGGGACGTCCATCGGCGTCGACGAGCGCGACGTGGATCTCCTCGCGCTCGTCGCCGTCGCGCCGGATGATGCGCACCCGCCGATCGCCTGCAGGAGGTCGAGTGAGGGGAGCGGGCTCGCTCGATGCGCCGCGCGCGGGCGCGCTCGACGGCGCGGGCTCGCTCGGTGCGCCGCGCGCGGGCGCGCTCGACGGCGCAGGCTCGCTCGATGCGCTGCGCGCGGGCTCACTCGACGGCGCAGGCGCACTCGGTGTGATGCGCTCGCGCGGCGCAGGCTCGCTCGATGCGCTGCGCGCGGGCTCGCTGCGCGGGGGCTCGCTGCGCGGGGGCTCGCTGCGCGTGGGCTCGCTGCGCGCGGGCTCGGGCTCGCTGCGGCTGGGCGCGGGCGGCGGGCTCGGGGCTGGCTCGGGTCCGCTGGGGGTGGCCTCGCTCCGCGGCACGACGGACGCGACCAAGGGCGGCGGCGGCCCGGGCGGCGCGTAGAGCACGGTCACGTCCGCGCGCGCGCCGCTGCTCAGCCCGAGCAGGGCTGCGATCACGACGATCGAGGCGCGTTCCGAGGACACGAGCGTGATCGTCGCGGGCCGGCGGAGACGATCGCAAGAAAGCGCGCGGCGCCGACCGCGAGCCTGGACTCGTCGTGTGTCGCTACTCCCCGAGCGCGGCCCAGACCGCTTCCACGTCGGCCACCGGGACCCTCACGTACGCCTCACCTTCGGTGAGCGGCTCGCGGATCTCGGGGGCGGCGATCACCCGATCCCCGGCGATGATCGCGAGGCGCGCGCCCACCCGGGCCGTGGTGCCCTCGCGCAAGCGCTCGCGACCGACGTCGTTCAGATCGATCACGATCAAGCGCTCACCGTCGCCGGTCTCGTAGAGCTGGACGTGATCGACGTGCGAGGCCTCGATCAACGTGCTGCCCTCGAGGGGAACGATCGCGCCGTCGTCGTAGCGCGGCAGGCTCATCGCGACCGGTGCCTCGCCGTCGGCGACGAAGCGCATGCTCAGCGAAGGATCGGGCGGCGCCTGCCGGTACGTCTCGACGCCGCAGCCGGCGAGCACGACGAGCACCCCGACGCACCACGCCGCGAGCGCTCGATCAGCCGGCATCGACGCGGATCTCGGAGACCAAGCGGTGCAGCGCACTGCGCGCGCCGTCGGTGGTGGCGTGACGAACCAGCGCGTAGCCCTCGCCTTCGTAGCCCTCGGCGCGCGGCTGTCCGACCCGCGGCGCGACCAGCTCGACGAGCGTGTCGCCGAGCTCCTCGCGCACCCGCTCGATGCCCTTCACGGAAGCGACCCGATCGCCCTTGCCCTGGCAGCGGAAGAACGCGGCGCCCGCTGCGTGCTTGCGCTCGCGGTGCTCGAAGCGATCGAAGGTCATGAGCTCCGCCCACGCGGCGATCATGTCGGTCTCGTGGGCCAAGCTCATGAGCGGCATGATCTGCACGCCCGGTGGGCGCGCGCCGACCTCGGACACGACCGCGCGTCCGTCCTCGCGCTCGAACCATTCCATGTGGCTCAGGCCGGTCCCCATCCCGAGCGCCTCGAGCGCGGCCTTGTTCACCGGATGGAACGCGGCGTAGGTCGGGTCGTCGCTCTCGCGCGGCAGCAGCACGCAGTACTGGATCCACGGGTTCTCCAGCACCTCCAGCGGACCGGGATAGTAGCGGGTGCCCGAGCGCCACACCGCGCGGCCGCCGATGCTGATCGTCTCGCAGGTGCGCTCCTTGCCCTGCACGAACTCCTCGACCTGCGCGGGCTTCTGCGCGCTCGGTGAGAAGCCCATCGCCAGGAGCGCGCGGAACTGTCCGTCGCTCGCGATGCGGAACGTCGCGCGCGAGCCGAGGCCCGCCTGCGGCTTGATGACCAGCGGAAAGCCCACCTCGCGGACGAACGCCTCGAGCTCGCGGGTGCTGGTCGCCAGCGTCGAGCGAGCGACCGGCACGCCAGCGCGCCGCAGCACGTCCTTCATCACGTCCTTGTCGCGGAACGCGGTCGCGGCGCGCACCCCCATGCCCTCGACCCCGAGCTTCTCGCGCGCCTCGGCCAAGGGGAGCTGGAGCTGCTCGAGCACCCCGACCAAGCGATCGATCGGGCCGACGCCCTTGCTGATCGCGCGGCCGGCGCGGGCGATCTCGCCGCCGTCGAGCGCGCTGTGCACCGCGTAGTGGCCCGCGATCTTCTCCCGAAGCGAGGGCGGCAGGCGCGACTCGGGATCCTCGGAGATCAGCGAGAGCCAGGCCCCGGGCAGGTCCGTGAACGCGGCGATGTAGCGGAGGGTGTTGGGAGCGAAGCGAGGAGCGACGAGCACGACGTGGCGCACGCCTCCCTATACGGGAGCGCCCCCCACCGGCACAAGAGAGACGCTCGGGGTGGCCCCAAATGACCCACACCGGGCGAGCCTGTCGGGGCAATACGACACCTGTCACTTGTTCCAGACGGTCTGTCGCCTACAACTGCGGCCCGATGAGCGAGACCCCCAGCGCGCCCCCCACGAAACGTGCGTCCATTGGCCCCAGCGCGCCTCGGCCCACGCCGCTCTCGGCGATCGGGCGCGATCTGCCGGCCTCGATCGTGGTGTTCCTCGTCGCGCTCCCGCTCTGCTTGGGTATCGCGCACGCGTCGGGTGCCCCGCTCATCTCGGGGATGATCACCGGCATCGTCGGTGGCGCCATCGTGGCCTGGCTGAGCGGATCGCAGCTCGGGGTGAGCGGGCCCGCGGCGGGCCTGACCACCATCGTGATCGCGGCGCTCGAGACGGGGAGCGATCACTACCTCGGGCTGCCGGCGTTCTTGCTCGCGGTGGTGCTCGCCGGCGGCTTTCAGCTGCTCTTCGGGCTGATGCAGGCCGGCATCGTCGCGTACTACTTCCCCACCAACGTCATCAAGGGCCTGCTCGCCGCCATCGGCGCGATCTTGATCTTGAAGCAGCTGCCCCACGCGCTCGGGATCGACAGCGACTGGATGGGCGACGAGGCGCTCCTGCAGGAGGACGGGCGCAACACGTTCACCGAGCTCCTCTACGCGCTCACTCATCTGCGGGTCGGCGCGCTGATCGTCGCGCTCAGCGGCCTCGCCATCATCGTCAGCCTCGACGTGTTCCCCGCGGTGCGCAAGCTGCGCGTCTTTCAGATCGTGCCTGCGCCGCTGATCGCGGTGCTGCTGGGCGTCGGCCTCAACGCGCTCTTCTCTCAGGTGATGCCGGCGTGGGCGATCACCGGCGACGATCTGGTGCGGCTCCCGACGGGCGGTCCCACCGCGCTGCTCGGCGAGCTCACGTTCCCGGACTTCTCCCAGATCGCTCGACCCTTGGTGTGGACCACGGCGCTGACCATCGCCGCCGTCGCGAGCCTCGAGACGCTGCTCTGCGTCGAGGCGATCGACAAGCTCGATCCCTACAAGCGCTCCACCCCCACCAACCGCGAGCTGTTGGCCCAGGGCGCCGGCAACATCTTGGCGGGTCTCTTGGGCGGGCTGCCGATGACGGCGGTCATCGTGCGCGGGTCCGCCAACATCCAGGCCGGCGCGCGCACCAAGCTCAGCGCCGCGTTGCACGGTCTGTGGCTCCTGCTCGCCGTCGTGGTCTTCGCGACCGTGCTCAATCAGATCCCGCTGGCCTCGCTCGCCGCGATCCTCCTCTACGTCGGCTACAAGCTCACCCGCGCCACCCTCTGGCAGCAGATGTGGCGCTTGGGCTGGGAGCAGTTCCTCCCGTTCGCGGCGACCTTCGTCGCGATCCTCTCGACCGATCTCCTCAAGGGCGTGGCGCTCGGCTTGTCGGTCGCGGTCTTCACCCTGCTCCGGCGCAACTTCCTCACCCCCTACGCGATCTCGCGGCGAGAGAGCAGCGACGACGTGGGCGAGGCCCGGCACGTGACCCGCATCGAGCTCGCGGAGCACGTCTCCTTCCTGCACAAGGCGGCCATCCGGCGCGTGCTCGACGAGATCCCCAGGGGCACGCGGCTCGAGATCGATGGCGCGCGCTCCAAGCACATCGACCGCGACGTGCTCGAGATCATCGACGACTTCAAGCACGAGGCCGAGCTGCGTGACGTCGAGGTGGTCACGGAGAACCTCCCCGGTTTCGTCGCGACCGGCGGCGGTCACTGACGTCGCAGCGCGGCGCGCGGCGCGAGGTCCGACGAGCTCAGACGTCGAGGTAGAAGTGCTTGACCTCGCCGCACATGTACGTGTCCTCGAGGAAGTCCACGCCGCCGCTCTCGAGCGAGTACATCCCGCCGATCAAGCCCACCTCACCGGCCTCGATCATCTGCCGGATCACCACGCTGCGCTCGACGATCATCTCGACCGAGCGGCGCACCTGGATCTCGGCGACGCGCTGGACGAACTCCCCGTTCTTGGAGGTGCGGTTCTCCGTGGTCTGGCGCTCGTAGTAGACCGACGGCTGGATGCCGTTCAGCAGCGTCGAGAGGTTGCCGAGCTGGATGTGATCGCACGCGCCCTTGATCGCACCGCAGCTGCTGTGCCCGAGGACGACCAAGACCTTGCTGCCCGCGACCTTGGTCGCGAACTCCATGCAGCCGAGCACGTCCTGGTTGATGACGTTGCCCGCGATGCGGATGGAGAAGAGGTCGCCGAAGCCCTGATCGAAGATCAGCTCGGCGCTGGTTCGGCTGTCGATGCAGCTGAAGACCGTCGCGAAGGGCCACTGGCCTTCGCGGGTCTCGTTGACCTGCTGCAAGAGATCGCGGTTGGCCCGCAGGTTCTGCCGAAAGCGCTGGTTGCCCTCGCGCAGGTGATCCAGCGCCCGCTGCGGGGTCATCGTCGCCTGCGTGTCCTTCGTATGTGCGTGCACAGCCACCTCGTGTTGGGCCGCGATGCTAGAGGCGCGACGGGGCGTTTCGCAACGCCAAACGTCGGCGTGGGTCGTTATGACTCGGAGCCACCCTCAGCCGGGAGCTTGGCCTCCAGCGCGTGGGGGATGGCCATCGCGTGGTAGCCCTTGTCGACGTGCAGCACCGTGCCCGTGATCCCGCTGGCGAGCGGGCTCGCGAGGAACGCGGCCGCTGCGCCCACCTCTTCGGCGGTGAGCGCCTCCGGCAGAGGCGACGCCTCGCCATACCAGGTGATGACCTTCTGGATGAAGCCGATCGCGCTCGCGGCGCGCGAGGCGTAGGGGCCCGCGCTGATCGAGTTGATGCGGACGCCCCACTTGCGACCGGCCTCGTAGGCGAGGGTGCGGGTGTCGCTCTCGAGCGCAGCCTTCGCGCTCGACATGCCACCGCCGTAGCCCGGCACCGCGCGCTCGGCGGCGAGGTAGCTGAGGTTCAGCGCGACGCCGCCGGGGCGCAGCAGCGGACCGGTGTGCTGCACCAGCGACACGAACGAGTACGCGCTCGCGCTCATCGCGCCGAGGTAGCCCTTGCGGCTGGTCTCGAGCAGGGGCTTCTTCACCTCGGGACCATTCGCGAGCGCGTGCACCACGATGTCGAGCGATTGCGAACCGAAGTCCGCCTCGATCGCCTTCACCATGCCGCCGATCGAGAAGTCGCCCCGCTCGCGGTAGCGCTTGTTCTCGCGGATCTCCTGCGGCGCCGACTCGAGCGTGTCGTAGTCGGCATCGAGCGGATAGATCTTCTCGAACGTGAGCAGCGAGCCGTCCTCGAGCTTGCGCGCCGCGTCCATCTTGCCGCGCGAGAGCAGGGTCTCGAAGATGCCGAGCGCGGGCGGCCACGAGCCGACGACGACGGTCGCGCCCGCCTGGATGAGCGCCTTGGCGATGGCGAAGCCGAAGCCACCGTCATCCGAGATCCCGGCGACGAGCGCCCGCTTTCCACGAAGATCGATCGAGAGCATGGCGCGAGCCATCGCGCACCCAGCGCACCCGGTCAAGTCCGAAGGACGGCTCGGGCGATAGGGGCCCGTCCGCGCCAGCGCCCGTCGTGATAGACACGGGCTCTCGATGCGCCTCGCTCCGCACCCCGTCACCCTACGCCAGCTCCAGTACGTGGTGGCGGTCGCCGATCGAAAGAGCTTCCGTCGGGCCGCGGAGGACTGCCACGTCGCGCAGCCCTCGCTCTCGGCGCAGGTGGCGCAGGTCGAGGACGTGCTGGGGGTGAAGCTCTTCGAGCGGGATCACCGGCGCGTCGCGATGACGGCCGCGGGCGAGGCGTTCGTGGCGCGCGCGCGCGCGCTCTTGGTGCTCGCCGACGATCTCACCGAGTCGAGCCGCGGGCTCTCGGATCCCTTCGCGGGTCGGCTGCGGCTCGGGGTGATCCCCACCATCGCGCCGTACCTCTTGGGCGAGGCCGCGCCCGCGCTCCGCGAGGCGTTCCCCAAGCTCACGTTCGTGTGGACCGAGGAGAAGACGCCGGTGCTCGTCGAGCGCCTGGCGCGCGCGGAGCTCGACGGAGCGATCTTGGCGCTCGAGGCCGACGTGGGCGACTTGCCGCACGTGGTCCTCGGCAGCGATCCTTTCGTGCTCGCCACGCCCCCTGCGCATCCGCTCGCCAAGAAGCGCTCGGGCGTGCGCACGGAAGAGCTCGAGGGCGAGCGCGTCCTGGTGCTCGACGACGGACACTGCTTTCGAGATCAGGTGCTCTCGTTCTGCAGCCGCGCCGGCGTGGAAGAGGCGAGCTACCGCGCCACGAGCTTGCCCACGCTCGTGCAGATGGCGGCGGGCGGCGCGGGGATCACGGTGCTGCCGCGCCTCGCGCTCGACGTGGAGAACCGGCACCACGCGCTCGCGATCCGTCCCTTCGCGCCGCGCGTCCCTGCGCGCACCCTCGCGCTGGTCTGGCGGAAGCGCAGCGCGCTGGAGGTGGCGCTCGAGGCGGTGGGTCAGACGCTGAAGAAGCGGTACGCGGCGCTCACCAAGAAGAGCGGTTGATGTGGGACGCGATCGTCGTCGGCACCGGCGTCATGGGCGCGAGCGCGCTCGCCTCGCTCGCGGCCGCGGGCCTGAAGGTGCTCGGCATCGACCGCTTCGATCCGCCGCACGATCGCGGCAGCTCGCACGGACACACCCGAGTCACCCGCAAGGCGTACTTCGAGGATCCCCGCTACGTCCCGCTCCTTCAGCAGTCGTTCGCGCGCTACCGCTCGCTCCAGGCCGAGGTGGGGCGGGCGCTCTTTCAGCCCACGCCGGGGTTCTACTTCGGCGCGCCAGATCACGAAGGCATGCTCGGCGTCGCGCGCGCGGCGAGAGAGCACCAGCTGCCTCACCGCGCGCTCGAACCGCACGACGTGCCCGCCGACTTCGCGCTGCGCCTGGGCCCGCACGATCACGCCCTGCGCGAAGACGAGGCCGGGGTGCTCGCCGCCGAGCCGATGGTGGCCGCGTTCTTGGAGGTCGCGGCGAAGTACGGCGCGACGAGGCGAGCGAACCTCGCGGTGCATGCGCTCGAGAGCGCCCCCGGCGGCGTGAAGGTGCGCGCAGGCGACGAGGTGCTCAGCGCGAGCCGCGTCGTGCTGGCGCTGGGCGGCTGGAGCGCGGCGCATTCGCTCTTGCCGCCGATCGCGCCGCTCGTGGTCGAGCGGCAGGTGCAGCTCTTCTTCAGGCCAGAGGATTTATCGCGCTTTCGCTGCGACCGCATGCCGATCTTCCTGCGCTTCGGGGGCGCGGGCGAGCGCACGTTCTACGGCATCCCGATCGTTCCCCGCTTCGGAGGAACGAGCGCCGAGGCGGTGAAGGTCTGCGCGCATCACGGCGGAGTGACGAGCACCGTGGAGACGATCGATCGCGAGGTGCACCCGAGCGACGAGCAGCCGGTGATCGACTTCGTCGCCCGCCACTTGCCCGCGCTCGGAGCCGACATCGTCGAGCGGCGGGTGTGCCTCTACACCAACACGCCGGACGACCACTTCGTGATCGGACCGCACCCTTCCATGCCGCGCGCGATCGTCGCCGCGGGCTTCTCGGGCCACGGCTTCAAGCTCGCGCCCGCGGTGGGCACGCTGGTGCGGGATCTGGTGATGGACGAGGCGGGCCCTCACCCGCTCTTCGACCCGCGGCGCTTCGCCTGAAGCCTCAGGTCGTGACCGGCAGGCTCTTGCTGCCCGGCTTGAACTCGGCGAAGAAGTCGTTGCCCTTGTCGTCGACGACGATGAACGCGGGGAAGTCGACGACCTCGATGCTCCACACCGCTTCCATGCCGAGCTCGGGGTACTCGAGCACCTCGACCTTCTTGATGCAGTCCTGCGCCAGGCGCGCGGCGGGCCCGCCGATCGATCCCAAGTAGAAGCCGCCGTACTTCTTGCACGCGTCGGTGACCTGCTGGCTGCGGTTGCCCTTCGCGAGCATCACGAAGCTGCCGCCGTTCGCCATGAACGCGTCCACGTACGCGTCCATGCGTCCCGCGGTGGTGGGACCGAAGCTGCCCGAGGCGTAGCCGGTCGGCGTCTTGGCGGGACCCGCGTAGTAGACGGCGCGATCCTTCAGATACTGCGGCAGCCCCTGCCCGCTGGCGATGCGCTCTTGGAGCTTGGCGTGGGCGATGTCGCGCGCGACCACCAGCGGACCCGTGAGCGAGAGGCGCGTCTTCACGGGGTACTTGCTGAGCTGGGCCCGGATCTCGGACATGGGCTGGTTCAGATCGATCTTCACCACGTCGTCGGTGGACAGATCGCCCTCGGTGGTCTCGGGGAGAAAGCGCGCCGGATCGCGCTCGAGCTGCTCGAGGAAGATGCCCTCGGCGGTGATCTTCGCCATCGCCTGGCGATCGGCGGAACAGCTCACCGCGATCGCGACCGGACAGCTCGCGCCGTGGCGCGGCAAGCGGATGACGCGCACGTCGTGGCAGAAGTACTTGCCGCCGAACTGCGCGCCGATCCCCATCGCCTGGGTGAGCTGAAGCGTCTTGGCCTCCCACTCGAGATCACGGAACGCGCGGCCTCCCTCGTTGCCCTCGGTGGGCAGGCCGTCGTAGTAGCGCGCGGTCGCGAGCTTGGCGGTCTTGAGCGAGAGCTCGGCGCTGGTGCCGCCGATCACGATGCCGAGGTGGTAAGGCGGGCACGCGGCGGTGCCCAAGCTGCGGATGGTCTTGTCGAGGAACGCGAGCAGGCTCTTCTCGTTCAAGAGCGCCTTGGTCTCCTGGTAGAGGTAGCTCTTGTTCGCCGAGCCGCCGCCCTTGGCCATGAAGAGCAGCTCGTAGCGCTCGCCGCCGGTGGAGAAGATCTCGATCTGCGCCGGGAGGTTGGTGCCCGTGTTCTTCTCCTTGAAGAGATCGAGGGGCGCGAGCTGCGAGTAGCGCAGGTTCGTGGTGGTGTACGTGTCGTAGATGCCCTGGCTCAGGGCCTTCTCGTCGTAGCCGCCAGTGAGCACGCGCTCGCCCTTCTTGCCCATCACGATCGCGGTGCCGGTGTCCTGGCACATCGGCAGCGTGCCACCCGCCGCGATGCTCGCGTTCTTGAGCAGATCGAGCGCGACGAAGCGATCGTTCTTGCTGGCCTCGGGATCGTCCAAGATCTTCCTCAGCTGCGCGAGGTGACCCGGCCGCAAGAAGTGGGCGATGTCGTGCATCGCCTCGCGCGCCAGCAGCGTGAGCCCCTCGGGCGCGACCTTCACCATCGTCACGCCGTCGAGCTCGACGGTGCGGACGTGGTCCTCGGTGACCAGGCGGTAGGGCGTCTGATCCTCGGTGGGCTCGAACATCTTCTGGAACGCGAAATCCGGCATCGCGCCGACTCTACCCAGGATCGCTCGCGATGCGAGACGCTTCAGGCTGTTCATCCCGTCTTGGCGGCGGCCAGCTTGGCGCGGGCCCACGCGGACGCCGACGCGACGTCGGCGAACACGTCGTGCTCCACCGGCTGCGACCACACCAAGAGCGCCGTGCTCATCACGAAGCGCATGCCGGCCGAAGGAAACACGAAGGCGGTCGCGACGCAGTAGCGCGCCAGCACCCCTTGGCGGGCATCGAGCCACTCCATGTTCTTGCGGCGCATGTAGCTGCTGGGCATGCCGCTCTCGGTGTTGTCGAAGACCACCGCGTGCGGCTCTCCGCGCAGGAGCAGCTCGTCCGCGCGCGCGATGAACGCGTCGACCTCGGCGTCGGGCGGGCTCCCGATCGTCCGGTGGATCACCAGCGGCCACTCGCTCAGATCGGTCTCGATGCAGTGTCGACTCACGGTGTCTCGGCCCGAGCCGGTCCATCCCTCGGGGAGCCCGACTCTACACCACCCGCGCCGCGCGGGACCGGCTCGTGATATCGATCGAAGCCATGGTGGATCTCGACGGGGCGATCGAGCGAGCGGCGGGCGCGATCTACGACAGCCAGCTGGCGAGCGGGGCTTGGGACGCGCGGAGCGACGTGGGACCGGTGAGCACCGCGAACGTGCTCGTGGCGCTCGATCACCTCGGCGTGCTCACGGCGGACGAGCGCGACACCGGGCTGTCGTGGCTGCGGAGCGTGCAGCGCGCGGACGGATCGTTCGCCGCCTATCCCTTCGCGCGGCAGGGCGGGCTCTCGGTGACGGCGCAGTGCTGGGCGGCGCTGCACCTGGGAGCCGACGCGCCGAGCCGCGCAGCGGCCGATCGCGCGCGGCGCTTCGTCGATGCCCGCGGCGGACCCGAGGCGGTGCGCGCGCTGATGAAGACCGGTGACGTGGGGGCGATCTACCTCGCGGTGGCTGGGCTCTTGCCCCCCGATCGACTGCCCGCGCCCGCGCTGATCTGGTCGCTCTTCGATCCCGCCGTGCGCTTTCTTTCGCGGCGGGTGCACTTCGGGATCGTGATGGGCTCGCTCGAGCTGGGCCTGATCGCGCGCGCGTTGCGAGGCCGGCTGCAGCACCGGAACGCGATCGAAGACCGCGAGTGCGCCCGGGCGATCGAGCTCTTGGGTCTCTACCAGAACCCCGACGGAAGCTGGAACGGCAACACGGTGCAGACCGCGCCCGCGATGCTCGCGCTCTTCTCGGCGGGGATGAAGCCGCACGAGCCTGCGCTCGAGCGCGCGATCGCGTGGATCCGCTCGCGCGCGGTGCGCGAGCCGCACGGCACCTTCTACGACGTGTTCTCCGCCGACGTGTGGACCACGGCGTTTCACCTGCGCGCGCTCTTGCTCAGCGGGGCCTCGCGCACGGATCCGCGCGTGGTGCGCGGGCTGCGGTGGCTCGCGTCGCTGCAGCTCGAGGCGCCTCAGCCTTGGCCCAACCAGCGCGACCCCGACGCGATCCGGGTGGGCGGCTGGCCGTTTCAGACCGGCAACGTGACGATGGCCGACACGGACGACACCGGCATCGTCCTCAGCACCTTCGAGCTCGCAACGAGGATCGGCGACGACGGACGTACGCTCGATCCCGCGCTCGCCGCCGAGCTCACGCAGCGCACCGATCGCGCGATCGCGTTCTTGCGCGCCATGCAGAACCAGGACGGCGGCTGGGGCGCGTTCGTGCACGACCTGCCGCGCCATCGCCGCGCGGGCCCGCTCTTCTCGGAGCCGCTGGACGTGCCGCCCGATCAGCCGCTGCGCGCGATGCTCGCGCTGCTCGACGCGCCGCCCGAGCTCGGCGATCCGTCCACCGAAGATCTGGTCGGTCGGGTGCTGCATGGGCTCGGCAGCACGGGGCTCACCGCAACGGACTCGATGGTCGCTCGCGCGCTCGCCTTCCTCGATCGTTTGCAGGACGCGCAGGGCGCGTGGTGGGCCCGCTGGCTCACCAACTACCTGCCGGGCACCGCGTACGCCGTGACCGGTGCGCTCGCGGTCGGCGCGCGCGGCGAGACCTGGCAGCGCGGGCTGCGCTTTCTCCTCGCGCGGCAGAACGCCGACGGCGGCTGGGGCGAGCACCCCGACTCGTATCGCGATCCGCAGCTCGCGGGCCGCGGCGAGAGCAGCGCGCCGATGACGGGCTTGGTGTGCGCTGCGCTGATCGAGGCGGGCGAGCGCGGGCCCGCGATCGATCGCGCGATCACCTACCTGCTCGATCACCAGCGGAGCGATGGGACCTGGGACAACGGCACGTACGTCGTCACCAACATCCCCCCGAGTGACTTCTACACCTACGACGGCGCGCGCCTGCACCTGCCGCTGGAGGCGCTGGCCCGCTACCGCGTGAGGTGATCCGGCGCGACGAACGCCGCGTCGCGCCCGCCCATGTGGCGCTCGAGCCAGGCGCGTCGCTCGGCGCGCGCGACGCGATCGGCGACGGCCTCCAGCCCCGGCACCCGGCGCCGCAGGGTCTCCGCGGTGAACACGAAGGGGAACGCGCTCAGCGGCAGGAGCGGCCACAGACCCGCAGGCGGCAAGGCCTGCTCGCGATAGATCCCGCGCGGCAGAAACAAGCGCGTCATCCCGCGGTGCAGTCCCTCCTCGAGCCAGCCGAGTACGCTCGCGTCCGTCGCGGTGAACGCATCGACGTACGAGCGACAGAGCGCGCGACCGTCCTCGCCTGCGGTGCCGCTGCCCTTGAGCCACGCGACGTACGCGATGCGCAGCGCGTCCTCGACGGTCTCGGGATAGGGCGAGAAGCGCACCCCCATCAGGTGCCCGACCCAGCGCCAGAAGTGGAGCATCGCCTCGATGTCGTCGCGGCTCGGGCGAAAGCCGAGGACCTGCATCGAGAGGCCCGGCGCGACGCTGCCGCCCATGAGCGTCAGGAGCGCGTCGCCTTCGTTGATCGGCACGCCCCACGCGCGCTCGTCCCACTCCGGATGCGGCCGCACCCGGAGGCGCACCATCGCGTGCAACAGGCGCACGTGCTGGGTCATCTCGAAGCCCTTGGCCGAGGGATGCAGCCCGCCTGGCTCGGAGACCTCGATCCAGAACGACGCGGTCTCGAGGAAGCGCGCGCGGGTGCCCGCCCCGACGTACGCGCCCGAGAGCGCGAGGGGCTTGGCGACGGAACTCTCGCGGTAGCCCGCGAGGGTGATCGCGCCCGCGAAGCGGAACACCGCGCTGCCGTAGCGTCGAAAGACCTTCGCGCCGCGCGCCACCTTCTCGTCGTCCAGCCACGCAGGGCGGGTGTCGAGATCGTCGAGCAGCGCCCGCAGCGCGGGCGCGAGGCCCTCCCGCGTCTCGGCTCGCTGCCCCGCCGCGAGCGCCGCGCGCGCGGCGCGGAGGTTCGCGCGACCCTGCTCCGCGACGAACGCCTCCGCGATGGGATCGCCTCGGTAGTACGCCTGCTCGAAGGCGGCGACGAGCGCGGGGCTCGGCGCGGGATCGAAGCCCAGGAGCGCGCGCGAGGCGCCGCGGACCCACCGCGCTCGGCGCGCATGCTCGCGCTCGCGGAAGCGAAACTCGGTGGGGGCCGTCATGCGCCCCCAGTGTGCCACGCGCGGGTCAGGCGGGCGGCGCGCTGCAGAAGCCGAGCGCCTCGTAGCAGCGCCCCTCGACGCACGCGCCGCAGCCACAGTCCGCGTCGCTGGTGCAGCTCGTGCGCTCGCACCCGTGGGCATCTCCGCCCTTGGTCACGCACTCGGTGTGCGCGGGGCACGCGTAGCCGGCGTTGCAGCGCGTCGGCTGGCAGAGGCCGGTGACGTCGTCGCACGTCTCGCCCTCCTCGCAGCTGCTCGCGCTGCAGCGCGGGCGGCACTCGGATGCGTCACCGCCGCACGAGCACGGGGGCGTGTAGACGAAGCACACGTCGCCCTCGTCGCAGTCGGCGTCGGTCGCGCAGAGCGCGATGGGCTCCATGCAGATCCCACAGCCGATCGACTCACCCGGCGCGTAGCACTGGAGCGAGCCCGCCGTGCAGTCGGCGTCGCTGCGGCACGCGCCTTCGGGCTCGGTTGGTGCGCAGCCGCCATCGAGCCCCGCGTCGCCGCCGCCCGCGTCGTCGTCGCCACCCGCGTCCTCGTCTGCGCCGGCGTCGTCGTCCGGCCTACCGGCGTCGATGGTGGGGCTGTCGGCTTCGGGGGCGTCACGTCCCGCGTCCACCGCCTCCGTGGTGTCCGGACATCCGCCGAGCAGCGTGACGAGCGCGAGAAGGGAGAGCGGTCGAAGCGAAGGTCGGATCATGCGCCAACGTTCTCAGCGATGGGCGAGCCGCGCAATGGGGTCGGGCGGCAGCGCGCGACGCCCCATGATCACGTCGGTGCGCTCGCTGGGGCGCATGCCTCCGTCGCCGAGCACCCGCTCGACCGTGTAGCCCTCGGCCCGCAACAGCTCGACCACGCTGCCGGGTCCCAGCAGGTGCCCCACGCCGACCGCGACGAACGCGCCACCGCGCGCGATCTCGGGCAGCAGGTTCGGCATCCACGCGGTGTTGCGCTGCTCCAGGAGGATCGCGTGATCCTCGGCCGACATCGTCGAGAGCACGGCGAGGATCTGCTCCTCGTCCAGCGAGCGGTAGGCGTCGCGCAGCTGGCGGGCCTCGAGCCGCGCCTCGTCGGCTTCGTCCACCATCCGCACCAGCGCCTCGACGGCGTCCCCGTGGTCCATCGCAGCGAGGGCGGCCATCGCCTCTTCCGGGGTCTCGAGCGCGACGAAGTGCACGCCGCTCCGGATGGTCCAGTCGAAGATCGAGCGATCGAGGCGGGTGGAGGAGATGGCGCCCGGGATCGGGGTGCGACCCTCTTCGATGGCCTCGACCTCCGCCATGCGGACCTGCTGCAAGTAGGTCGTCAGCGCGCCGGGATGCACCTGACGCACGATCTCCGCGGGCGCCACGCGCGCGAGCTCCGCCGTCAAGCGCTGCCACGTCTCGCGCGGCAGCGCGCGATCGAGCCACGATCGGCGGGGCAACGCGGTGCCCGGTGCCTCGCGAAAGAAGCGCAGCGCCTCGCGCATGTCGATCTCCATCGCGACCACCCGCGCGTCGAAGAGCGCGCTGTCGAGCGGCGTGGGGACCGCGGCCCGGAAGGTGATGCCGATGTGCATCGTGCCGAGCAAGTACGAGGGCGGGGTCTCGCCCGGCCCGCGGACTTCGAAGAGCCACGCGCGCGGCGCGAAGTCCTCCTCGGTCAACGTCTCGGCCACGGGCTCGACCGCTTCGGTCGGCCTCACCGCGCCCGCGGACGCGTTGCGGAGCGGCTCGCGCGCGCCGCCGCAGCCGAGCGCGAGCAGCGAGAGGAGGCAAGGAAGCACGCCTGAGGATCGATCGAGGCCCATCGGAGGCGCCTCCTATCGAGAGAAGCCCGACGTGTCCAGTAGCGCGGGGAAGACCGCCGCGCGCCCCGCGTAGCGCCGCGCGAGCTCGCCGCCGAGGAGCGTCCGCGATCGTGTGTCCGCCTGCCCACGCTGCGCGCGACGAACGCTCGGAAAATGGCGCGGACGCCGGTGGGACGGCGCTTGCGATGGGGGCGCCCACCATGCGCTGCTTCGCTCCTCTCGCCATCGTCCTCTCGTTCGGGCTCGTCACCTCCGGGGTGTCGGCCACCTCTCCCAGCGATCCCGTCCGCGCCGAGACCGAGGTCGAGACGCCCGCGCCGATCGATCCACTTCATCCGGAGCTCGGAGACGGTCTCGTCATCGAAGGCACCACGGCGCACCGCGTCCTGCACTTCACCTTCGACGATGGACCGAGCGTGAGCCACACGGACGAGCTGCTCGATCAGCTCGATCGCTACGGGGTCCACGCGACGTTCTTCTTGGTCGCGCGACGCCTCGAGCATCCGCGCGATCGCGCGCTGGCGCAGCGCATCGCCGCGCGCGGGCACAGCATCGGCCTGCACAGCCACCGGCACGACGACGTCTCGCACCTGAGCGCCGCCGCGATGCACGCGGACCTCGATCGCTCCGAGGCGCTCTTCGTCGAGACGTTCGGCGCGCGTCCGGTGCTCTTTCGCCCGCCGTACGGTCATCGCTCGGACACCTCCGACGCCGTGCTCGCCGAGCGCGGGTACACCCAGGTGCTCTGGAACCTGCATGGCGGCGACGTGACGGGGCGGAGCGCAGACGACGTGGTCCGCACGTTCACCGCGATGCTCGATCGCGGCGAGCGCTCACCCCGCGGCGCGGGCGGCGTCGTGCTCTTGCACGACACCCACCGCTGGACGATCGAGGCGTTCCCTCGGCTGATGGACGAGGTCCTCCGGCGCAACTGCGAGGCGCTCGAAGAAGGCGAGGAGCTCTGGGACGTCGCGTCCGATCTGAGCGACTGGCACCGAGCGCGCGACGGCGCGCGCGCGGGACGGAGCGCGCGGCGCATGCGGATCGACGCGGAGCGCCTCTCGGCCCGCCAAGCCGTGCTCCGCGCCGAGACGGCCGAGCGCTGCGCCGAGTGATCGGCTTCAAGGCGCCGGCGGCAGCGCGCCGAGCTCCTTCTCCGGGTCGGCGAAGATGCGGCGCAGGGTCTTGCTCATGCGGGCGGCGTGCATGCCGTCGAGCACCCGGTGATCGAAGGTCGCGAACGCCCGCAAGATCCGCCGCGCCACGATCTGTCCCTCCTCGACGACCGGCTCCTCCTTCACCGCGCCGAGCGCGATCAAGAGCGGCACCCGGCTGTAGGGCACGAGCGGCACGTACGCCTCCTCGAGGCCGAGCGATCCGATGTTGGTCACCATCACCGAGCCGAAGGGATCTTTGGGGATGCCGGCCCAGCGCAGATCGAGGTTGAGCGTGAAGCTCAGCCACCCGATCAGATCGAGGACCGTGTTCAAGAGAAAGAACGGGATGCGCTTGAAGAGGCCGCGCGAGCTCTCGAGGTTCTTGTCCTCGCCCTTGCGGACCGTCCCCACCTTCTGCTCGAACTCCTCGACGATCTCGAGGAGCGACTTGTCTTGGCAGGAGAAGAGCGTCGCGCCGCTCAGGTCGATCTCGCCGGTCTGTTCGTCCTCGAGCGCCACCTGGAAGAACACGCCGATCTCCTTGCGGAGGTAGATGCGGTTGAAGCGCAGGATGGCGTTCGCGTCCGGCATCTCCGCGAGGGTGATCGCCATCGCCTTGGCCATGAGGTGCGAGAGCGTCGCGCGCTTGCCGGTGCGGGCCCGGAAGGTCTCGAGGTAGCGCAGCACTCCGTCGGCCGGCAGGGCGAGCGTGCCGTAGACGCTGGGGTCGTACGCCGTGCGCCAGGTCCCGATCGCGATGCGGCGGAACGAGCTCAGGTTCTGCTTCGGGGTGAGCGCGAGGTTGGGCACGCGGCGAGCGTACGCGCATCGCGCGCGCGCCCGCTACATGGGCGGGCAGCCGGTTCCGTCGGCGCCGGGGATCACGAGCTCGATGATCGTCGAGCCGAGGCGGGTGCGACCGTCGGCGCGGAACACGATCTCGAGCAAGAAGCGCTGGGGCCCCACGCCGGGCGCGATCACGTCGTTGCGCAGCTGCAGCTGGAAGATGACGCGGGTGCCGGTGGAGACACCGAAGAACACGCCGCCCTCGATCGAGGTCACGCCGCTCATGGGCTCGGCGCGCAGCGCGATCACCTCGTCCACGAACTCGCGGGGATCGACGGCGTCGCCCGGCACCGGATCGACGAGCACGGTGTCGACGTCGAACTGGATCACGTCCGCGAGGGTGCGCACCGCCGCGATCACGTTGGTGCTCAAGCTCTCGCCGCGCTCGCCGATGTTGAAGACGAGCGGGGTGCCACCGCTCACCGCGCCGGTGTCCGTGGCGATGCGCTCGAGATCGCTGCGCCCGGTCCGCGCGCCGGAGAAGAGGCCCATCACCCGGATGCCGCGGCTGTTCAGTACGTCCACCGCCTCGGCGTACGTGTGGGCGCCATCGGCGCGGCAGCTCGCGGCGTAGGCGTTGGTGCCGCCGGGCCCGTTGTGGAACGCGGCGTCGGTGAAGAGGAGGATCACCGGCAGCGCGTCGGTGCGGAAGCAGGGGTAGCCGAAGCCGCCGCCGGGGCAGCCGAAGCTCGGCGGGATGATGCTGCCGAGCCCCTCGCCGGTCGCCGCCTGGTAGAGGCCCTCGACCTGCGACTCCGGCGGATCGCCGCCCGACGTCGTCGCGACGCTGTCCACCGCGGCCTGCACCCGCGCGACGTCGCCTTCGATCGGCAGGACCTGCGCGAAGGGGACGTCGTCGGTCCCGCCGCACTCGCCGAACGGGAAGTCGGCGAACGTCGCGACGCCGAGCCGCGAGTCGGGGATCGCCGCGCGGATTCCCGGCACGATGCGATCTCGCAGCGTCGCGCGGATCTGGCTGATCTCCTCGCGCATCGAGCCGGTGACGTCGATCAGCATCAACACGTCCGCGCGTCCCACGACCACCTCGGTGTCGAGGGGCAGGAGGATCGGGCCCGCGTCGGGGTGCAGCTCGATGCAGGGCAAGGGCGCGTCCGGCGGCGCGTCGGGCGCGTCGGTGCCGGCGTCGGGCCCCGTGTCCGGGACCTCGAGGCCCGTCTTGGCCCCGCAGCCCGCGAAGAACACGAGCGCCGCGATCGCGAGCTGCGACTTCATCCATCCCGGGGCTGCGCACGATCGAGACGGCATCGACCGCTTCGGTGTAGCAGGCGCGCCGAGGCCCGTCCGGCGCGCAATCGATGGATGGACCTGGGAGGCGATGATGTGACGTGGCCGGCGCGCGGCGATCCGTCACCGCTCCCTCAGCGTCCCCCACACCAAGAGCTCGCGCCGCAGCGTCCCGGGCGTGAGCGCGGCGCTCAGCTCGACGAAGCCCCCGGCCAGCAAAGCCTCGGTCATCGCCGTCAGCTCGGGCGCGCGGCGGGCCGAGCCCAGCTTGCCGAGCACGCCTCCGTGCGCCGCCACCAAGAGCACCGTGCCCCCGACCTTCGAGGCCGCGCGGAGCTGCTCGGTCACGTCCCCCAAGCTCGAGGTCTCGACCCGCCCGATCGCGACGTCGGCCTCCGCGCCGGGATGGGCTGGCGCCGGCGGGGATGCGAGCGACACCTCGCCGAGCGCCACGATCGCGCCCGCGCCGCACTGCACGACGACGTCGGCGAGCGTCCTCTGCTGCATCAACTCTCGACCGACGTCTCGGACGAGACCGGCGGCGGCACCCGGTAGGAGTCGCGGCGGCGGATCTCGACCCGCTGCACGCTCTTGGTGTCCGCCTCCCGAACGATGAGGTCCAGGCCCTCGACCGAGAGCTCGGCGCCCACGCTCGGCACCTTGCCCGCCAGGTCGATGATGAGTCCCCCGAGCGAGTCGTAGCCGCCCGCGTTGGGGTGTCCCACCTCGCCGCCGAGCGCGTCGCCCAGGTCGTGGATCGAGACGCGCGCGTCGGCGAGGAAGATCCCGGGCTCGATCTCGGACACCAGCACCTCGGGGGTGTCGTACTCGTCGTTGATCTCGCCCACGATCTCTTCGAGGATGTCCTCGAGGGTGACGATGCCGCTCGTGCCGCCGAACTCGTCGATCACCACGGCGAGGTGCTGACGGCGCGACTGCATGTCGCGCAGCACCTGACCTATCTTGGTGGTCTCGGCGACGAAGAGGACGTTCTTGCGCACCAGCTTCTGCGCGTCGATCGGCGTCTTGTCCGCGTTGCGCTGCGCCGTGAAGATGTCCTTGGCGTAGAGGATCCCTTCGATCTTGTCCGTGCGATCCCGGTAGACGGGGTAGCGGCTGTGACCCTCGTCGGTGACCTTCTTCACCAGCTCGTCGAGCGGTGTGTCGATCGCGAGCGCCACCATCCGGGTGCGCGGCACCATGACCTCTCGGGCCAACGTGTCCTTGAACTCGAGCACGTTGTAGAGCAGCTCCGCGTTCTGCTCGGGGAGCACGCCCTCCTCTTCGTGCTTCTCGATCAGGTGCTCGACCTCGCGCTCGGCGATGCTGGCCGAGAGGGGCTCCGCGGCAGGCGCGACGATGCGATCGGTCAGCTGCGAGACCAGCTCGATCGGCCAAGCGAAGGGCGCGAGCAAGAGCTCGAGGGGACGGGCGACCCTCAAGAAGCGGAGCACCGAGCGGGTCTCGCGGCCGCGGACGATGGTCTGCGCCACCTCGGCGACCACGGCGTAGAAGAGCGCAGCGCCGAAGACCGCGCCCAAGATCCCCCACTCGATCCAGCCGATGCTCGCCGCGAGGTGCGCGGTGAAGCCCGAGAACGCGGCGACGGAGAGGATGCGGCCCGCCAGGAGGCGCGAGCGGATGCGCGCCCGGCCCTTGAGCACCCGGGTGGCGATGTCCCCGTCGGAGCCGCCTTCGTCTTGGATGGCCATGAGCCGCTCGTCGGCGAGCTCGGTCATGGCGGTGGTCAGTGCGGAGAGGATCCAGCCCAAGATCGCCGCGAGTGCGATCGCGAGCCCATCGAGGCCTGGGTCTCCGGGAGCAATTGGCACGAGTCTGTTCAGCTTCCCCGCGGGTCAATCGCGCGGGGACCCATGCTAAGGGCCGAGCGCGTCAGCCGCAACCAGCCGGGCGAGGGACGCGCTCAGGCTTCCTTGGCGAGATCGAGCAAGTACTGGCCGTACGCGGTCTTGCGGAGCGGCTCCGCGACGCGCAGCAGACCCGGCACGTCGAGCCAGCCCTTGTGGAACGCGACCTCCTCGGGACACGCGACCATCAGGCCCTGCCGCTGCTGGATCGTCTGGATGAAGTTCGCGGCCTGCAGCAGCGCCTCGGGGTTGCCCGTGTCGAGCCACGCGACGCCCCGCCCCAGCTTCTCGAGCCGCAGGGTCTCGCGCTGCAGATAGAGGCGGTTCAGGTCGGTGATCTCGAGCTCGCCGCGCGGGCTGGGCTTCAGCGACTTGGCGAGCGACACGACGTCGCTGTCGTAGAAGTAGAGGCCAGCGACGGCGTAGTTCGAGCGCGGCTTCTCTGGCTTCTCCTCGAGGCCGATCACCTTCCCGTTCGCGTCGAACTCCGCGACCCCGTAGGCCGACGGGTTCTTCACGTAGTAGCCGAACACCGTCGCGCCCTCGACGTGCTGCGCCGAGTCCTCGAGCAGGCCCTGAAAGCCGTGGCCGTAGAAGATGTTGTCGCCGAGCACCAGCGCGCACGCCTGGCCCGCGATGAACGACTCCCCGATCAAGAACGCCTGCGCGAGCCCATCGGGGCTCGGCTGCGCCGCGTACGAGATCGTCATCCCCCACTGGCTGCCGTCGCCCAGCAAGCGCACGAACATCTCCTGCTCGTGGGGGGTGGTGATGACGAGCACGTCCGAGATCCCCGCCAGCATCAGCGTGGTCAGCGGGTAGTAGATCATCGGCTTGTCGTAGATGGGCATGAGCTGCTTGCTCACGCCCTTGGTCAGCGGGTGCAGGCGGGTTCCGCTGCC
Source organism: uncultured Sandaracinaceae bacterium (assembly GCA_964480175.1). Classification (GTDB taxonomy): domain Bacteria; phylum Myxococcota_A; class Polyangia; order Polyangiales; family Sandaracinaceae; genus CAYZQM01. Next base: position 33,153 of record CAYZQM010000013.1, read on the forward strand.
GCCCGCGAGCACGATGCCCTTCTTGATGCTCAACGCGATCTCCTTCGATCTCGAGGTCAGGCCGACGCGCCGTAGTGGGTCTCGATCCACTTGCGGTACTCGCCGCTCTTGACCGCCTGCACCCACGGCTGGTTGTCGAGGTACCAGCGGACCGTGCGGCGCATCCCCGACTCGAAGGTCTCCTTCGGCGTCCAGCCCAGCTCGCGCTCGATCTTGCTCGCGTCGATCGCGTAGCGGAGATCGTGCCCGGGACGATCCTTGACGAAGGTCTTGAGCGCGAGGAGCTCCGCCAGCGGCGTGCCGGTCTCTTCCGCGACCAGCTGGGCCAACGTGTCGACGACCTCGATGTTCTTGCGCTCGGCGTTGCCCCCGACGTTGTAGGTCTCGCCGAGCTGGCCCTTCTCGATCACCGCCCAGATGGCCTCGGCGTGATCGTCGACGAAGAGCCAGTCGCGGACGTTGATGCCCTGCCCGTAGATCGGCAGCGGCTTTCGCTCGAGCAGGTTGCCGATCACCAAGGGGATCAGCTTCTCGGGGAATTGGCGGGGCCCGTAGTTGTTCGAGCAGTTGGTGATCGTGATGGGCAGCCCGTAGGTGCGGGCCCAGGCGCGCACCAGGTGATCGCTCGCCGCCTTGCTCGCCGAATACGGGCTGGAGGGATCGTAGCGGGTGGTCTCGCTGAACGCGCCGCCCTCGGCCTCGAGCGAGCCGTAGACCTCATCCGTCGAGACGTGATGGAAGCGATGCAGCGCGTGCCCCGATGCGCGCAGTTTCCGCGCCGCCTCGAGCAACACGAACGTGCCCTCGATGTTCGTGCGCACGAACTCGCCAGGCCCGAGGATGCTGCGATCGACGTGGCTCTCGGCCGCGAAGTGCACGATCACGTCGGGCTTCTCGCGCGCGAAGAGCGCGTCCATCGCCGCCGCGTCCGCGATGTCGGCGCGCTCGAACGCGTAGTTGGCGCGGTCCGCGATGCCCTCGAGCGAGCGCAGGTTCGCGGCGTACGTCAGCTTGTCGACGTTGATGAAGCGGTGCTCGGGATACCGAGGCACGAGGGTGCAGAGAAAGCTCGAGCCGATGAACCCCGCACCACCTGTGACCAGTACCAACACGTCTACCTCGCGCGAGGCTGACACGCGTGTTGCGGGCCGGCCACGGGGAAGCTGGTTGCTCGCGCTCGGACGATCATTCGCCCGAAAGCGCCGATGGCGACGGCATCGCTGCCGTCGCCATCGCTTCGCACCTCGCGGGAAGAGCGGAGGCTCAGAGGTCCATGCCGGCGAACGGATCGTCGGGATCCGAGCGGCGCGTGCCGGAGCCCGATCCGGACCCTGACCCCGATCCGGACCCGGAGCCCGAGCCGGATCCCGCGCTGCCGGAGCTGCCTCCGCTGCGCGCGCCGCTCGAGCCGCTCGAGCCGCTCGATCCACTCGATCCGCCCTCGGGCGCGTCGCTGCGGCGGCGGATGCGGCCGGTGATCCGATCGGTCACGTCCGCGTGCGCGTCGCCGCTGGTGGTCTCTTCGCCGTCACCCAAGACCACCGAGTCCACGATCGAGTGGCCGCCGCGGTCGCGGGTGATGGTGTGGGTCCGCAGCGACGGAAGCCGCGCGAGCGTCGCGCGCTCCTCGAACACCAGGCAGAAGAACCCGTAGAAGCGGGTCTCGTCGATCGCACGCAGGCGGGTGGTCTCGTCCTGCCACTCGATCCAGCGGGTCGGCGGGCGACCCTCGACGAGCGAGCCCGAGCGCTCGACGCCCGGCCCGAACTGGCGCTGGATGGCCTCGGCGAACTGGTCGAACGTCGCGTCCCCGAACGCGCTCGAGTCGAAGGCCTGGTAGCGCTTCCAGAGGTGATCGTTGATGAAGAAGTAGTAGCTGCGCGAGTGGGTCTCGGGCTCGCGGACCTCCATCATCGCTTCGTGGTTGCCGTGGGTGTACTCGTCGCGGAGGAACGAGGTGTCCCAGCCGGTGCCGCCGCCATCGAACGCGATGTACGTCGAGCGGATGCGGCGGATCTCTTCGTCGAGCTGGTGGCGCAGGCGATCTTCCTCGATCGCGCCGCCCGCCTTCGCCAAGCGGGGGCCGAAGCTCGACTCCACCTGCTCACGGAAGTGCTCGAAGAGGGGCCGCGCGCCGATCCCCCACGAGATGCCCGTCGTCTCCATCACCCGTGCGATCTCGGCGCTCGCAGGCGCCTCGGCGGGCGCGCTCGACTCGCTGGTGGCCGCGCCACGACCGCGTCGCCGCCTGCCGCGCTGCGCTTCGGCGTCCGACAACGCCATGAGGCCCAGGCTGACGACGCAGCTCACGGCCACCGCGGACACGAGCCACTTTTGGGTACGCATAGATCCTCCGAACCTGATCAAACGGGCGTGCAGTCTATACCGAGACGCGGCCTCCGAGGAAACACCCGCGAGCGGGCGCCTGGCGAAGCGGCCCTAGGGACCGAGGCCGTCGGGCTTTGATTCATCCGGCCCCGATCGCTTGGGCGACCGCGTCACCGCAGCCGAAAGAGGCGCTCGAGCTCGGCGGGCGAGTAGCGACGGTGGTCGTCGACGGCGCTGAACGTGGTGACCGTGGTGTCCCCCGAGACCTCCAGCATCTCCATCCGCACCAGATCGTAGGTGGGCGTCATCGTGAAGCGGATCGAGCGCAAGAACCGATCGAGCGGCGCGGCGCGCGGGGTCAGCGTGAGCACGAGCTCGCTCCCGCTCGGCGCGAGCGAGAGCGTGTAGTTGCGCTCGAGCGCCGCGCGGTCGCCCGCCAACAGCGAGAGGATCGAGTCGACGAAGCTCCTCACCACGGGCTGCGAGGCCAGATCGATCGTCTCCTCGTGGCTGCCATCCCACATGCGCAGGCTGCTCCCGTCGATCAGGAGCACCTGCGTCGACGGAGACGTCGCCCGGCGCGCCATGCGGCCCGGGCGCACGTAGTGGATCGTCCCCTCGGTCACGATCGGGGCCGACAACAGCGCGATCCGCTTCTCCTCGCGGAAGTGGCACTCGAGCGCCTCGATCCCCGCCATGCGGCGGAACAGACCGTCGAGCGACGCGCTCTGCGCCGCACCTCGGCTCGATACGAGCGCGACGGAGAAGATCAGCGCGCAGACGATCGCGAGCGTCGCGCTGCGAGCGATCCCGCGCCTAGCCATCCCGCACCTAGCGATGGAGCCCAATGCGCTCCTTGATCGGCTGGGGGGTGGACAGGAGCAGCTCGCCGCGAGGGCCTGCGTCGGTGCGCGAGAGCACGGTGTTGACGAGGACCGTTCGAGCCCGGGCCACCCGGTGGCCGGTCGGCTCGCCCTCGAGCGTGGCGAGGCTGCGGAGCTCGTACGCGATGCCGATGCGGGGGTCGTCCTCGACGAACCAGGTGAAGACTCGGAAGCGCTCGCCATAGTGGAGCGCTTGGACGTGACGGGTGCGGGTTTCAATCACGTACCAGGCGAAGCCCAGCTCGCGCAGGTCCGGCGCATCGAGCCGGTGGTGCCGCTGGAGCGCGGTGCGCGCGATCTCGAAGTACTTGTAGTAGTGCCCGTGCCACGCGACGAAGAGGGGATCGACGTCGTGGAACGGCACCTCGAGATCGACGAAGACCGCGCCCTCGGGTGGCGCGGCGCGGAAACTGCGGTCGCCGTCGTCCCGATCGAGGCGATCGATCGCCGACAGCTCGGTCCCCGGGCGCTTCTCGATCGCGTCGCTCACGCGAGCACCCCCTGCTCGATCTCCGTCGAGAGACCATCGTCCATGCGACCGAGCGGCAGCGCATCGCTCCGGTAGAGCTCGAGCACCTTCTGGATGTCGAGGTCCATGCGGCGATCGACGTCCACGTGCGGCACGTGGGCCCGCACCGCGTCACGCATCGCCACGCTCAGCGGGTGCGAGCGCTCGGCGGTCCGCAGATCGACGGCCTGACACACGGTCAGGAGATGGATCGCGGCGATCGTCTCGGCGAGATCGATGACGCGCACACACTCGCGCGCGGAGATGGTGCCCATCGAGACCTTGTCTTGGTTGTACGACTCGGTGCTGCGCGAGAACACGCTCGCGGGCATCGACATCTTGAGGGCCTCGGCGGCGAGCGCGCTCGCGGAGATCTCCATCGCCTTGAAGCCGTGGTGGGTCGGTCGATCCGGTCCGGTGCGCGACACGAGGTTGGCCGGCAGCCCCGCGTTGGTCGCCGGGTTGCAGAGCATGCCCACCTGACGATCCAAGAGATCGCCGACGTTCGCGACCACGTTCTTGAGCGTGTCGGTCACCAGACACGCGTGACCTCCGTAGAAGTTGCCGCCGTGCATCACCCGTCCGTCGTGCTCCGCGTCCGGGCCCTCGATGATGGGGTTGTCGTTCACGCCGTTGATCTCGGTCTCGAGCATCTGGCGCATCCAGGGCAGGCAATCGAGGATGAGACCGGCGACGTGCGGGGCGCAGCGGATCGAGTAGCGGTCCTGCACCCGCGCGGGCGGATTGAGATCCTGCACCCGCTCTCGGATCCAGCGCGCCAGCGTGCGCTGACCGGGGTGCGGCTTGAGCTCGAAGATCCGATCGTCGAAGTGCCCGGGCACCCCGTGCAGCACGTCGGAGGCCATCGCGGTGAGCACCGCGGTGAAGCGCGCGAGCTTGCGGGCGCGGCGCCACGACAGGCACCCGAGCGCGGTCATCACGCTGGTGCCGTTCATGATCGCGAGCGACTCCTTGGGCCGCAGCACCTCCGGGGTGATGCCGAGCGCTCGATGGGCCTCGGCGGCATCCATCTGCGTTCCATCCACCCAGGCTTCGCGCTCGCCCACCAAGAGCGCCCCGATGTACGAGAGCGGCGTCAGATCGCCGCTCGCGCCGACCGATCCCTCCTCGGGGATGCAGGGCAAGAGCCCGCGCTCGACGAAGAGGCAGAGGCGATCGAGCAGCGCCTGGCGCACCCCGCTGGCGCCGAGCGAGAGCGAGTTGGCGCGCACCGCGACGATCGCGGCGGCCACCTCGGGAGAGAAGATCGCGCCCGTCCCGCACCCGTGGTAGCGGACGAGGTTCAGGGGCATGCGCTCGGCGACCTCGGGCGAGACCTGGAACTCCACCGACGCGCCGAAGCCGGTGGTCACGCCGTAGATCGTCCGCCCGTTGCGCAGCGAGTCCTCGATGAACGCGCTGCCTCGCGCGATCCGGCCCCGCACGCCTTCGTCCTCGTCGATCGCGATGCTCGCGCGTCCTTCGGCGACGGCGCAGACGTTCTCGATGGTCAGCGGGCGCTTGCCCAAGAGCACGGTGGGACGGGACATGACGGCGGCTTTCTTAGTCTCGAGGGACGGAACGAGCGAGCCCGCCGGGCAGGTGCCAGGCGGGCTCGTCGACTCGAGCGTCAGCTCGTAGCCGCAAGTGGGCTGGGGGCCCACGCGCAGCGCGCTTTGCCAGGCGGGGGGAAGGGCTGCTTCAGCCCTTCCAACAAACTCAGTAGACCGGGAAGGTCGCCATCGTCGTGCGCTGATCCGGATAGAGCGTCGCGGTGTACACGCCGATGATGTTGCCGCCGACCGAGATCGAGACCTGCACGGGGGTGGGGATCGCGCCGCTGTCACCGCAGTCGCCCCAGTAGTGGACCTCGACGGTGTAGTTGCCCGAGGGCGGACGGGGCGAGCTCCAGTACACGTTCTCGATGGAGCCGTTGCCGGTGCAGTAGCCGCGCGCGTCGTGATCCAGGACGCCGCCGCTCGGGGAGCTGCGATCGCCGTAGTAGATGCGGTAGCCGCTCGGATCGTAGACGTAGAGGTCCATGTCGGCGCCGGTGTTCCAGGCGAGGGTCACCTGGATCTGACCCGAGGCCCAGCCGCAGCCCTCGTCGATGCGGCCGTCGCAGTTGTCGTCGAGGCCGTTGCACGCCTCGGTCGCGCCGGGCGCGCACGTGGGCGTGATGATCACGATGCCAGCGCCCGCGGTACCAGTGGTCGGGGGCGGACTCACCACGACGGTGTCGGTGCCACCGCTGGTCGCCGTACCGCCGTTGCCGGTGACCGTCACGGTCGCACGCACGGGCTCCACCTCGGTCCGCGCCCGGGCGCGCACCCGACAGCCTGCGGAGACGACCACGAGCGCTGCACACGCCGAGACCAAGAGAGTCCGTTCGATCGCTGTCCTCATCCGTTCTTGCTCCATCAATGGACGCGCCGCGTCCGAGAGGCCGCGAACATAGCCCAAACGGAACCACCCGGGGGCCGGCGCAGCGTACGCCTCGACGCCGCGCGACCTTCCTCGATTCACGGGCACGCGAGAACCTGAACGCAGGTCCATTGTCCAACGCGCGGTGTCGAGACGACCCCATGCCGGTGCTAGGCTCCCCGACGTGGCGGAGCTTCATCGCAGCTTCCGACTCCTACCGAGCGAGCGGGTCCTCTGGCACGGCGCTGCCGAGCGGGGTGTGCCTCGCGACCTGCTCTGGGTGTGGGCGCCGATCCTCGCGTGCGCGTTCGCGGCGGTGAGCGGCACGTTCGCCGTGCTCGTCGCGCTGACGGAGGCGGGCGACTGGCAAGCGACCGCGTTGCTCGGCGCGTGGGCCGTCGTGTTCGCGATCGGCAGCTACCTCGCGCCGCACTACTTGGTCGACGGCAACCAGTACGTCGTCACCGACCGCAGGGTGCTGGTGAAGAACGCCTGGACCGTGCGCTCGATCGATCGAGCCGCGCTCAGCTTCGCGCGCATCGCGTGGCACCGCAGCGCGCTGGGCGTCGGGCACCTCGAGCTGGTGCGTGCGGTCCCTTTCGGGCCGCTGTCGCGGAGCCAGCGGCTCGTGCTGCACGCGGTCCGCGCGCCCGATCGGGTGCTCGAGGTGGTGCGGCACGGGCACGAGCCCCGAGGGGATGGGATCGATCCCCAGCTCGCGATGACCGATCGTCTCGATCCCGGCGAGCGGGTGCTCTGGGGCGGCGGGCCCGAGGGGAGCATGATGGGCTGGCGCGAGGTGGCGACGGCGATCGTGGGGCTCGCGGTGATCGCGGTCGGCCTGCGCTACGGCGTGCTCTCGTTCGGCATCGTGGGCGAGCTCGAGGAGATCGGCCTGCCCGTCGGCTCGCCGACCTGGGCGCTGCTCTTCTTCGCCGCGTCGCTGACCTTCGCGCTCTTGGTGGGGATCGGCGGCGCGCTGGTGTGGCACGGCACGATGCTCGCGCGCGCCGAGGGCGCGGCGACCGAGTACCTGGTGACCGATCGCCGCGTGCTGATCCGCCGCGGGCGCATCGAGCTGTCGCTCGATCGGGCGCGCATCGTCGATCTCGTCGCGCGTCCCGGCGCGCGCGGGCTCTGCCACGGCTTTCTGATCCTCGACGGTCCGGGCGGGCGCGCGCTCGCGGACGCGGGCGCGATGGCGACGCTCTTGCCGTCGCGCACCACCGTGCCGCCGATCTTCTGGGAGGTGCGCGATCTGCGGACGCTGCGCGCCGTGCTCTTCGGTGCCGAGGAGAGCGGCGAGTCGGAGCTCGAGGGGCTGGACGACATCGATCCGGGCCGCGTGTCCGACGCCGCCTGAGATCAGAGGTCCTTGCGCAGCACCTTGCCGCGATCGTTGCGCGGCAGCGCGTCCACGAAGGTGACGACGCGCGGGAACTTGTAGCGGGCGAGGATCGACTTGGCGTGCTCTTGGAGCGCGGTGATCATCGCGTCGTCCGGCGCATGGCCGTCGCGCAGGACGACCACCGCCTTGGGGATGCTCATGCCTTCTTCGTCGAGCGCGCCGACCACTGCGCACTCCTTCACCGCGGGATGGGTCGAGAGACAGTCTTCGATCTCGAGCGGTGAGACGAACATGCCGCGCACCTTGAGGATGTCGTCGCCGCGACCCGCGTAGTAGTAGTAGCCCTCCTCGTCCTTCTTGAAGAGGTCGGCGGAGAGCACCCAGTCCTGACCCACGAAGGTCGCTTTGCTCTTCTGCTGATCGCCCCAGTAGAACGCGGCGGCCGAGTCGCCGCGGATCATCAGGCGGCCCATCTCACCCGCCGGCACCTCGAGGCCTTCGGGCCCCACGATCTTGGCGTCGTAGCCCGCGACGAGCTTGCCCAGCGAGCCGAGCCGCACGTCGCCCGGGCGGTTGGTGATGTAGATGTGGAAGAGCTCGGCGGAGCCGATGCCGTCCAAGATCTCGCACCACCCGCGCGCCCTCCAGCGCTCGTAGAGCTGCGCCGGCAGCGCCTCGCCGGCCGACAGGCACATGCGCAACGAGCGCAGGTCGTCGTCGCTCACGCCCTCGTGATCGACCATCTGTCGGATCATCGCGGGCACGTTCGAGAGCACCGTGACCCGGTGCTCGCGGACGTGGGCGACGATGCGCTCGGGGGTCGGCTTGTCGGGGAAGAACACGGCCTTGCCGCCCACCGCGAAGGGGAACATCAGGTTCGTGCCCGTCGCGTAGCCGAAGAAGAGGCGCGAGACCGAGAGGAACACGTCGTCCTCGTTCAGCCCCAAGACGCCCTTGGCGTAGCACTCGGTGCTGTAGGGGAAGTCGTGGTGGAAGTGCACCGCGCCCTTGGGCTTGCCGGTGGTGCCGCTGGTGAAGAGCCAGCCTGCGAAGTCGTCGCGGGAGGTGTCCGCGTTCTCGGTGCGATCGCTCGCCTTGGCCATCGCGAGATCGAGCGACTCGCCCCCCTCGACCTTCTTGCCGGCGATCAAGCGCACCTTGCAGCGCGGGTGCTTCGCGAGCGCGGGACCGAGGCGATCCATCACGTCGTCCTGCGCGATCACGGCGCGCGGGTGTAGCCGAGCAGGTAGTCGAGGTCGGCTTCCGGGGCGAGCGGGTTGCCCATGCAGAAGACGGCGCCGGCCTTGAGGATCCCGAAGAAGCTCGCGGCGAAGTCGATGCCATCGGGCAAGAGCAGGAGCACCCGATCTTCGAGATCGATGCCGCGATCGGTGAGCGCGTGCTGGACCCGGTTGCTGAGCTTCTGGACCTCCGCGTAGCTCCACGAGCGCTGGCCCACCTGCACCGCGATCCGATCGCCGCGACCCTCCTCGATGCGGGCATCGAGGAAGTAGTGGGCCATGTTGAAGCGCTCGGGGAAGGTCGGCTCGCTCATCGCGAGCGAATGCTACAGGACGATCCTCAGCGACCCCAACCGAGCATGATGACGACGGCGATCGCGTTCTCGCCGACGTCGGGGCGCGAGCCCTGTGCGACGCCGATGCCGATGAAGTCGAGCTCGGGATCGAACGTGGGCTCGAGGGTGCTCGCCTCGTCCAGGCTGCTGACGACCGCCATCACGCCGCCGACCCGGCGGAAGAGCATCGCGAAGCGGCGCATGCTGCCACCCGCGCGCTCGACCACGTCGTCTTGGGTCAGCGTGGGCTCGGCGAAGAACGCCTGCGCCGCGTCTTGGGCGGCGGCGCGGAGGTTCTCCTCCGCCTGGAGCTCGCCGGCGCCGCGGCTGGTGCGCGCGCGGTTGATCGCGGCGAGCACCTCGGCGGGCGCGGCGCTCACGTCGATCGCCTGCGCGAAGCGCAAGAAGACCTCGGTCGCGATGAACGCGGTGCGTCCGTCGGTCTCTTGGGCGACCACGCCGATGCCGCACGTGTTCACGCCGCTCGAGACCAGGTTCGCGCGGTGGCCGGGGCTCGCGAGCAGGCCGCGGTGGATCCCCGCGGCGGTGTAGTCGCGCCCGATGTTCTCGAGCACCAAGCCGCTGTGCAGACCCGCGGCCGTGACCCGGTCGGCGGGCGTACCGGTGGTGGGCGACTGGTGCCCGAGGAAGCCGTTGTTCTGCATGTCGACCGAGTGCGCGAGCGCGATCGCATCGACGCGTGCATCACACGAGAGCTCGGGCAGTCCCTCGCCGCGGCGGGTCTCGTTCAGGAGATCGAGCAGCTCGCTGCGCACCGTCGCCACGTCGGTGCTGCCGGAGCTCGCCTCGGCGACCAGCGAGACCTCGCGCGGCACGTCCACCCCCACGTAGACCGGGAAGTTCGCGACGACCGTCTCGCCGAGCGGGCCGCGCGCGAGGACCTCGAGCTGGTAGGCGCCGTGGGTCTCGATCGGGATGCGCACGTCGAAGGCGGGGCCCGAGCCCGCGGGCAGGCGGAGCACGTCGCCGGTCGGTCCGTCCACGACGATCAGCGGGTTCGAGTAGCCCTCGGCGAGCGTGCCGCGCAGCGGGATCGGGCTCGCGCTGCTGAAGTGGCGATCGACGGGCTCGATGGTGCCGAAGCGCCACGAGAGCGTGAGCACCACGATCCAGAGGCCGTTGCGAGGCAACACGACCGCGCCCCAGTGGGTGTAGGGCTGGCGCTCGAGGAAGCGCTCGACGCTCGCCTGCACGTTGCTCTCGACCGACGCGCGGTCGGGTAAGCCGTGAACGATCACGTGCGGGGTGGGATCGGTGAGGCCCAGGTTCCAGGCGAAGAAGTCGATCACCTCCGAGGGCGGGGGCTCGCCGCCCGGTCCGAGCTCGGCGGCCATCCACTCCGAGAGGGTCGCGAGCCGGGGATCGCCCGTCAGGGTCACGCCCCGGGTGCTCGCCGCGGCCGCGACCGCTCGCTCCACCGCCTCGGTGTCGCCGCCGCCCCGGACCAGCACGCCGGCGCCTCCGTCCGACGCATAGCGCGCGACCGAGGGCGCGGGGGCGGCGACCGTGGTCGCGGTGCGCTCGGTGCCGAGCCGGGTGCGGGTCGCAGGTCCGCAGGCCAGAGCGAGCAGGGAGAACGCAGCGACGGAGAAGAGAGGACGAACGCGCATGCCCCACCCTCTCGCACCCCCGATGATCGAGGGCAAGCACGACATTTTCATTCCTGCAATTTCTGCCGCTTGCAGATCTGAAACGACCCTCGGATCCGGCTCCGGTGCGGACGGCAATTCACGGGGGTTCGGCTGCCGAGCCCCTTGGCACGGACATCGCTATAGGGCAGTGCGGCGGCTCGCGAAGGCGTCCCCCCCCAGCCCGCGGGCCGCCGCTTATCTACCCCCCTCTCGCAGCAGTACCGCGAGTGGGGGTTTCCTTTTCCGTCGCTCGACGCGTGGTGATCGCGCGGCGCAGATGCGGTACCAACGCGCATGACGTTCACCGACCTGCGCCGCCACCTCACCGAGCTCGAGCTGATCGAGTCGGTGATCGGAACCCTGGGATGGGACGAGCAGACGTACCTGCCCAAGGCGGGCGCCGAGCTCCGGGGCGCGCAGACCGCGCTCCTGTCGCGCCTCGCCCACGAGCGACAGACCGATCCCCGGATCGAGGGATGGCTCGCGGCGCTGGACGCTTCCGATCCGATCCAAGCGGCGTGCGCCCGGAACCTGGGCCGCAGCTACCGGCGCGAGCGGCGGGTGAGCGGAGAGCTCGTCGAGCGGCTGGCCAAGATCCGGAGCGAGGGCTTCGCGGCGTGGATCGAGGCGAAGAAGTCGGGCGATTTTTCGGCGTTCCTGCCGACCCTCGAGCAGCTGGTGGCGATCTCGATCGAGCGCGCGAAGGCGATCGATCCCAGCCGCCATCCCTACGAGGTCCTGCTCGAGCAGTACGATCCGGGGACCCGGGTGGAGGATCTGCGCGCGATGTTCGCGCGCCTGCGCGAGGGGCTCCTGCCGCTGCTCGCTGCGATCGCCGAGCGGCCCACGCCGGCGAAGCTCGATGCGCCGCTGCCGATCGAGGCGCAGTGGGCGTTCAACCAGAAGCTCGCCGCCGCGCTGGGCTACGACTTCGACGGAGGCCGGATGGACGCGGCCGAGCACCCCTTCTCCACCGGCCACGGCAAGGGCGACGTTCGCATCACGACGCACCTGCACGAGACCGACTTCTTGGGTGGCCTGGGCAGCACCATCCACGAGACCGGGCACGCGATGTACGAGCAAGGCCTGCCACACGAGCACGCCGGCACCACCGTCCGCGAGGCCGCGAGCTACGGCCTGCACGAGTCGCAGTCTCGCTTCTGGGAGAACTTCGTCGGGCGCTCACGCGCGTTCGCGCGCTTCTTGGTGCCGCGCATGAAGGACGCGTTCGGTTCGCTGAGCGTGGACGAGGCGCAGCTCTTTGGGGCGCTGAACCGGGTCGAGCGCGGGCTCATCCGGGTGACCGCCGACGAGGTGACCTACAACCTCCACATCATCGTGCGCTTCGAGCTCGAGCTCGCGCTCTTCGAGGGGACGCTCGCGGCCAGGGACGTCCCCGCTGCGTGGAACGAGAAGATGCAGACGTATCTCGGCATCACCCCGCCGAGCGACGCGCAGGGTTGCCTGCAGGACGTGCACTGGAGCGCAGGCCTCTTCGGCTACTTCCCGAGCTACACGCTGGGCAACCTGTACGCGGCGAGCCTCGGCAAGGTGTTGCGCGCGCAGATCGCGGACTTCGATGCGCGCGTCGGCAGCGGCGATGTTGGGCCGATTCTGTCGTGGCTCCGCGCGAACGTGCACCAGGTGGGGCACCTCTCGTGAAGAACGCGGTAGGCGAGCAGGACCACGTGGCGAACCTGCTCGACTACCTGTGGGATCGCATGGGCGAGGCCTACGGCGTCGAGCGCCCGAGCTGATCGCCCTCGCGGATCACTCGAAGGCGGCGAGCCCCGTGATGTCCTGACCCACGATGAGGGTGTGGATGTCGTGGGTGCCCTCGTACGTGTAGACCGTCTCGAGGTTCAGCATGTGCCGGCCCGGCGAGTACTCGTACATGATGCCGTTGCCGCCGAGGATGTCGCGGGCCATGCGCGCGGTCTCGAGCGCCATGTGCACGTTGTTCCGCTTGGCGAGCGAGATCTGGGTGGGCTTGATCTTCTTCGCCTCCTTGAGGCGACCGAGGCGCAGCGTGAGGCACTGCGCCTTGGTGATCTCGGAGACCATCGTGACGAGCTTCTGCTGCACCAGCTGGTAGCCCGCGATGGGCCGGCTGAACTGCTTGCGATCCTTCGCGTAGTTGAGCGCGACCTCGTAGCAGTCGCTCGCGGCGCCGATCACGCCCCAGGCGATGCCGTAGCGGGCCTGCGACAGGCACGAGAGCGGACCCTTCATGCCGCGCACCTCGGGGAGCATCGCGTCTTCCGGAATCACGCAGTCCTCGAAGATGAGCTCGGCGGTCACGCTGGCGCGGAGCGACCACTTGTCGGTGATCTTCTCGGCCGAGAAGCCCTTCGTGCCCTTCTCGACGATGAAGCCGCGCACGTCGCCGTC
>CAYZQM010000014.1:0-12111 GCA_964480175.1 uncultured Sandaracinaceae bacterium
ATGATGATGGTCCCCGAGGCGCACGGCGCCGATCCGGCGATGTCCCCGGAGAAGCGCGCGTTCTACGAGTACCACGCGTGCTTGATGGAGCCCTGGGATGGGCCGGCGTGCGTCGTGTGGTCCGACGGACGGATGGTCGGCGCCACGCTCGATCGCAATGGCCTTCGGCCCGCGCGCTACGTGGTGACCGAAGACGGGCTCGTGGTGATGGCCTCGGAGGTCGGCGTCCTCGAGCTGAACGCGGCGAACGTCGTGGCGAAGAATCGCCTCCAGCCGGGTCGCATGCTGGTGATCGACACCGAGCTCGGCGCGATCCTGTCCGACGACGCGATCAAGCAGAAGGTCGCCGCGCGAAGGCCGTGGCAGCGCTGGATCGAGGAAGAGCGCGTCGATCTGACCGCGCTGCCTCCACCTCGGCAGGCCCCGCCGATCCCGCTCGAGCGACCGGCGCGCCACCGTCTGATGCGCGCGCTCGGCTACACCCAGGAGGATCTCCGCGTGGTGCTCCCCGCGCTCGCGCAGGGCGCCGAGGCGCTCGGCTCGATGGGCAACGACACCCCGCCCGCGCCGCTCGCGTCGCGCAGTGGCGCCGCGCCGCTGCTCTACAACTACTTCCGGCAGCGCTTCGCCCAGGTCACCAACCCGCCCATCGACCCGATCCGCGAGGCGCTGGTGATGTCGCTGGCCCAGCCGATCGGCCCGGAGGCGAACCTCTTTCAAGAGAGCCCGCAGCACGCGCGCAAGCTGAACCTGCCGAGCCCGCTGCTCACGCCCGACGAGCTGCAGCGCATCGTCGAGCTGGATCAGGAAGGCCTGCGCGCGGTGCGCGTGCCGTGTCTGGCGACGGTCGACGAAGCGGGCACGCTCGACGTCGAGACCGCGCTCGTGCGGATCGCCGCGGCGGCCGAGGCCGCGGTGCGGCGGGGCGCGAGCATCTTGGTGCTCTCCGATCGGGGCGCCGACTTCGGCTCGATGGTGGTGCCTCCGCTCCTGTGCCTCGGCGCGGTCGGCGATCGCCTGATCAAGACGGGTCTCCGCAAGGACTGCGGCATCGTCGTCGAGTCGGCCGACCCCCGCGAGGTGCACCACATCGCGCTCTTGATCGGCTACGGCGCGGGCGCGGTGTGCCCGTGGCTCGCGCTGGAAGCGGTCGGTGAGCTCGTGGAAGACGGAGTGGTCGACGGTCCCGTCGAGGCGGCGCAGCACCGCGCCCTGAAGGCCCTCGAGAAGGGCCTGCTCAAGGTGATGAGCAAGATGGGCATCTCGGCCGTGCAGTCGTACCGCGGCGCGCAGATGTTCGAGGCGATCGGGCTCTCCGAAGCGTTGGTGGCGCGCTTCTTCGCGGGCACGCCCACGCACCTGTCGGGCATCGAGCTCGTCGACGTGTTCTCCGATGCCGCGAGCCGCCACCGCGCCGCGTACCGCAAGACGGTGCTCGCGGTGCTGGCGGATCCCCGCACCTCGGAGGGCGCCGATCTCTTGCCGGGCGGCCGCTACGCGCTGCGCCGCAACGGTGAGCAGCACGCGTGGAACCCCGCGACCCTGGCGATGCTGCAGCACGCGGTGCGCAGCGGCTCGTTCGACAAGTTCCGGGCCTTCGCCGATCGGGCCGATCGGGAGGCGCGCGGCGATCTCGGCGAGGGCACCTCGGGCGACGGCGCGGGCTTCGTGCGCGGCCTCTTCGACTTCGTCGCGAGGGAGCCCATCCCGCTCGAGCAGGTCGAGCCCGCGCTCGAGATCGTGAAGCGGATGAAGACCGGCGCGATGAGCTTCGGCTCCATCAGCAAGGAGGCGCACGAGACGCTCGCCATCGCGATGAACCGCCTCGGCGGCCGCTCGAACACCGGCGAGGGCGGTGAGGACGCCGAGCGCTTCGTGCCCGACGAGAGCGGCGATCTGCGGCGCAGCGCGATCAAGCAGGTCGCGAGCGGGCGCTTCGGCGTGACCATCGACTACCTCACGCACGCCGACGAGATCCAGATCAAGGTCGCGCAGGGCGCCAAGCCCGGCGAAGGCGGTCAGCTGCCCGGGCACAAGGTGGATGGGGCGATCGCCAGGACCCGCCACGCGACCGAAGGGGTCGGGCTGATCTCGCCGCCGCCCCACCACGACATCTACTCGATCGAAGATCTCGCGCAGCTCATCCACGACCTGAAGCACGCCAATCCCTCCGCGCGCATCTCGGTGAAGCTCGTCGCCGAGGCGGGCGTGGGGACCGTCGCGGCGGGCGTCGCCAAGGCCAAGGCCGACGTGATCGTGATCGCGGGCGACGCGGGCGGCACCGGCGCCTCGCCGCTCTCGTCGCTCTCGCACGCGGGCGTGCCCTGGGAGCTGGGCTTGGCCGAAGCGCAGCAAGTGCTGGTGCTCAATGGCCTGAGGGGTCGGGTGCGCCTCGAGACGGACGGTCAGCTCAAGACCGGACGTGACGTGGTGATCGCCGCGCTGCTCGGCGCCGAGGAGATCGCGTTCGGCACCGCCGCGCTCGTCAGCATGGGCTGCATCATGATGCGCGTCTGCCACCTCAACACGTGTCCGGTGGGGATCGCGACGCAGGACCCGCGGCTGCGCGAGCGCTTCCCCGGGCTGCCCGAGCACGTGGTGACGTTCTTCTCCTTCGTCGCCGAGGACGTGCGCCGGCACATGGCCGCGCTCGGGATCCGCACCTTCGACGAGCTCGTCGGTCGCACGGATCTCCTGAAAGCCCGCGGTGATCTTCGCGGTCGCGTCGCGAGCCTCGACGTCTCGCGCTTGCTCTGGGCGCCTCCGCCCGAGGTGAAGACGCCGCGGCGCTTCAGCACGGCGCAGGATCACGAGATCGAGCTCGCGATGGACACCGTGCTGATCGAGCAGGCGAGGCCCGCCATCGATCGCGGCGAGCCCGTCGAGATCGAGATGCCGATCAAGAACGTGCACCGCGCGGCGGGCACGATGCTCTCGCACGAGCTGACGCGGCGCCGGGGACCTTCGGCGCCGCCCTTGGCCGACGCGACGATCCGAGTCCGGTTCACCGGCTCGGCCGGGCAGAGCTTCGGCGCGTTCGCGGCGAAGGGGATCGAGCTGGTGCTCGAGGGCGACGCGAACGACGGCTTCGGCAAGGGCCTGTCGGGTGGACGTCTCATCGCGTTCCCACCGCCGGGCGCGGGCTTCGTGCCCGAGGAGAACATCCTCGTCGGCAACGTCGCGCTCTACGGCGCCACCTCGGGCGAGGTCTTCATCCGCGGGCGCGGCGGCGAGCGCTTCGCGGTGCGCAACAGCGGTGCGGTCGCGGTGGTCGAGGGCTGCGGCGATCACGGCTGCGAGTACATGACCGGCGGGCGCGTGGTCGTGCTGGGCGCGACGGGCCGCAACTTCGCGGCGGGCATGAGCGGCGGCATCGCGTACGTGCTCGATCCCCAGCCCGGCGCGCTCGCGAGCCGCATCAACCCTGCGATGGTCGAGCTCGAGCCGCTCGACGAGAGCGATCTGTCGCTGGTGCGAACGCTCGTGCACCGCCACTGGCAGCGCACCCAGAGCGCGCTCGCGTGGCGGGTGCTCTCGGGCTGGAAGGCCGCGAGCCGGCAGCTGGTGAAGGTGATGCCCAAGGACCTGAAGCGCGCGCTCAGAGAGCGGGCCGCAGCCACGGCGAAGGAGGCCTGAGATGGGCAAGCCGACAGGGTTCTTGGAGAGCGCGCGCAAGGGCCCGCCGAAGGACGACAAGAGCGAGCGGCTCGGTCACTTTCGCGAGCTCGAGCACCGCTTGCCGATCGTGCAGGCCAAGGAGCAGGCAGGCCGCTGCATGAACTGCGGCGTCCCCTTCTGTCATGTGGGCTGCCCGCTGGGGAACGCGATCCCCGACTGGAACGACCTCATCTACCAGGATCGAAGTGAGGCCGCGATCGCGGCGCTCGAGGCGACCAACAACTTCCCGGAGATCACGGGACGCATCTGCCCTGCGCCGTGTGAGGAGGCGTGCGTGCTCCGGATGGACCTGCCGCACGCGCCGTCCGCGCCCGTCACCATCCGCGCGATCGAGCGGGAGACCGCCGACCGCGCGTTCGATCGCGGCCTTCGCCCTCGACGCGCGGAGCGCGCGACCGGCAAGAAGGTGATCGTCGTCGGCTCGGGCCCTGCGGGTCTGGCGTGCGCCCAGCAGCTGGTGCGCGCCGGACACGCGGTCGAGGTGATCGAGCGCGACGCGAACGTCGGAGGTCTGCTCCGCTACGGCATCCCGGACTTCAAGCTCGACAAGGGCGTGCTCGCGCAGCGCATCGAGCAGATGCGCGCCGAGGGCGTCGTGTTTCGAACCGGCGTGCGGGTCGGTGAAGACGAGACGCTCGCATCGCTGCGCGATCGCGCGGACGCGGTGGTGCTCGCGACGGGCTCGACGCGCGCGCGCGATCTCGCTGGCGTCCCGGGGCGTGAGCTGTCCGGCGTGCACCTCGCGATGGACTACCTGACCGCGCAGAACCGGGTGATCGCCGGCGAGCTCGACCGCACGCCGATCGACGCGCGCGATCGAGACGTGGTGATCTTGGGCGGCGGCGACACCGGCAGCGATTGTCTCGGGACCGCGCTGAGGCAGGGCGCGCGGAGCGTGACGCAAATCGAGCTGATGCCGCGTCCACCGGACGAGACGAACCCCGAGACGCCCTGGCCCCACTGGCCCCTGATCTACCGGACCTCGAGCAGCCAGGAAGAGGGCGGCGAGCGCCTGTTCGCGATCCTGACGCAGCGCCTGAAGGAGTCGGCGAGCGAGCCCGGTCGGGTGGGCGCGCTCGAGGTGGTCGAGGTGGTGCGCGACGAAGGACGCTTCGTCCCGGTCGCGGGCACCGAGCGCACGATCGACGCCACGCTGGTGCTCCTCGCGATGGGCTTCGTGGGTCCCGAAGCCGAGACGTGGTCGGGCACCGAGCTCGAGCAGGACGCGCGCGGCAACGTCGCCGCCGACGAGCGCTCGTTCCGGAGCAGCCAGCCCGACGTGTTCGCCTGCGGTGATGCCCGCCGCGGTCAGTCGCTGGTGGTGTGGGCGATCTGGGAAGGCCGCGAGTGCGCCCGCTCGGTCGACGCATTCCTCATCGGCGACGAGCGCCTGAGGAGCCAACCCCAACGCTGGCTCCCCGCGCGGCCCTGAGAGCTCAGGCTTCGGCGGTCTCGATCTTGCGGGGCATCATCGGGCCGGGCCGCTCGGCGTCGGTGGAGACGATGCGGTTCTTGCTGTCGACCAGCACGACCTTGGGCTGGTGGGCCTTCGCCTCGTCGTTCTCCATCTCGCCGTAGGTGGCGAGGATGACCATGTCGCCGGGCGAGTTGAGGTGGGCGGCTGCGCCGTTGATGCAGATGACGCCCGAGCCACGCGGGCCCTTGAGCGTGTAGGTCACGAGGCGCGAGCCGCGGGTGACGTTGAGGATGTGCACCTCTTCGTGCTCCAGCATGCCGGCGGCCTCCATGAGGCCCTCGTCGATGGTCACGCTTCCTTCGTACTCGAGGTCGGCGTGGGTGACCGTGGCTCGGTGGATCTTCCCGAGGAACATTCGTCGTCGCATCTTGCACCTCCGTGGCGTCCGCGAGGGGTACGCCCAGATGCGGCAAGCATAGGGCAGTGGGCCGAGGCGTCGATGAAGTTTTTTGCGCGGGCCCAGACCGGCGACGGCGTTGATGCGTCGCATGCGGCCATGCGCCACCTCCTCGCCATCGGTCTCACCACCCTCACCCTCCTCCCCGCCGTCGCGTTCGCAGAAGCCCCGGCGCGCTCCGAGCTGCGCGTCGAGAGCTTCGAAGACGAGCTCGTCAGCGGCGATCTCCTCGGTCCCGACACCGAAGTCCTCAACATCCGGCAGCGCGGCCCGCGACGCTCGCTCATCCGTGCGCGCGAGCACTTCACGCCCGAGATGATGCGCTCGGTCGAGCGCCTCTGAACGCGGGCCACGACGCAGCGCGCCATGATGCCGTGGCTTGACGAGCCTGGCTACCTCCCGAAAGGTCCGCGGTCCTTTCGGAGGTCTCATGTCGCGCTTCCTTTCTCTTTCGGTTCTGTTCGCCTCGCTCGCCTTGAGCGGCTGCCCCGGTGACACCACCCCCGACGCGGGTGGTCTGGACGTCCCCGGCGCCGATGTCCCCGGCGCCGACGTGCCCGGCATCGACGCGTTCGTGCCGCCGATCGACGCGGGCCCGTGGGACGGCGGCATGCGCGACGGCGGCGTCCCGCTGATCGAGACGCCGATCATCACCACGTGCAGCACCCCGCTGCCCTTGGCGAGCGGTGAGATCTGCGAGGCGACCGCGGGCGACGGCGGCCTCTTGATCACCGCCGACATCCTCACCCCGACCGAGGTCTTCCGCGGCGGCCAGGTCCTCGTCGATGCGATGGGTACGATCGTGTGCGTCGGCTGCGACTGCAGCACCACGGCGGGCGCGGCGACCGCCACGCGCTTGAGCTGCCCCGAGGGCGCGCTCTCGCCCGGCCTCATCAACGCGCACGAGCACCTCACGTTCCAGGGCCTGCCCTACACCCGCACGGCCGAGCGCTACGAGCACCGGCACGACTGGCGCCGCGGCATCCGATCGCACACCCGCATCCCTCCGCGCATGGGCACCCAGGTCGAGATGGTCTGGGCCGAGCTCCGCATGGCGATGGGCGGCGCGACGTCGGTGAACGGCTCGGGCGGCCGCCCCGGCCTGCTGCGCAACCTCGACTTCGGCGCCGACGCCGACGATCTCGATCACGAGGCCGCCGACTACGACACCTTCCCGCTGGGCGACAGCGACGGGATGCTCGCGGCCAGCGGCTGCGGCGCGTACGGCAGCACCCGGACCACCACCGAGGCGGTCGCAGGCGAGGCCCGCTACACCCCGCACGTCTCCGAGGGCATCGACGCGGAGGCGCACAACGAGTTCGCCTGCCTGAACGACGCGCTCACCTCGAACGACGTGATCGAGCACAACAGCGCGCTCATCCACGGCGTCGGCTTGGCGCCCGCCGATCTGGCGTCGATCGCGCTCGACGGCGCGATGCTGGTCTGGTCGCCCCGTACCAACGTCACCCTCTATGGCGACACCGCGCGCGTCACGACGTTCGACGCGCTGCGCATCCCGATCGCGCTCGGCACCGACTGGGTCTTCACGGGCTCCATGAACATGCTGCGCGAGCTGTCGTGCGCGGACGAGCTCAACGCCGACTACATGGACGGCCACTTCTCGGATCGTGATCTCTGGCTCATGGCCACCTACAACGGCGCGTTGGCGCTCGGGGTCCACGACGTGATCGGCGCGATCGCCGAGGGCTACGTCGCCGACCTGGCGATCTTCGACGCCTCGGTGAACGAGGACTACCGCGCGGTGATCGACGCGCGCCCCGAGGACGTCGCGCTCGTGCTCCGCGCGGGCAACCCGATCTTCGGTGAGGCGTCGGTGATCAGCGTGCTCGAGAGCGGATGCGATGCGATCGACGTCTGCACCTTCGCTCGCTCGGTGTGCATCAACCGCGAGGTGGGCATGACGCTCGCCGCGCTCCGCACCGCGAACACGGCGAGCTATCCGCTCTTCGACTGCGACGTGCCGGACAACGAGCCCTCGTGCCACCCCGAGCGCACCGAGGCGCGCGCGTCGGTCGCGGGCTCGACCCGCTACGACGGCATGATCGACGCGACCGACGCCGACGGAGACGGGATCGACGACGGCGACGATCTGTGCCCCTCCGTGTTCGATCCGATCCGTCCGATGGACGGCGGCGCCCAGGCCGACGCCGACGGCGATGGCGTCGGCGACGCGTGTGACGCGTGTCCGCTGCTGGCCGGTGAGACCTGCGACCTCGGCATCCGCGGCGACATCGACGGCGACGGAGTCGACAACTTCTCCGACAACTGCCCGCTGCTCGCCAACGCGGATCAGTCCGATCGCGATCGCGACAACCGAGGCGACGGCTGCGATCCCTGCCCGGACAACCCGAACCCCACGAGCATCTTCTGCCCGCCCGCGGCGCGGACGATCTACGAGATCCAGAACGGCACCATCGCGGACGGCGCCCGCACCACGGTCACGGGCGTCGTCACGGGCCGCGCGTCCAACGGCTTCTTCATGCAGGTGCCGGTCGGCGGCGTCGGCTATGCGGGGCCCGCCAACTCCGGGATCTTCGTGTTCACCGGCGGCGCGCCGACGGCGACCGTGGGCCAGCTGGTCTCGGTCACGGGGACCGTCGACGAGTTCTTCGACCTCACCGAGCTCACCTCGGTGACCGTGAGCGTGCTCGGCACGGCGGCGATCCCCGCCCCGTTCGTGCTCGACATGGCGACGCTGATCGGCGGAGCGGCGACGCTCGAGCCGTACGAAGGCGTGCTCGTGACGGTGAGCTCGGTGACCGTCACCAACGCCGCGCCCCCAGCGGGCCCCGGTGACAGCGCGCCGACGAACGAGTTCGAGATCACGGGCGGCGTGCGCGTCGACGATCAGATCTTCCGGATCGCCGCGCCCGCGATGGGCGCGACGTACACGTCGATCACCGGCGTGCTCACGTACCGCAACAACGCGTACAAGCTCTTGCCGCGCTCGGCGGCCGACGCCGTCACCCCGTGACGTCGTGCTGGCAGAGCGAGTGGCCCTTCACCCACTCGCTCTTGCCGTCGACGTAGTGCTCCTGCTTCCAGATCGGGGCCTCGTGCTTGAGCGCCTCGATCACGGCGCGGCAGGCGGCGAACGCCTCCGCGCGGTGCGGGGTGCTCGCTCCGATCACGACGCTCGCCTCGCCGACCGCGACCCTGCCCGTGCGATGGGCGACGAAGAGGCGCACCGCGCCATCGTGCTCGTCCGCGATCCGATCGCAGATCGCGCGCAGCGTCTTGGACGCGAGCGGCTCGAACACGTCGTAGTCCACCGCCAGCACGTCGCGTCCGAGGTTTCGGTTGCGCACCCAGCCGACGAAGGACGCGAACGCGCCGTGGGCGGGATCGGCGCAGAAGCGCGCGGCCTCGTCGAGCGACAGCGGCTCGGCCCGCACGGCCACCTCGATGCGGCTCATCCGCCGCACACCGGGGGGAGCACCGCGAGCGTGGCGTCGTGCTCGAACGTCGCCGACGCGTCGAGCACCTCGTCGTCCGTGGCGAGGGCCGAGATCGTGAGGAGCGCCGGATCGATCGCCAGCTTCTCCGCGAGCGCGCGCCGCACGACCGCGCCATCCGCCCCCGAGGGCACGGTGATCTCGACCACCGAGCCGTGATCGCGCAGGGCGCCGAAGAGCCGCAAACGCAGGTGGATCGACGCCTTCGTGTCAGCCATGGCCATGGCCTCCGCCCCGCACGACGTGGAGCAGGTGAGGCACGTGCGGGCGCACGATCTCCCAGCACTCGTCTGCCGCCTTCACGCTGCCAGGGAGCGCCACGATGATCTGCTCGCCGCGCACCGCGACCAGCGTTCGCGAGAGCCACGCGCGCTCGGTGATCTGCGCGCTCTCGCTACGAACGAGCTCGCCGAGGCCGTCGATCACGCGATCGGCGACCGCGCGCACGGCCTCGGGGGTCACGTCGCGCGGACCCGCACCCGTGCCGCCGCTCACCACGACCAGCGAGGCCCGTGACGCGATCAGCGCCGCTTCGATCGCGCTGCGATCGTCGCTCACGATCACGGGCGACGCGATCTGCGCGCCCGCCTCGGCGAGCAGCTCGACCAAGCGCTTGCCCGATCGATCCTCGGCGTCGCCCCGGGCGACGCGATCGCTCGCGACCACGACGAGCGCCTCGACCCCCTCGAGGTCATCGAGCGGACGGAGCTGCTCCGTCAACCACGCGGGCACCCCGTCGGGGTTGAGCCAGCGCCCGCCCTTGCCGCCTTCTTTCAGCAAGAGGCGCACCTCGCCGATGGTGAGATTGGGCTCGGTGCCCTTGCTCAGATCCCAGATCGTCGCGAGCGCGGCCTGCACGCCCATGATCGCCTCCATCTCGACGCCGGTACGGGCCTCGGCGGCGGCTTGGCAGGTCACCCGCACCTTGTCTGGCGCCTCGAGCTCGGTGTGCACCGCGACCTGATCGAGCGGCAGGGGATGACACATCAACAAGAGATCCGGCGTGCGCTTGGCGCCGACGATGCCGGCCGCCTCGGCGAGCGCGAGGGCGTCGCCCTTGGGCAGCGCGCGATCGCGGATCAGCTGAAAGACCCGCTCGCCGACCGTGATGGTGCCGGTCGCGATCGCGCGGCGCCGGGTCACCCGCTTGTGGCCGACGTCGATCATGCGGAACGCCGAAGGAGGTGCGGCCATGTCGCTAGCCTCCGATCACGGCGAAGTGACCGCGGATCCCCGGATCGCCTTGTTGGAGGAAGTGGCCCGCGCGCTTGAGGGAGAGCGCGCCCTCGATGCGCTCCTCGAGCGCGCCGCGCTGCGCGTCCGACGCGAGGAGCGGCCTCAGGTCGTGGCCGTTCTCGCCGAAGAGGCACAGGTGCAGCTCACCGCGCGAGGTCACCCGAAGGCGATTGCAGGTGTCGCAGAAGCCCGGCTCGTAAGGCGCGATGAGGCCGACGGTGCCCGCGTGATCCGGATGCGAGAAGACCTGCGCCGGGCCCGCGTCCGCGCGCCGTGCCCCGAGGCGCCAGCCGAGCGCCAGCAACCGATCTCGGATCTCGGAGGCGGGTCGGTGGTGCGATCGGAAGTAGTCCGCGTTGTCCCGGGTCTGCATGAGCTCGATGAAGCGGAGCGAGATCGGTCGCTCTCGCACCAGCTCCAAGAACGCAGGCAGTCCATCGGGCTCGATGCCGCGCAGCAGGACCGCGTTGAGCTTCACCTCGTCGAAGCCGACCTCGAGCGCGCGATCGATCCCCAGGAGCACTTCTTCGAGCCGATCGTGTCCGGTGAGGCGGCGGAAGGTGGCGGGATCGAGGCTGTCGACGCTCACGTTGATCCGTCGGATGCCCGCGTCGAAGAACGCCTGCGCGCGCGAGGCGAGCCGATGGCCGTTGGTCGTCATGGCGACCGTCTCGATCCCCTCGGTGCCCGCGACCGCCTCCGCGAGCTCCACGAAGTCGGCGCGCAGCGTGGGCTCGCCGCCGGTGAGCCGGACCTTGTGCACTCCGAGCTCCGCGAACGCGCGCACCAAGCGGCGCACCTCGGGCACGGACAGCGGAGGCTCGCCGTCTAGCTTGCCCATGCCGTTCGGCAGGCAGTACGCGCAGCGGAAGTTGCAGAGGTCGGTGACCGAGAGCCGCAGGTAGGGGAAGCGCCGACCGAAGCGATCTTCGAGGTGCGGGCGAGCCTGAGCTGCCAGGGGCGAGAGCATGCGCAGCGCGAGCGTATCGGACGCGCCCACGGGGCGCACGGACACTTGCGGCCGCGATCGGCGCGCGGTCAGATGCGGTCGATGAGCGCTCTTCTGTCGTTCGATGCCGCGCGCGCCGCCATGCGATCGCTCGGCGCCGCGAGCCGCTACGGCGTCGAGCGCGTGCCGCTCGCGGACGTCGTGGGCCGGGTCACGGCGAGCCCAGTGATGGCGCCGATGGCCCATCCCCGCTTCGACAACTCCGCGATGGATGGCTACGCGGTGCGAGCGATCGACGTGCCGGGCGTGCTCCTGTCCATCGGGCGTCAGATCGCGGGCGCGCCGGCGATGACGCGCTCGCTCCGCGAGGGCGAGTGCTACGCGGTGATGACGGGCGCGCCGATCCCGCCCGGCGCCGACGCGGTGGTGCCGGTCGAAGACACGGTGCCCGAAGGAGATCGGGTCCGCTTCGATCGCGTGGTGAGCGCAGGCGCGTTCGTTCGGCGCGCAGGCAGCGACTACGCGATCGGCGACGAGGTGATCAGCGCCGGCGCACGGCTCGGTCCCCGCCACGTGCTCGCGCTCGCGACGCTCGGCGTGACCTCGATCCCGGTCTCCTCCCGGCCGACGATCGACTGGATCACCACCGGGCGGGAGGTCGTGCGCGAGGGCCCGCTCGCCGAGACCGAGATCTACGACGCCACGAGTCCCTACGCGCTGGCGCGCCTGACGCAGTGGGGCTCGCCCGCGCGGCGGCGCGTGTCGATCGGAGACGATGCGGGCGCGCTGCGCGACGCGCTCGAGCGCAGCGACGCGCAGGTGATCCTGAGCACGGGTGCGGTCTCGATGGGCGATCACGACTTCGTGCCGGAGGTGCTCTCGGCGCTCGGGGCCGAGG
>CAYZQM010000014.1:12121-17345 GCA_964480175.1 uncultured Sandaracinaceae bacterium
CGCGTCGCGATCCGCCCGGGCAAGCCGCTCCTGCTGGCCCGCCTTCCCTCGGGCGCGCCGTTCGTCGGCCTGCCGGGCAACCCTGCGTCGAGCGCGACGTGCCTCGAGCTCTTCGTTCGGCCGCTGCTCGACGCGATGCAAGGCCTCGCGCCCGAGCCGACCCGCTACGGCGCGCTCCGGTCGCCCTACCGCAAGGGCGCGCATCGGCTCCGCATGCTCGCGCGCGCCCAGCTCACGTTCGACGCCTCGGGACGCTGCGAGGTCGAGGTGATCGCCGAGCAGCCGTCGTTCAAGGTCGGTCCGTTCGTGCGCTCGAACGGCTGGGTGGAGATCGGCGAGGACGAGCACGACCTCGACGTCGGCGCGCTCGTCCCGATCCACCTGGACTGATCCCCCTGGATTGGCCCTCAGGTGAGGAGCGAGACCAACGACGCGACGAGCGAGAGCACCGAGGCGCCCAGGGCCAGCCAGATCATCGTGTTCTGCTGCGCGGGTGCCGACGCGGGCGCGCTCTCGACGGGCCGCGGGCCCGAGCCGATGCGCGGGGCGGTCGGAAGATCGTTGATGGTCGCGTCGCCCCGGGGCGAGGAGCGCTTGAGCGCCGCCCGGAGCTCCTCGAGGAACTCGCTCGCGGTGGGGCGCGACGCGGGGTCGCGGCTCAGCGCACGCTCGATGACGGGGCCCGCGGCGCGGACGATCGGGTCGCGGGTGAACTCGTCGATCTTGCGCGGCGCGCCCTGCGTCTTGGCGATGAGCGCGTCCATGCCGGTCCCCGCGAAGGGCATCGCGCCCGTGAGGAGCTCGAACGCGGTGCACGCCAGCGAGTAGACGTCCGCCGCAGGCGTGGGCGCGCTGCCGCGGGCGCACTCGGGCGCCATGTACTCGGCCGTGCCCAGCACCTGCCCTTGGCGCGTGAAGCGCGCCATCGTCTCGTCGTCGAGCATCGCGAGGCCGAAGTCGATCAGCTTCACGCGAGGGCGGAGCAAGCGACCCTCGAGCACGAAGAGGTTCTCCGGCTTCAAGTCGCGGTGCACCACGCCGTGCGCGTGCAGCGCCGCGAGCGCATCGGCCACCGGCTCGAGCAGCGCGACGGTGGTGACGAGCGGCAGCGGACCGGTCTCCGCGAGCACCGTCGCGAGATCCTTGCCCTCGAGCTTCTCCATCACGATGAACGGCTCGATGTGATCCAGCACGCCGAGGTGAAAGACGGTGACGATCGACGGGTGCTGGACCCGGGCCGCCAAGCGCGCCTCGCGCACCAACCGCGCACCACCGCTCTCGGCGACGCGCGGCGTGATGACCTTGATGACGACGAGGCGCTCGAGGACCTTGTCGACGCCCTCGTACACCACGCCCATGCCGCCGCGGCCCAGCACCTTGGTGATCTGGAAGCGCTGATCGAGCACCCGGCCGAGCAGGCCGTGCGCCGGGTCATCGGCAGCCAGCGGCGCGCTCGCCTTCTGGCCGGCGCCCCACAAGAGCTCGGTGCCTCGCGGCGCACGAAGCTGCTGCTGGGTCGGTACGGGATGCTTCATCACTGGCTCCATCATGGTGGGGCGCCCTGTGCAATGAGCGATCCAACCGCCGTTCAGCCGACATCTCGCGAACACGTATGGAAATCGAAGCGCGCGAACCCTAGCAGCTCTGCAACTCGACCTTGCAATGTTGATGTGAGCAAAACCGGGTGTCGGAATCGACCATCACCCCAAGGGATCGAGCCGCGATCGGGGAGGATGAAACGCGCCGCAGATCGCAGCGTAGAAGGCTATTCGTGCGCAGCGTTCGCCGGCGTTCGCCCGCGTTCGCTCATCGCTCTTTCATCGCTCTTTCATCGCTCTTCTATCCCCAGAGCAAGTACACCACCACGAGCACGTAGACCGGAAGGAGGATGCCGGTCGCGCGCGCCGCGTAGCCGAAGAAGCTCGGCGTCTCGTACTTCGACTCGTCGGCGATGGCCTTGACCATGAAGTTCGGCCCGTTGCCGATGTACGTATTCGCGCCCATGAGGACCGCGCCGACGGAGATCGCGACGAGGAAGAGCTGCGGCACACCCACGATGTCCGCAGGCAGCCCGAGCGACTGCGCGGCGGAGAAGAACGTCAGGTAGGTCGGCGCGTTGTCGAGCACCGACGACAGCACGCCCGTGATCAAGAAGAACTGGTAGGGCTCGTTCAACCCGAGGTCGGCGCCGTGCTCGTGAAGCAGCGCCAGCGCGGGGACCATGGTGACGAAGATGCCCAGGAAGAGGATCGCCACCTCGAGGATCGGCCCGAACGTGAAGCTGTTCTTCTGACGCGGCTCCTTGGGCCCGAGGTAGACCGAGGCGAGCGCCAGGGCGCCCATGGTGATCTCGCGGAACGGAGTGTTGAGGAAGACGGCGCCGACCACGCCGAGCAGGAGCGCGATGTTCATCGCACCCTCGACGCGCAGCGGCCGCTTCTCCGCGACGTCGCGCGCGATGTCCGCGACGTCTTCCTTCGCGTACGCGCGGCGATCGACGAAGTAGAAGACGGTGAGCAGGTAGCCGATGGTGACGAGCCACGCGGGCCAGAGGCCGAGCGTCCAGGTGAAGGGGACGCCGCGCAGGTAGCCGAGGAAGAGCGGCGGATCGCCGAGCGGCGTGAGGAGGCCGCCGCAGTTCGACACCACGAGAATGAAGAAGAGCGGCATGTGCCCGCGCTGTTTGCGCTGGCTGTTGGTGCGCAGCATCAGGCGGATCAGGAGCATGCTCGCGCCGGTGGTCCCGACGATGTTCGCGAGCACCGCGCCCACCCCGAGGATCGCGGTGTTCGTGCTCGGCCGCGCCTCGAGATCGCCGCCCAGGTAGATCCCACCCGAGATGACGAAGAGCGCACCGAGCAGCGCGAGGAACGAGAGGTACTCGATCATCGTGTGGCCCAGCGCCTCGGGGTGGCTCGTGACGAGCCAGCCCAAGATGGGCAGCGAGAGCACGCTCGTGATGATCGCCTTGTTCTTGTTGTGCTCCCACCAGTGTCCCGCGACGAGCGGCATCACCGCGATCGCGAGCAAGAGCAGCGCGAAGGGCGCGACGGAGTAGAGCGGGAGCTCGCCGAGATCGTGCATGGCGCGCGCGGTCTAACGCCCAAAGGCGATGCGAGCCAGCTCGGCGCGTGTCGTCAGCAGGATCCCATCGTCTCGCAGCCGTTGGCGGGATTGCCGTCGCAGTTGTTGCGGCCGCTCGTACAGGTGATCTCGCACGTGCCCATGTTGCAGGTACCGCCCGTGGTGTCGGGACGATCGGTGCAGTTGAGGCGCATGCTCGACATGCACGAGTTGCCGCACGAGGTGTCGTTCCAGATGGCCGTCTCGCAGCCGTCGCCCACGCCGCCGGTGCAGTCGCGGAACCCGGCAGCGCACATGATGTTGCACGTGCCCATGTTGCAGGTGCCGCTCGTGGTGTTGGGACGCGTCGTGCAGTTGATGCGGCCGCTGCAGCCCGTGCCGCAGTTGGTGTGCTGCCAGATGTTCGTCTCACAGCCGTCGGCGGCGCCGCCGCTGCAGTCGTCGAACCCGGCGTCGCACGAGCCGATGGTGCACGCGCCGAGGTTGCAGTTGCCATCCGCCACCTGAGGCAGCGCGTCGCAGTCGACGCGTCCGGTGCACAAGAGGCCGCACGAGTTGTCGGAGAAGATGTTGGTCTCGCAGCCGTTCATCGCGATGCTGTCGCAGTCACGCGATCCGGTGTTGCAGGCCGCGATGGTGCAGGAGCCCGACGCACAGTCGCCGTTCGAGACGTTGGGGAGGGTCTCGCAGTTGACCCGGCCCGAGCAGCCCGTGCCGCAGGAGGTGTCCGTCCAGATCGCGGTCTCGCACCCGTTGGCGGTGCCGCCGCTGCAGTCGGCGAAGCCGGCGTTGCAGGTGATGCTGCAGGTGCCGGCGACGCAGGTCCCGCCGCCCATCGCGTTGGGCCGGGTGCCGCAGTCGATGCGCCCGGTGCAGCCCGTGCCGCAGCTGTTGTTGCTCCAGATGTTGGTCTCGCAGCCCGCGACCCCGGAGCAGTCCCCGAAGCCCGGATCACAGCTGTCGATCACGCACGAGCCCGAGGGGCACGAGGTGCCATCCACGTTCGGCAGCGTGGTGCAGTTCGAGCGGCCGCCGCAGGTCGTGCCGCACGACGTGTTCACGAACAGGTCCGTCTCGCAGCCCGTGCTGCTCATCGAGTCGCAGTCGCCGCGCCGCGGGGCGCCGCACGTATTGATCACACACGCGCCCGCCGCGGAGCACGTCGTCGAGCCCACGAACGGCAGCGTGGTGCAGTTGGTGCGGGTGGCGCAGCTCGTCCCGCAGGTGGTCAGCGCCCGGAGATCGATCTCGCAGCCCGTGTTCACTGCGAGGTCGCAGTCCGCGCGGTTGGTCGCGCAGGTGTTGATCACGCACGCCCGCGCGCCGGCCGAGCCGCCGCAGCTCGCGGAGCTCACGCCCGGGAGCGTGGTGCAGTTCGTCGTGCACGAGCCGCACGTCGTCGCGGCGCTGAGGGGCACCTCGCAGCCGTTGCTGATGGGGGTGTCACGACGATTGAGGTCGTTGTTGCAGTCGGCGACGTCGTTGTTGGCGCACTCACACGTGCCGTTGTTGCACTCCGCGTTCGCGCCGCACTGGTGGCCGCAGAACCCGCAGTTCATCGGGTCCTCGAGCAGGTCCACGCAGCCGCTGTCGCAGCAGTTCGGCGTCGCCGCGCCGCAGGCCGCGCCCGCCGCGGGGCACACGCACGCGCCGGCCTGGCACGTCGGGTTCGCGCTGAAGTCCGCGCCGCACTCGATGTCACAGCCGCCGCAGTTGTCGTGGTTGGTCGCGAAGTCGACGCAGCCATCGCCGCAGCAAGAGTTCCCATCGATGCACGCCGCGCCCGAGCCCGCGGCGTTCGTGGAGCACGAGCACGAGCCCGCGACGCAGCGATCCGCGACCACCCGATCGTCGGGGTTGCAGTCGATGCCGCAGCCACCGCAGTGGCGCGTCGCGCCGACCGAGCCGACGTCGGTCGTCCGCCCATACGCGACGGTGCACGCGACGGTGTCGCTCCCGCAGAAGCTGGGGTCGAACACGCAGCCGTTGCCCGCGTCGCCCGCCGTGCGCTCGTTCACCACGCCGTCGCAGTCGTTGTCGACGCCGTCGCACACCTCGCTCGCGTGCGGGTTGAGCGCGCGGTTGGCCTCGTCGTCGTTCTCGGGCAGGTCGCAGTCCTGGGTGTCGACGAAGCCATCCA
>CAYZQM010000014.1:17355-45660 GCA_964480175.1 uncultured Sandaracinaceae bacterium
CTGTCGAGGCCCATGCACAGCGTCGAAGCGGTGGAGCTGCAGCTCTCGATGTCGCTGGTCGAGCAGTTCTCGGGCGCGCCCTGGTAGATCCGACCGTCGCCCTCGTTGCAGTCCCGGACCATGCCGATCTCGCCGTCGCCGTCGGTGTCACCGGGGCAGTCGGGGAAGGGGTCCCCGGTGGGCGCGAGCACCTCGCCGGTCTCCTGATCGAGCCCGTCGCACACCTCGGGCGCGCCCGGGAAGACGGCGCCGTTGCAGTCGTCGCAGTCGCAGGTGTCGGGCTCGCACGCGCCCGCACAGCGGGTCCAGCCGTCGCGATCGAGGTCGTCCGGCGCGCAGTCGGAGCCCTCGTCCACCAGCCGGTTGCAGTTGTTGTCGATGCGGTCGTCGCAGATCTCCGTGGCGCCCGGGTAGACGCTCGCGTCCGTGTCGTCGCAGTCGGGCGAGCCGCCGGTGAGCACGTCCGCGGGGAAGCCGTCGCCGTCGAGGTCGCAGAGCGCGTCCCGCATGTCGCAGTTCTGATCGATGCGGTCGTTGCAGATCTCGGCCGCGTCCGGGTTGACCATCGGGTTGTCGTCGGCGCAGTCGCAGGTGCCGGGAGCGCCCGTGGCCGAGCACGCGGCCCAGCCGTCGCCGTCTCCGTCGCGGCACGGCTCGTCGTCGTCGTCGTCGTTGCCGTCGTTCCGACAGTTCTCGTCGATGCCGTTCTCGCAGATCGTCGCGTTGCCCGGGTAGCGGTTGGCGTCGGTGTCGTCGCAGTCGGCGACGGCCATGTCGCTGCAGGCGCCGATGTCGCAGACGACGGGCACGCCGCCCTCGAGATCGCGACACGTCACGCTCGCCTGGAGCGGGAATCCGTCGCCGTCGCCGTCGAGCGAGGGATCGATCGCCACGAGCAGCACGTCGTCCGTGAGCACGCCGCTCACCGAATAACAGCGGGTCGCGATGAGCGCGCCCGATCCCGCCGCGATGGGCTCGCGACCGCTCATCAGGACCGTGACGGCGCCGCCGCCCGGCACCGGGATGACGACGTGGATGGGCTCCGCCTCGATGCTGTCGGCGGTCCGACGCACGGTGGAGTTCTGCTGCGCGATGCGGTTGCCGTCCTCGTCGAGCACGGTGATGTCGAGCGTCTCGACGTCGGAGAGGCTGACGACCTCGAGCAACAGCACGTCCTCGCTCGCTGGGCAGCCGACCAGGCCCATCGAGAGCAGCAGGATCCCCACGATCGATCGAGCGGCGGAGCGGAAGCGAACCATCGGGCGATGGTACCTCAGGCCCCCGCCGCTTAGAACCGTCTCGCGCCTACTCGATCGCGCGGAGGTCGGCGCGGTCGGCGCCCCGCGAGAAGACGGGCGGCGTGCCGAGGGGTGCATCGACGGTGTGCGTGCCCCCCTCGTAGGCCTGGCCTGAGAAGACGTGGAACCAGCTGCCGGGCGGCAAGTACACGCTGCGCGTGGTCGCGCCCTGGGTCACGACGGGCGCGACCAAGAGGTCGTCGCCGAGCATGAACTCGTCGGAGATCGCGCGGCTCGGGACGTCGTCGGGGAAGACCATCGCGAGGTGACGCACCAGCGGCATCGAGGTGACGGCCGCGTCGCCCGCGAGCACTTCGATCTCCGGCGCGAGCGCGGCGTGGATGCGGGCGAAGCGCCCGAAGTGCGCGGTGGTCTCGGCGTCGCGATCCCAGTGCCAGTTCTCCGCGGCCTGCAGGCCCTCGTGGGTGCGGAAGATCGGGCTGAACGCGCCGAGCTCGACCCAGCGGAAGAAGAGCTCGCGATCCGAAGGACCGCCGCTGTAGCCCGCGATGTCGTGGGTGACGTAGGGGATCCCCGAGAGGCCGAGGTTGAGCATCGCAGGCACGACGGTGGGCAGACCATCCTCGTGCTCGAAGTCGGCCTCTTGATCGCCGAGCCACACGACCTGCGCCTCGGCGTGATCGCGCAGCCAGCCGGACCGGGTGAAGATCACCCAGTCGCCGTCGGGGCGCAGCTCGTCCATCACCGCGCGCGACGTGCGGTGCCAGAGCGCGGGATAGAGGTTGTGCACGCTCCGCGCGTCCTCCCCGGAGAAGAGCTCCGCGTCGGTGGGCAGCCACTCGCCGAAGTCCGCCATCCAGCCGTCGAAGCCGTAGTCGGTGACCTGGGTCCGCAGGTAGCCCTGGATGTACTCGACGGCGGCGGGGTTGGTCAGATCGGCCATCGAGCCCGGCGAGAACGTCACCTGGAACTCGTACGCGGCGCCATCGCGCTGGATGAGCGTTCGCTCCGCCTCCATCGTCGCGTAGTGATCGAGGTCTTCGATCACGAATGAGTTGTTGTATGCGAGGAAGCGGATGTCGTGATCGGCGCGGAGCTCGGCGACCAGATCCGCGAGATCGGGATAGAGCGTCTCGTCGGCGACCCAGCGGTAGGTGAGATCGTAGATGGTCGGCGAGAACATCCGTCCTCCGATCCAGTCCTGCACCCAGAGCGCCGAGACCGGGATGTTCGCCGCCTCGAGCGCTGCGACCTCGGTGCGGACCGCGTCGCTCCCACCCTGGACCGCGATCCAGGGCAGCCACGCCCAGCTCGGCGGCTCGCTCGGACGGCCGAGCTCTTCACCGAGCGCCTCGACGATCGAGGCCGTCTCGGGCCCGTGGAAGATCAGCATCTCGACAGGCGCGTCGCCCTCGACCTCCACCCACGCGACCTCGGGATCGCGGGCGCAGAGATCGACGAGCGTGCGATCGGGCGTGTCGATCAGGACGCCGAAGCCGCGCCAGTCGATCCACCAGGGCATCGGGAAGTAGCTGGTGTGCTCGTCGCCCGAGATCGGGCTCGAGCCGTTGCGACCCACGCCCTGCTCTTCGACCCACAGCGCGAACGCCTCGCCGCGCTGATCGGTCGTGTGGTACTGCGCGCCGAAGCCCGCGAACGACGCGTCGGCGTCGCACGCCATCGGCAGCGCGATCGAGGCGATCGAGGGGACCGTGCTCCCTTCGGCCAGGGTGGCCGTCGTGGTGATGCGGGTGCTGACGTTCGGTCGCTCGACCGCGACGAGCATCTCGATCGCCACGCCGTCGTCGCCCGTGAAGCGGAGCACCACGCCGTCCGCGCGCTCTTCGCTCCCCTCGAAGCGGCGCGCGGGATGCTCGAGCTCGTCACGGCGACGGAAGTCGAAGAAGCCGAAGAGGACCGAGACCCGATCGGTGAACGAGCGCACGGTGGGGAACGCGCCCGCGGCGGTGCCTTCGAGGGCGCGGCCGTCCGAGGTGGTGAGCGCGATGGCGCCGAAGCCGTCGACGTCGAGCACGGTTCCGTCGCTCAACACGTAGCTCGCGGGCGGCAGCGGCTCGGGCCCGCCGGGCTCGCACGAGGGCACCAACAGAAGAGCCGTGACGAGGGCAGCGAGCCGGGCGAGCGACATGGCCGC
This sequence comes from uncultured Sandaracinaceae bacterium, assembly GCA_964480175.1. Lineage (GTDB taxonomy): Bacteria > Myxococcota_A > Polyangia > Polyangiales > Sandaracinaceae > CAYZQM01. Next base: position 20,770 of record CAYZQM010000014.1, read on the forward strand.
GAGTCTACCCGAAGCCGAAACGACGAACGCCCGCGTCCTCTCGGAGCGCGGGCGTCACGTCGAGCCGATGTCGTCAGCTCACTCGATGTTCACGCCAGCCGCGGCGAAGTTCGCCTCGAGGTACCAGGCGTTGCAGCCACCGTCGCCGACGACCGCGGGATCGCAAGTGCCGTTCTGGAAGCAGACGTTGCCGTCGCAGCGCGAGTCCGGCGGGACGGTCCAGTCGCCCTGCGCGGTGGTGTTGCAGTACTCGGCGTCGAGCAGGCTGCCGGCGATGACGCCGCACAGGGTCGTGTTCACCCCGGGGAACATGATGGCGCCGTCGGTCGCGCTCGCGACGGTGACGAAGCCACCGAGCGTCGCGCCGGTCATGTAGCGAGTGGGGCTGAGCAGCGTGCCGATGCAGTTGCGGCTGTCGCTGAAGGTGCTGTTGAGCACGCGGACCGCCGTGAGCTGCAGCTCGATCTGCACCACGGTCGCCGTCTCGTCGAAGATCGGCACGGTGAGCACGCCGTCGTAGGGCGTCGTCATGATGTTCTCGCCCGTGAGGGTGCCGCTCAGGGTGACGGGCGCCCACTCGGGGTTGTCCGGAGCGGTGCCGGTGGAGAACGTGTAGGTGCCGCTCGCGCCGCGACGACCGAAGCCGGTCGTGATGGTGATGTCGCCGTCCGCGTCCGCGCCCTCGGCCCGGAACAGCCACTGGAAGAGCTCCGTGCGGATCGAGGTGTTGAGCAACGGGCCGACCACGTCACCCGCGAGCTCGGAGCCCGCCGGCTCGACGATGTCGAGGAACGCGAGGCGAAGCTCGGGGCTCGCCTGCTGATCCGCCTGCGACGCGCGGTAGCAGCACGGCAGGGTGAGCTCCTCCGGGCTCGGGATGTCGCGGGTGGGGCACATCAGCGTGACCGGCGCGTCGACCACCATGGGGACGTCCGGCATCTCGTTGTTGTTGCCGCAGGCCGAGAGCGAGAGCCCAGCGGCCGCGAGCGTCATCGCGAGGGACCGGGACGGGAGGTAAGAGGAAAGCTTCATCGCGAGGGTGCTCCGTGAGGGATCGAGAGTCGTGATCGGTCAGCGCAGCTCGGCTGCGGTGGCGAAGTGGGCCAGCTTGGCGAACGCAGCGTAGCGCATGCCGACGTCGTGCTGGGTCACCTTCGAGAGGCGGTCGACCGAGATCCCTTCGACGAGGTACGACGCCACCACGGACCCGTGGATCACGGCGCGGCGGAGCGTCGGGTCGTCGACCGTGCCCTGCTGGGTGATGTAGCCGAGCAGACCGCCGGCGAAGCTGTCGCCCGCGCCGGTGGGATCGAGCACCTCCTCGAGCGGATAGGCCGGCGCCGAGAAGACCTCCTCCTCGTCGAAGAGCATCGCGCCGTACTCACCGCGCTTGATGACCACGAGGCGCGGGCCCATCGCGCGCAGCTCACGCGCGGCCTTGCGAATGTTGGTGATGCCGGCGAGCTCGCGGGACTCTTCCTCGTTGATCACCAAGAGATCGATGCGCTTCAGCATCTTCTGCAGCTCGTCGGGCGCGCCGCTGATCCAGAAGTTCATCGTGTCCGCGATCACCAGCTTCGGGCGCTCGATCTGATCGAGCACCTCCATCTGCAGGCTCGGGTGGATGTTCCCGAGCATCACGAACGGCGTGCTCTTGTGCGCCGCGGGGATCTTCGGGTGGAAGTCGGCGAAGCAGTTGAGCTCGGTGGCGATCGACTCGCGGCTGCTCAGGTCGTCGGCGTACTTGCCCTCCCAGTGGAAGGTCTTGCCGTCGACCACCTCGAGGCCGGTCAGATCGATCTGCTTGGACTTCAGGAGCGCGATCCCGTGATCGGGGAAGTCGTTGCCGACGACGCCGACCAGCTTCACCGGGCAGTAGAGGCTCGCGGCGAGCGACGCGAACGTGGCCGAGCCGCCGAGCACCCGCGGGAAGTGGCCCGAGGGCATGTGGAGGGTATCGAGCGCAACGGAACCGACGACGAGCATGGACGACATGGATCTCACTGGGGGCAAGCGAGGCCGCGCGAGCGCGACCCCTTCCTCGAATGGGCAAGCTCAGCCGAAGAGCGGCGCGAGCTTCTTCTTCGCCTCGTCCGACATGCGGTCGGGCGGGGACATCAACGCGTGGGCGAGCGCGGTGCTCGCGGGGCTCTGCCGGGGATCGGGGAAGCGGCCCGCGGCGCGGCGCAGCACGTCCTGCGCGAGGGCGACGTTCTTGTGCAAGAGCGCGACGATGTGCTCGACCGCGACCGGCGGCTCATCCGTCTTCCAGCAGTCGAAGTCGGTCACGAGCGCGAGCGTCGCGTAGGGCATCTGCGCCTCCCTCGCGAGGCGCGCCTCGGGGAGGTTGGTCATCCCGATGACCGTCGCGCCCCAGCTCCGGAAGAGGTTCGACTCCGCGCGCGTGGAGAACTGCGGGCCCTCGATGCACACGTACGTGCCACCGCGGTGCGCGCGCGCGCCAGCCTCGACCGTCGCGCGGTAGAGCAGGTCGGAGAGCGCGGCGTCGATCGGATCGGAGAAGCCCACGTGCGCGACCACCCCGAGCCCGTCGAAGAAGCTGCGCGCCCGGTGGGTCGTGCGATCGATGAACTGATCGATCACGACCACGTCGCCGGGATGGGCCGACTCGGTCATCGAGCCGACCGCCGACACGCTCACCACCTGCTGGGCGCCGAGCATCTTCAGCGCGAGGATGTTCGCGCGGTAGTTGATCTCGCTCGGCGAGAACCGGTGCCCGCGTCCGTGGCGAGGGAGAAAGAGGTATCGGGTCTCGCCCAGCCAGCCCGACATCACCACGTCGGAGGGGGGCCCGAAAGGTGTGACGATGCTGTGCTCCTCGATGCGCTCGAGGCCGCGCATCTCGTAGAGGCCGCTGCCTCCGATCACGCCGACGGTGGACTGGGACATGGGGGTGCCCAAAAAGCCGCGGACCCTAGCATCGGAGGCGCGGCGCGCCACGCGGCGCTGCGCCGCTTTCTTGACGTTTTCTCGTGGTCCCCGACAGGTTCGGCCCGATGCACCGAGGCCCAGCTCCGTCTCCCTCCAGCGCCGCGCTGGACGTCGGCAGCGCGCTCGTCCTCTGGATGGGGCTCATCGGCTGCTTGCTCGTCGCCCTGGGGATCGTCGGATGCGGGCGCGACGTGCGGGTCGAGCTCCTCGAGATCACCGCCATCGGGCCCGATCGGATCGAGCCGGGTCGTCGCATCGAGATCGACGGACGCGGCTTCCCGGTCGGCGCGGACGCGACCCTTCATCTGAGGGGCACCCTGCACCAGCCGGGGCGCGCGCACGACGTAGAGCTCTCCATCCCGGTGGAGATCGACGCGGTCGAGCACGCCGAGGCGCTGGTGACCGGCGCGATGCTCGACGAGCTCGGCGACGATGGCCGGGGGACGTTTCGTGGCGAGGCCACGCTGCTCGTTCCGATGGCGAACGACGCGCACGGCGTGGTGAGCGGGACGTTCTCCGATCTCGTGCTCGATCTCCGGCCGAGCGCCGACGACGATCGCGCGCTCGACACCCGGGAGCTCGATGCGTGGTGGGGCCTGACGCTCGCCGAGGATCCGGAGCTCGGCCTCCGGGTGACCGAGGTCGATCCCGCGGGGCGGGCGGCGGCGCTCGGGGTCGCGGAAGGCGACGCGCTGATCGGCGTGGACGGAATGCGGATCTTCGACGCGCGCGATCTGTCGGGCTGGACCGAGACGCCGGTGCGGCTCGAGGTGGATCGCGGACACGGCGGCGTGGTGCTCGGAGCGCGCGTGGAGCCCGACGTGCTGCCCGATCCGTCGCTGCGCGCGGTGCAGCTCGCTGCGCTGCTGATCATCGTCGCGCTCGCCCTCGCCGAGCGCGATCGCCCCGCGCGAAGGCGAGCCCGCACCCGCATCTCGCCGCAGGGGCTGCTGCTGGTGGCCGCGGCGCTCGCGCTGCTGCAGCGCTGCGCCCATGGGCTCGACGCGGATCGCATGTCGATGCTGCTCGCGCCCGTCTTCGCCGCCGTGGTGATCGCCACGAGCGTGACGGGGCACGCGCTGCGCTCACCGTGGGTCGTGGCGAGCGGCTTCGCCCGGGCCTTGGGTCTTCTCGGGGTCGTGCTGCTCTCGGCGTTGGGGCGCGGGACGATCGATCTCGAAGAGCTCGAGCGAACCCAGTCGCTGGCGCCAACGGACTGGGCGCTGCTCGCGACGCCGGTGGCGCCCGCGCTCGTCGTGCTCTTGGCGCTCAGCTTGCCGCCCGCGGCCCCGGCCACCGCGTCGCTCGGTGCGCGCATCCTCAACCGCGCGACCGAGATCGCGGTGAGCGCGCTCGTGGTGCTCTGCTTGGCGGGAGGGCGAGGATCCGAGACGCCGCTCGGGATCCTCTCGTTCTGCGTCCGGGGGCTCTTGGTCTTCGGCTGTCTCGGCTGGACGCGGGCGACGCTCGGTCGCTGGCCGTGGCAGGGCCGCGCGCTCGCGGCGCTCCTCTCGCTCGGCGCGGCGATCGGCGCGGCGGTGCTCAGGCCCGATCCGGGTGCCGGATGGTCGGAGGGCGCCGCCGAGGTGTGGCTGGCGGCGCTCGCGATCGTCGCGCTGCTTCAGCTCCGGCCTCGTCCCGAGCCCGCGTTGCACGCCGAGCTCGCGCTGTAGCGAAGCCCGCGCCGCGACCTCTATCTCGGCGTCAGCGGAAGATGCACTCGCCCGTCATCCGGCTGCAGCGCGGGAGATCGGGCGTGAACATCCGGCAGAACGCGTCGGCGCCATAGCGGCGGCAGTCCGGCGCGCAGATGCTGTAGCTCTCGCCCCAGCACACCTGCTCGTAGGTCCCCACGCCGACGCAGTCGGCCGAGTTGCGGCAGAAGCAGGTGACCTCGTCGATGTTGCCGTCGCCGTTGTCGTCCGCGCCGTTGCAGCACTCGGCGCCGGCGCCGAAGGGACGGCAGTCGGGATCCGCGCAGTCCAGGCGGCCGTCGCAGTCGTCGTCGCGGCCGTTGGTGCACTGCGCGACCCCGATCTCGTTCATGCCGGTGGGCACGCACATGCCCATGCAGATGGGTCGCGCGCGGCACTCGGAGTCGGCGCAGTCGATGAGGCCATCGCAGTCCTCGTCGATCCGATTGCGGCAGTTGGTCTCGGTCATCGCGGAGGGCACGCAGCCGCACTCGGGTCCGGCGCAGTCCATGTCGCTGCAGTCGATCAGGCCGTCGCAGTCGTCGTCGAGGCCATCGCCACAGCGCACCTCGCGCATCGCGATCGGCACGCAGCCGCACTCGGGGCTGCCGGTGCAGTCGAAGTCCATGCAGTCGAAGAAGCCGTCGCAGTCGTCGTCGCGTCCGTCGAGGCAGAAGATCTCGCTGTCGGCCACCGGCTCGCAGCCGCCGCAGGCCGGATCCCCGGCGCACTCCGGATCGACGCAGTCGATGAGCCCATCGCAGTCGTCGTCGCGTCCGTCGGTGCAGCGGAACTCGATCGGGGCGATCGGCATGCACACGTCGCAGCCGGGCGTGCCACGACACGCGAAGTCCTCGCAGTCCACGAGGCCGTTGCAGTCGTTGTCGATCCGATCGGTGCACACCTCTCGGCCCGTCGTGCTCAGGCAACCCTCGAAGGGCAAGCAGCGATCGATGGTGCACTCGACCCCGTCCTCGCAGTCGAGCGGCCTGCCGGCGGTGCAGCGGCCCGCGACGCAGCGCTCGTCCCCGTTGCAAGGATCGCCGTCGGCGCATGCGTCGTCCCCGGCGCAGTCGACGCGGGTGCAGCCCAGCATCGGGTTGCACAGCGTCCCGTCCGGGCAGCGGCTGTTGTCGATGCGTTGGGTGCAGCCGAAGAAGGGATCGCAGAGCTCGACGGTGCAGTCGACGGGATCCATCGGGCACACGATCGGAGCGCCCCCCACGCAGAGGCCCGACTCGGGGGCGCAGCGCTCGGCGCCGTTGCACACGTTGCCGTCGTCGCACTCTTCGTCGCTTCGACAGCCGCCGCCCGCGGGGATGCAGCCCGCGAAGGGATCGCACCGGAAGCCGGGGCCGCAGGTGCCGTCGTTGGGATCGAAGACGCAGCCGACGCGGTCGTCGCAGCTGTCCAAGGTGCAGGAGACGCCGTCGTCGCAGGCAAAGGGGACGCCCGCTCGGCAGGTGCCACCGACGCAGTCCTCGACGCCGTTGCAGAGGCGCCCGTCGTTGCACTCCTCCGCCGAACGGCACGGGATGGGACCGACGTCGATCCCTGCGTCGCGACCTGCATCGAAGCCTCCGCCGTCGCGCACCGGGACGGCGCCGTCCTGGTAGTCGTCGAGCCCCGTGCGCCAGCCGCAGCCGGCTCCGACGAGGAGGGCCATGACGGCGAAGGAGAAGAAGGAGGAGAAGAAGCGGGAGAAGGGACCCGCGCAGTCGGACGGAAGAGATCGCATGGCAAGCCTCGCCCGCGAGCTTACCGGCTCATGCCCGCGCTTGCGAATTGGGTCCGCCCGCGGTGGCGACGCTCAGAGGACGTCGGTGGGCTCGGGCGCCGCGCCGCGCGCCGCCGTGCTCAGGCGGTAGGCGTGGTTGCGCGCCCGCATCACGGCGCCCAGCGGTCGGTGCTCGATCTTCGCGTGCCACGGATCGAACGAGAGCGTCTCGATGCGCTCGGCGCGGGCGCGACCCTCGTCGCTCGTCAGGCTCTGCTGTGGCAGCTCGAGCTCCGCGATGGGAACGAAGGGGCTCGCCGCCTCGCTCCACACCTGCGTCGAGGACTCGATCGGCGTGCTCGTCTCGTCGACGAAGAACTGCGCGCGCAGGGTGTAGCGCAGCGGGCCCGCGCCGAGTCGCTCCACCAGGTCGGTCGCGTAGTGATCGGGCAGGCGCGGCTTGGCGGCGACACCGGTCTGCGCAGGGAGCAGATCGAGCTTCGCCGCGTAGGGACCGAACGCGACGGGCGCCGCCGAGTGGTAGCGCTGAAAGGCGGCGCTGTGCGCCGCGCTGCCGACGCTGGCGAGGACGTCCCGCAAGAGCGTGAAGGGGCGCACGAGCCCCAGCGCACCGATCAACCGCGGCAAGAGCAGCGCCTGGCCGCCGGACGCCGCGACGATGAAGGCGACGAACTCTTCGGGGCTCCGGAAGGGGAGCGCCGCGCTCTGGATGAGCAAGAAGTCCTGGGTGCGCGCGTCCGAGAGCGCCGGGATGATCTTCTGCCCGTCGACCCCGACCACCTTGATCGCGACGCCGCGGACGTCGGGGACCGCGTCCGCCTGACGGCGCCCCGAGCCGTTGGAGAAGCGGACGTACGCGTCGTAGCGACCAGGTTGCGCGAAGAGCCCTTGCCGCGCGGGCTCCGGCAGGTCGTCCTTCACCGTGACCACCGCGCGCGCGCCCGCGATCGACTTGGCATGCAGGCCGCGCTCGGTCCGTCCTCCGGCAGCGCGCGCTCGCTGCAGCGCCTCGAGCGTCTCGGCGAGGCGGAGGAAGAGCGCGTCTTCGCCCTCCGCGACCGTCTCCTTCCAAGCCTTGCTCGCCGTCAAGCGCCCCTCGCGAAGAACGCCTTGATGGTGTCGACGCGTCGCTTGATGAGGAAGGGGATCTTGTACGCCTTGCCGAGGCGGAGGATCTGCGCGTCGGAGAGCAGGTTGCCGAGCTCCCAGAGCGTGGTGTCGAAGGGCATCCAGTAGAGCTCGGGGGCGTCGTTGCCGTCGATCAGCACCGTCTTGGGCCGCAAGTACGTGCCCAGCGCGTGGCTGGAGTTGGCGATCCCCGGACCGGTGTCGCGCTTGCCGCTCCAGGGGAGGTTCGCCATCGCGCCCGTCACCGAGTGGTTGTTGATGGTGACGACGCCGACCTCGAGCTGCTCGGCGATGCGCTCGGCGCGCGCGACGTCCGCAGTCCAGATCGACGCGGTGAGACCGTAGCGGCTCGCGTTGATCTGCCGGGTCGCCTCCGCGGCGCCATCCACGCGCACGATCGCGAGCACCGGCCCGAAGGTCTCCTCACGCACCACGTCCATGTCGGGCGTGCAGTGATCGATCAGCGTCGGCTCGTAGAAGAGGCCCGAGCTCGGTCCGCGCTGACCGCCGCACACGATGCTCGCGCCTTTCTTCTTGGCGTCCGCGACGTGCGCTTCGATGAGCGCGAGCTGCCGCGCGTTCGCGACGGGCGAAAGATCCGACTGCCCCGGCGCGCCCGGCCCCACCTTCAGGCGACGCCACGCCGCGCCGAGGCGCTCGACGAGCACGTCGGCGATCCGGCGATCGACGTACGCGATCTCGATCGCTCCGCAGGCTTGGCCGACGTTGTCGAGGCTCCAGTGGGTCAGGCCCGCCAGCGTCCGCTCGAGATCACAGTCGTCGAGGACGATCGCTCCGTCCTTGCCGCCCATCTCGATCGAGCAAGGGATGAAGCGCTCGCCGCAGCGCCGACCGACGTCGTGTCCCGCCGCGACGGAGCCGGTGAAGACGCACGCGTCGATGCCGCCTTCGATCAGCGCGATGCCCGTGCTGCGATCGCCGACCACGACCCCGACGAGACCTGCGGGGAGCTGCTCGCTCATCACCTCGCAGAACCAGCGCTGGCTGCGCGTCGCGTACTCGCTCGGCTTGACCACCACGCCGTTGCCGCAGAGCAGCGCGGGGATGAGCGTCCGGTAGAAGGTCGCGACCGGGTAGTTCCAGGGCGCGATCACGCCGACGACGCCGCGCGGGACGCGATCGATGTAGGCCTTCTTCTTGGGGAAAGCGATCGGGTTGAGGCGCACCTTCTTGCGCGCGACTTCATCCTCGATGATGCCCGCCCACGCGCTGACCTGATCGAGCGTCCCGAAGACCTCGAAGAGCGCGGAGGCCTCGAGCTTGCCCATGTCGTGCTTCATCAGCTCGAGCACCTCGGCGCGGCGCGCGAGCACTGCCTTGGCCGCCTTGGTGAGCACCTTCACCCGATCGGCGTAGGCCATCCGACCCCACGCGGCCTGGGCGACGCGGCTCCGCGCGATCGCGGCCTTCACGTCGGCGGCAGGCGTGATGGGGAGCGGCGGGAGCGCGTGGAGATCGAGCGGACTGAACGCTTCGAGCTTCTCACCCTGGACACGGGTGACGGGATCGGGCGCGCGCTCTTGGGGGGTCGTCATGGGGCGAGCGTTTACCGCGGCCGCCGCCGTCGGGCACGCCCTCGCCCAAGGGTCCGCGATCGATGCAAGACTGCGGCGATGCACTCCGCGCTCTCGGTCCCGCGCATCATGTGGCTCGCGCTCCTGTCCTCGCAGTGTCTCTACGCCGTTCTGCTCTACGTCCCCGGCCTGATCGAGTTCGGGCTGGTCGCGCCCCCGCTCGCCGTCCGCTTCGCGCTCGCGGCCGCTGCGCTCACGGTGGCGGTGGCGTCGTTCGTCGTCCCGCGCATCCTTTGGAACGCCGCGCTGAAGCAGACGAGCTACCGCGCGCCCACGGACGTGGCGCGTCAGCACGACGACGAGGCGCTGCGCCAGGGGATGAAGCTGGGGATGGCACCGTTCATCATCGGCTTGGCGCTCAACGAAGGGGTCGCCGTGCTGGGCTTCGTGCTCGGCTTCATGGGCGAACACTGGCTCTTCACGAGTCCGTTCTTCGTGCTCGCGATCGTGCTGATGTTCGCCCGCGTTCCCACGGCCGAGGCGTTCATCGGGCCGCTGCGCGATCGGAGCGCGCGCCACCACGGCTGAAGCGAGCGCCGGGAGCATTGACGCTGCGCGGGCCCGCGGGTGATCGTCGCCGCCCTATGAAGCTCCCGCCGCCGCCTCGTCTGTCCGGTCGAACCCTGCGCACCATCGTGCGCGCCACCGAAGCAGGATCGGTGCGGCGGGCGGTGGGATCGTTGGTGCGCGCGGATCTGGGGATCCCCGCGGCGCTCGCCCTGCCCGCCTCGGCGCGCGGGGATCTGCCGCTGCACGCCCGTCCGACCCAGGCGCGCGCGAGCCACCCGCGACCGAGCGAGGAGCTGCCGCTCCCGAGCAGCCCGCGCAAGCACACCCCGACCGCCGCGATGCTCAGCGCCGCGTACGCGACGGGCGATCTGACGCCGCTCGACGCGACGACCCGCGCGATCGCCGCGGCGCATCGGCTCGCGCAGGAGAGCCCGACGATGGGCCCGATGCTCTACGTCGACGAGGACCGCGCGCTGCGCGAGGCCGAGATCGCCGGGAGGCGGCTGCGCGAGAAGAAGGCGCGCTCGCGGCTCGAAGGCATCGTGGTGCCCGTGAAGGAAGAGGTGGATCTCGAGGGCCGCGGCGCGCGCCTCGGCATGGGCCACGCGGGCGCGACCGACACGAAGGACGCGACGGTGGTGCGCCGCTTGCGCGAGGCGGGCGCGATCGTGCTCGGCCACACGGTGATGACCGAGTACGGCATGTCGCCGCTCGGGGTGAACACCAAGCGCCCGATGCCGCGCAACGCGATCGATCCCGATCACGTCGCCGGCGGCAGCTCGACCGGCTCGGCCGTCGCGGTGTCGGTGGGCCTCTGCCCGGTGGCGCTCGGCTCGGACGGCGGCGGCTCGATCCGCATCCCCGCGTCGTGGAACGGTCTCTTCGGCATCAAGCCGACCTTCGGCCGCATCTCGCGCGCCGGCGACGGCTTCGGCGGCACGGTCGCGCACGTGGGCCCCATCGGCGCGTCCACCCGCGACCTGGCCATCTTCCTCGAGGCGACGTCGGGCGAAGATCCGGACGACGTGCTCACGTTCGGCAACCCCGGCTTTCAGCCCGGCTGGCTCGAGGGGACGCTGGGGCGCGGGGTGCGCGGCCTGCGCATCGGCGTGCTCGAAGACGAGATCGCCGCAGCCACGCCCGCCCTGGGCCGCGCGATCGGCGACGCGCTGCGCGCGCTCGAGCAAGACGGTGCCGAGCTGGTGAAGGTCACGCTCGAGAACGCGCACCACGCCTCGGCGATCGGCTACTTGAGCATCGGCCTCGAGGCCTACGCGGCGCTCGCCGAGATCCGCAAGCGTGACTTCCGTTCGCTCGGCACCGATCTGCAGCTGCTCTGTCAGGTCATGAGCACGATGAGCCCGACCGACTACTTGGAGGCGCAGTGCCTGCGCGCCGGGCTGCGTCGCGACGTGGCCGCGTTGCTCCGCGAGGTCGATGTCCTCGCGCTGCCGACGACGTCGTTCGCGGCGCCGAGGATCACCAGCGCCGAGATGAAGTCGGGGATGAGCGACACGGTCGGCATCGCGGGCGCGTGCCGCTACGCGTTCTTGGGCAACCTCACCGGCCTGCCCGCGGGCACGGCGCCTATCGCCAAGGACGAGCGCGGCATGCCGATGGGCCTGCAGATCATGGCGGACGCCTGGGACGAAGCGAGCGTGCTGCAGGTGCTCGCGCATCTGGAGCGCAAGGGCATCGCGGAGGTGAGCCGCCCCCGCTACGACGCGCAGATCTTCGGCTGACGTGCCCTCGCTGATCGACATCTCGCGCAAGCTCGCCAAGCGGTGCGACGCGCTCACCTTCGCGGCGCCGGTGACCCACGTCTACGATCCGCTCACCTACGCGCGCGAGCCCCACGAGCGGTACCTGTCGCGCTGGGGCGAGGGGCCCAAAGAGGTGATCATGCTCGGCATGAACCCCGGGCCCTTCGGGATGGCGCAGACCGGGGTGCCCTTCGGCGACGTCGCGATGGTGCGCGACTTCGTGGGCGTGACCGGCAAGGTGAAGGTGCCCGAGCACGAGCACCCGGCGCGCACCATCACGGGCTTCGATTGTCCGCGCTCCGAGGTGAGCGGCACCCGCCTCTGGAGCTGGGTGCGCGATCGCTTTCAGACCCCCGAGGCGTTCTTCGCGCGCTTCTTCGTGGTGAACTACTGCCCGCTCGTCTTCATGGAGGAGAGCGGCAAGAACCGCACGCCGGACAAGCTCCCCGCGTCCGAGCGCGAGCCGCTCTACGCCGCGTGCGACGACGCGCTCCGGGCCATCGTCGCGAACCTGAAGCCCGAGGTCATCCTCGGGGTCGGCGCGTTCGCGGAAGCGCGCGCGAAGGAAGCGCTGCGAGACGTGAGCGACCTCCGCATCACCACCGTGCTGCACCCGAGCCCCGCCTCGCCCCGCGCCAACCGCGGCTGGGCCGAGGCCGCGGACGCCGACCTGAAGAAGGCCGGCATCCGCATCGGCTGAGGGTCCGTCACGGCGAGCGCACGCACACCGTCATGAGCGCGCGGCAGAAGCCGTTGGGGTGGGTCACCTGATCGGTGTGCCGCATCATCGCGTTGTAGGTCATCCCGACGAAGCCCGAGGGACAGCTGCACGCGCCGGTGATCGTGTTGGGCTGACAGCGCAGGCCCGCAGGGATGTCGGTGCAGTACGCGTTCGGGTCGTTGAACACCCGGTAGGTGCCGCCGTAGGTGAGCGGTGACGTGGGCAGGCTGCGGCACATCCCGATCGCGCGCTGACAGTCGAGCGGGCTGCCGCTCTGGTAGTGGATACCCAAGAACTCGTCTTCGGCCGTCGAGACGGGGCACGAACAAGCCCCGGTGTACGGGTTGGGATCGGCGCAGCTCATCATGCACCCCGAGCCGCCCGGCAGGCCGGTGACCTCGCCGAACGCGCCGCGGAAGTCACCGCCCGAGACCGCGCTCGGGGTGCGGCACACGTGCAGGTAGCTCTCCCAGCCTTGGCCTTCGTCGACGTTGCCGTCCATGTCGATCAGCTCCTGATCGATGAAGCCCGCGGGGCAGGTGCACGCGCCCGTGATCGGGTTGGGCACGCACTCGTCGCTCGACTCGCCTTGCACCGCGTACGCGCCACCGAACGCCGCGCACGTGCCCGCGAGGCACTCGCCCGCGCGGCACGAATCGATCGAGGTGCTGCAGCACGCCTCCGCGAAGTTGCCGAGCGGGTTCGACGCGTCGGGGGGACAGGTCGCGCTGCCGCCGCTGCAGGTCTCCGCGAGATCACACGCCGCGCCGCTGTCTGCGCGGCACACGAAGCCCGCAGGACGGAACGCATCGGCGGGGCAGTTGGCGCTACCGCCCGAGCACGACTCGGCCACGTCACACCCGCCGGTTCCCGCCGGACGGCACACGAAGCCCGCGGAACGGAACCCGTTGACGGGACAAGTCCCGCTGCTGCCCGAGCACGTCTCCGCGACGTCGCACCCGCCGCCGCTGTCCATGCGGCACACGAAGCCCGAAGGGCGGAACGCGTTGGTGGGGCACGCGCCGCTGCTGCCCGTGCAGGTCTCCGCCACGTCGCACCCGCCGCCGCCGTCCATGCGGCACACGAAGCTCCCCGGTCGGAAGGCGTCCGCAGGACACGTCGCGCTGCTGCCCGTGCAGGTCTCGGCGACATCACACCCGCCGCCGCTGTCCGCGCGGCACACGAAGCTCGAGGGCCGGAACGCGTTGGCGGGGCAGCTCGCGCCACTGCCGTTGCAGGTCTCGGCGACGTCACATCCGTCGCCGGTCTCCGCGCGGCACACGAAGCCCGCGGGGCGCCGCGCGTCGCCCGGGCAGTCGGGTCCGGAGCCGTTGCAGCTCTCGGCGATGTCGCAGCCGCCCGCGGAGGAGCGACACGTCCCGCTCGTCGCGAAGCCATCCGAAGGGCAGCTGGTCGAGCTGCCGTTGCACACCTCGGCGACGTCGCACGTGCCGGCGGCGTCTCGACACGTCGTGCCCGCGCTCGCGGGACGGAACGGCGCGCCGCACACCGGCGTCCCCGTGCTGCACGAGACGGTGCCGATCGAGCACGCGTCCGCCGTCGGACAGTCCGCGCCCGGCGTGCACGTGCTGCTGCAGGTGCCGCTTCCGTCGCAGAAGCCGCCCGAGCATCCGGTCCCGATGGTGACGAACGCGTCCATCGGGCAGTCGGCGCTGCCGCCGCTGCACGACTCGGCTACGTCGCAGCTGCCGGCCGCGGGGCGACAGACGCCGCCAGAGGTGAACGCGTCGTCGGGACACAGCGGGCTCGAGCCATCGCACACCTCTTCGGCGTCGCAGTCGCCCGCGGCCGCGCGGCACACGGTGCCCGCGGGCTGGCCGTCGCAAGGCACCGCCGAGCAGCTCGCCGCGCAGGTCCCCGCGCAGCACATCTCGGTGTCGGCGCAGAGCTCGGAGCGCACGCACGAGCCCTCGAAGCACTCGGCGGTCTCGCAGGGCCCAGCGACGCAGGTCGCCGCCGAGCACGCCTCCGCGACGCAGCCCGTGACCGGATCGGCGGCGCCGTCGTCGGGCGCACAGCGGGGATCGATGCCGGTCGTGCAGAGCGCGTTGGTCTCGGTGTTCTCGCAGCGGCCCCCGACGCACGCATCGACGGTGCAGGAGAACCCGTCGTCGCAGTCCGCGTCGCGCATGCACGTGCCTGCGTCCGGTCGAGGGACGCTGCCGTCGCCGCTCACGGGGATCGGCAAGCACCCTTCGCCGGGCTGGCAGTACTCGCCGCTCGGGCAGCTCGTGGGCGCGGAGCCCTCGAGGCAGACGCCGCTCACGCACACGGGCACGACGCACGACGTCGGGCTGCTGCAGTCGCCGTCGTCCTCGCACTCGCTCACGCACGCGTCGCTGCTCAGCGTGCCGCACTCGGGATCGACGCAGGTGCCGCCCAAGCACTCCGTCGCCGCCGCGCTGTCGCCGGCACCCGGACACGTCACGCCGCGGCAGTCGCGGGTGAGGATCGCGAGCACGACCAGGTTCCCATCGAGGCGCACCACGTACGAGCGGCCCACCACGCGCGCGCCACGGAGCATCAGCGTCACCTCGAGATCGTGGCGACCGAGCTCGAGCCCCTCGGTCTCGAACACCCGTCGACCACGGTCGAAGGGATCGCCCACCGCGGCGCCGAAGTGCGTCGCAGGCGCGTCGTCGACCTGGATCTCGACCTCGTCGAACTCCACCCCCGGGACCAGATCGGTGCGCACGTCGACGGCCAGCAGGATGCCGCCGCTGCAGCTGCATCCCGGCGCCGCCAGGAGCGAGAGCGCGATCGAAGCGAGCACGGCACGGACGGATGAAGATGGCGACATCCGAGCGATGCTACGGAAGCGCCCCCGACGCAGATCGTGCGTTGCGAGCCTGTCACGCGTTCGGCACCGAGCGTGGAGCTCGAGCGCTCGAGACGCGGCTCAGATCAGAGGCGCGCGCCGTTCCAGAACAAGTCGGTGACGGCGGCGAGCGTGGTCGGCAGCGAGAGCGAGCGGTTGCCGTACCAGGCGAGGAGCGCTGCGAGCGTGTGGCCGAGGTAGAGATCGCTCAGCACGTCGGCGGGCAAGCGGGCCCGGATCTCGCCGCGCTCGACCCCGATGCGGAAGCGCCCGACCAGACACGATCGCATGCGCGTCGCCTCTTGATCCGACATGGCCGTCGCCGCGAGCCGCAGCGCCGCGCCGCAGACCTCGGGCAGGAGCGAAGGATCGGGCTCCCAGATCGTGGCGAGCTGGGTGTTCAGCACGCCGAGCACCTCGGTGATCGTCGCCGTCGGCGGGAGCTCATCGATCGCGTCGCAGATGACGTCCTCGGTCTGCCGCATGCGATCGAGCAGCACGTGCTCTTTGGTCGGGAAGTGAAAGTAGAAGCTGGCTCGGCTCACGCCTGCGGCGGTCGCGATGTCGTCGATGCGGCACGCGTCGACTCCGTCGCGGCGGAAGACCATCAGGGCGCACTCGAAGAGCCGTTGCCGCGTGCGTTCGCGCTGCTCGTCTCTGGCGGTCATGGGACGGTGACGCTCGTTCACGATGACGCTCCTGTCAATGCTGTAATTCCAGCCTGAAGGCTCACAACGCGAAGCCACCACCCACGTGCAGCGCCCACACCCCCGTCGGGCTCCCGAGCCCGAATGGATCCCCCACGTTCAGCACCGAGCGAACGGTCACGAAGCCCGGCCGAGCATCCCAGCGCAACCACGGCTCGATCGAAGGCTGCGCCGCCTCACCGGTGCCGCCGAGGTGGTAGCCCGCCACCGCGAGCCGGGCGCCGAGCGAGAGCCCACCGCCGTCGAAGGTCGCCGCGGTGCCGTACACCTCGCCCGCGATCTGGGCGAACGCGTCCACGTCGCCGACCCCGCCGAGCACCGGGACGCCGATCCCCAGCGCACCATCGAACGCGAGCTGCACCGCGCCGAGGTCCAAGAGCACGCTCAGCGGCACCGCGATCGACACCCGCTCCGGCAGGTAGCGCCACGCGTTCCAGCCGCCGTGCGTCGCGAGCCAGACGTCGTGGGTCCGCCTCGACGTCTCGAACGTCGCGGCCTCTTCGACCGTGCGCGGCCCCGCTTGGATCGCGTCGCCGTAGGTCTGGATCGCCGCGGCCGGGATCGCGACCAAGAGGCCGAGCCGCAAGCGAGCGCGATCCCCGATCCAAGGGATCCAGTCGAACGAGATGACCGGGTTGCCGGCCTCGATCCGCTCGACGGTCGCGTCGAAGTCGAGGGGGTCGGGCATCGCGGGGTAGCTGCCGACGACGTAGCCGAGCCCATACGCCACGCCCCAGTCCACCGATAGGCGCGCCTCGTCCCCTAGGCCCAGCCACACGCCGAAGTCGACGCCGATCAGCGTGAAGCTGCCCGGACCTTCGGAGGGTGCGTAGTCGCCAGAGAAGATCCCCACGTCGGCCCACGCGCCGAAGTCGGAGCCGACGCCGAGCGACGGATCCCCTCGGCGGACGTCCGCGAGCGCCGGGCTGCGATGCGGCGTGTCGTCGTCGTCTGCACGCGGTGCCGCGAGCGCGCCCGCGTCCTGGGCGGCGGCGCTCGATGAGGCGGTGAGCGCGAGCGCGACGAGCGCGAGCGATGGCAGGCGCGCGATCACCCGATCACTTCTTCGGCGGCTGCATCAGCATCATGCCGAGCGCCATCGCCTTGCTCGCGTCGCCCGAGAGGCGAAGACGACCGAGGATCTGCTGCGGGGTGATGTCGCCCTCGCGCAGATCCTCGATGTCGTCGTAGCTGATCCGCGCGGTGAACTGGGGCTTGGGCCCCGAGCTGTCGGTGCCGATCGCGACCTTCACCGTGATCTCTTCGCTCGCGCTCATCTCCTCGGGCAGATCGATCACGATGACGTGGAAGTCGATCTTGTGGCCCTGAAGGAGCTTCTCCGCGCGGGCCGAGGCGATGCGCACGAAGCGCTTGGGCGCCTCCGGATCATCGAAGCGCCCCGACTCCTCGAGCAGCTTCAGCGCGCCCTCGGCCGTCGCGCTGTCGAGCGTGATGGCCGCGCGCACCGGCACGCCCTGGGGCTGCTGCTCGCTGACGCTCATCACGCCGTCCTCGACCTTGGCCCACCGCTCGCCGAGCCCGTCGACGATCACCCGGATGGTGCCCTTGCTCCCGAGCACGTCGGCGAGCTCGGCCTCGGCGTTGGGACCGCTCGCGCTGCGGAGCGCGTCGACACCCTTGGCGAAGTGCGCGGGCAGATCGGTCTCGAAGAAAGCGATGGGGTCGGTGTTCATGGGCGCGCGAGTATAGCGAGGGGTCCCTTGGAAGCGAGCGATTCACGCTCGCCGTCAGCGCCGCTTCTCGCTGGGCTCGAGCTGCTCGAGCAGCTCGGCGAGCGCCTCGTCGTCCGCGTCCGGCGCCTGGTCCAACACGACCCGGAGCTTGGGCGCCGCGATGGTCTTCTGGGCGCGGGCCAGCCGCGCGCGCTCCGCTTCGCTCAGATCCTTGCCGAGCGCGATCGCCGCGGCCGCGCGGGTCACGGGCTCGGCGCTCACGTCCTCGAGCACCCGCCAGTAGTCGTCCTTCAGCGGCGCCTGCGTCCGCAAACTCGCGCTGTCGGGCTTGCGCAGCGCCGCGATCCACGCCGCGTGGCTCTGCGGACCACGGACCAGCGCCGCAGGCGCCAGGCCCGCGCGCTGTCGCGCATCGCGCGCGTCCCGGATGCGGGACGCGAGCAGGCTCGCGTTGTCGCCGTCGAACATCGGGGCACCCGTGGGGAGCAAGACCTCTTCTCCGCCGCGGAGGCGCAGCACGACCACGTTGCGCTTGTTGCGTCCAAAGCCATGCACGGTCACCTCGACGTCCTCGATCTCGTCGTGCGCCACGTAGCGCTCGCGCCCCAGCCAGCGGTACAGCACACCGTCGGCGCCGACGTCGATCGTCGTGCGCCAGAAGAGCACGACGAAGAACGCGACCATGAAGAGCGGCGTGACCAGCGCAGGCGCGGTCGCGTGGAGCATCGCGCTCAGCGCGCCCACCCCCATCATGCCGGCCATCATCCCGAGCACGACGCCGAAGACGCGCCAGCCGCTCACGTAGGCGCGCGACATCCCCTTGAACGTCGCGATCGACTGGTGGACGTCGAGACCGAGCGCGCCGAGGACGCGCGCGGCCTCGCGCTCGTCGGACAGCTCGAGGTGCGCGCCTCGTCGAAATCGTCGCCCGGCCAGCCGCAGGCTGGTGGCCCCGCGCATCGTGGGCGCGGTCGCGCCGCGCGCGATGTGCTCGCGCAGGATGCGGCGCCGGCGACGACCCTCGCGATCGATCACGTCGATCCCCTGCGCGTCGACCTTCAGCTCGACGGGCACCCGCTGGGGATACGGGGTGCGACGCATCACGTAGGTGAGCGAGAAGAGCCCCAAGACCAACGCGTGAAACGACGGGATGGCGATCGCCGCCGTGCCGCTGACCGCGGCGAGGATCCACAGCACGGGCACGGCCATCAGCGGGAGCGACGCGAGCCCGACGAGCCAGGGGTTCGGTCGCACCTCGAGCACGTCGAGCGGGTCGTTGCTCATTCGGCGCCAAGCGTGCGCCGACGCCCCACTCGCGCGCCACGCAGATCTTCACGGAAGCGAATCAGCTCGCCACACGTTGCTCGGCCCGTGCTGCTACCCTTCACGCCTCTTCATCGACCGCGCCCCGACCAAGCTCCGGCCCCGGGTCGCCATCCCAAGGGCCATCCGTGAGCGAGGCGACGATGACCGACGACTTCAACTTCGAACGCTTCGTGCAGGCCGTGCAGCAGGGCAAGGTGGGCCGCGAGGGCGCGCGCTACGCATACTCCGCCGACATCGCGATGCTGCGCAGCTTCCAGCGCATGCGCCCCGTCGAGTACGCGGCGACCGCGCTGGTGCGCACGAACCGCGAGCTGATCCGGGGCGATCTCTTGGGCAAGGGGGTGCGCATCGGGCCCAGGCAGTTCCCCTCGCTGTTCAAGCTGGTGCAGCACTGCGCGGACACGCTGTCCGTCGGGATCCCCCACGTGTACGTGGTGAACTCGCCGGTCGTGAACGCGTACACCTTCGGCACCGACGACGAGTCGTTCATCGTGCTGCACTCGGCGCTGGTCGAC
This sequence comes from uncultured Sandaracinaceae bacterium, assembly GCA_964480175.1. Classification (GTDB taxonomy): domain Bacteria; phylum Myxococcota_A; class Polyangia; order Polyangiales; family Sandaracinaceae; genus CAYZQM01. Next base: position 39,952 of record CAYZQM010000014.1, read on the forward strand.
ACCATGAGCGAGGCGGAGCTGCTCTTCGTGCTGGGGCACGAGACGGGGCACATCCAGAACAAGCACGTCGTCTACGGCACCGCGCTCCAGGTGCTGACGTCCGGCGCGCAGCTGGTGCTGGGCTTTCTGGTCGAGCCCGCGCTGATCGCGCTGCGCTCCTGGTACCGCAGCGCGGAGATCACCTGCGACCGCGCGGGCCTGCTCTGCAGCCACGACGTCGATGCCGGGGTGAAGAGCTTCATGAAGCTCGCGGTCGGCAGCTCGCGCCTCTACGGCGAGATGGACGTCGAGGCCTACCTCGAGCAGCTCGAGGAGAGCCGAGGGAGCGTGGGCCGCTACCTCGAGGCGTTCTCCACGCATCCGTACTTGCCCAAGCGCATCCACGCGCTGCGCCTCTTCTCCGAGAGCGCGATCTACCGCGAGAGCCTGGGGCAGCGCGGGGGTCTCGACATCGAGCAGATCGACGCGCTGACCGACGACATCGTGCGCATCGACGGAAAGGGCGCGCGCCGCAAGGACCCGCTGGCGCTGCCAGCTGACATAGACTCCGCCGCGAGCGGCAAGAGCGACAACGACGAAGGAGAGACCAAGTGAGCGTGAAGGACGACTACCAGGGCAAGCGCAGCGAGGTCCTCTCCACCTTGCGCGAAGTGGCGAACCTCGCCGACGAGAGCGGCGCCGTCACCCTCGCCAAGAAGCTCAAGGGCGATCGCATCCCGCGCCTCGAGGAGGAGAAGTTCCACCTCGTCGTGCTCGGCGAGTTCAACCACGGCAAGACCACCTTCGTGAACGCGCTGCTCGGCGCGCCGATCCTGCCGATGGGCGTGACCCCGACCACCGCGGTGATCCACCAGGTGGTGCACGGCGAGCGCTCGGCCCGGGTCGTCGAAGAGGGCGGCGGCGAGCGCGCGGTCGCCTGGGGCGACGTGGGCTCGTACGTGGTGGGCGGCACCTCGTCGGCCGCGGTGGACTCGGTCCGCTACCTCGAAGTCCACTACCCGTCGGCGATGCTCGCGGGCGGCGTGGTGTTGGTGGACACGCCAGGCGTGAACGACCTCAACTCCACCCGCGCCGAGATCACCTACAGCTACATCCCCCGCGCGGACGCGGTGATCTTCCTGCTCGACGCGAACCAGATCCTCAAGGAGAGCGAGCGGCGCTTCTTGTCCGAGAAGCTGCTCGCGCAGTCGCGCGACAAGGTGATCTTCGTCATCAACAAGGTGGATTTGCTCGAGCCCGCGGAGAAGGAGCAGGCGCTGGCGTACGCGCACACGCAGCTGAGCAAGCTGGTCGCCGACCCGAAGATCTACGCGGTGAGCGCCGAGGGCGCGCTGAACGGGGACCGCCAGGGCTCGGGCCTGGCGCGCCTCGAAGAAGAGCTCACCCGCTTCCTCACCGAGGACCGCGGTCGCGTCTTGCTCGACAACGCGCTCGACGAGGGCATCCGCACCGCGGCGACCTTGCAGCGGGGCATCGAGGTGCAGCGCCAGGCGCTGGCGATGGAGAAGAGCGAGCTCGAGCGTCGCCTCAAGACGCTCGAGGGCGATCTCGTCTCGACCGCGCAGGCGCACGAGCGGCGCGAAAAGCAGATCCGCGAGTCGCTCGCCGCCTTGAAGGCGCTGGTGCGCAAGGAGTGCGACGACTTCGGCAAGCGCTTTGCGCAGGCGCTGCCCGCCGAGATCGAGTCGAGCAAGGCCGACGATCTCAAGCGCTATCTGCCCGGCTTCATCGAGGAGCGCTTCCGCAGCTTCGCGGACAAGCAGGGCATGGAGATCGCCAAGCGCGTCGAGACGATCACCGAGGAAGCGATCGCGTTCGTCTCCGACGAGGCCAAGGCACGCGGCGAGAAGATCGCCGAGGCCTTCCCCGGCACCCCCGACGTGAACCTCAAGGTCGACACGATGGCCTACGACGTCGGCGTGATCGCGCTGGGCGCCTTCGGCGCGACGCTGATGTTCCTCTCGAACGTGGCCGTCGGCGGCGCGATGCTGCTCGCGACGCCCGTGCTCGCGTGGGTCTTCCGCGGCCAAGCCGACAAGGCGCTCAAGGCGCGCGCCAACGAAGAGGCCCCGGCCGCGGTGCAGAAGGCCGCCGGTGAATTGGCCGAGGCGTTCGCCAAGCAGATCGACGACATCGGCGACAAGCTGATCGAGTTCGTCCGCAACGCGAGCGAGGAGATGACCCGCTCGATCGCCGAGGTCGTCCGCCACGCCCGCGACGCCCACGCCGAAGGCGAGAGCCGCGTCGCCACCGTGAAGGACGACGCCGTGATGGCGCTGGGCCGCCTCACCTCGGTCCAATCGAGGATGGGCGCCCTGCGAACCGCCCTGTGGGCGAACGGCACGGGCACCAGCGGCGAGTAGCGAGCGCATAGCACCCCGCTTGCGCCTGCTCGCTGCTCGTGTGTGGCGCGATGCGCTCGTCACCGATTCATCGATCGCGACTACACTCGTTGCCGATCGAGCAACTCCCATCCACGGTCCAGCGGACGCAGGCACCTCGACGGTCTCCTTGCCGGTCCGACGGCATCGCATCGAGCGCCGCCACGATCTCTTTCCACTCCCTATCCTCTGCCGCGCGGGCTCCGGGATCGGCTGCATATCTGACGAGGAGGTCGTCGGGGTTGCTCGTGTCGCGAGGGGCGCTTCGAGTCCGAGCCCACGCCTCAGGATGCAGACGTCCATACTCCGCGCGTTCCGCCGACAGAGCGGAGCACACAACGGCCTCTGCGAGCTCGTAGGCTGGACTGCGCCATCCGCGCGGCCGAAGTCGTGCGTCGCGGAGATACACGATGGCGGACACAATCTCGGACTCGCCGGGGCCGTCGTACGCAGGCGACGGCTCGTCGGCGCCCACGAGGGCTCGCCGGGCCCAGGTATCGGCCGGGTGCGCGGCAATCAGCCTCGCCACGCCCCGCTGGATGCGCTCCTCAGCGAGCTCGAACACCAGTTTCTCGGGTCGAGTCGCGAGGATGCTCCACAGCGCGTCGACGACGCGGTCGAAATGTCGGCTCTCGACCTCTCTCATCAGCCTCTCGAGCGATTCTGCTGCGGCATCCGTGAGTCGCTCTTCGGGCGAGCGTTCTAGTTCGACAGGGGGTGCCATCGTTGACAGTGCGGCGATGACCTCCGCCCACTCACTCATCTCGGCGTCGTGGGCACTCGGGTCCGTGAAGTAGTCCGGTGTCGGTTCCCCGCTTTCCCCCTCCGATGCCTCTCCGAGATCTGATCTGCGCGCTAGAGCCGTCCACGCACCTGGGTGCTTGCGCCCGTATGCAGCCCACCCAGCCGATGCGACGCTCGAACAGATTGAGGCAGCGATGCGATGCCGCGAGCGCTCGGGCTCGTGCGCTTCGGCTTTGCCCGCGTTGAGCATCCCGATCGCAACCCCGAGCTGTGCCTCGCCGGGCCCCACGTACGTTGGTGGGCCCTCTGGCTCGCCTCCTCCCGCGCCAGCGAGCGCGGGCACCGCCCAGTCGTCTGTCGGGTGAGCCGCCAGCAGCCGGGGCAATTGGCCCCGCACGCGCTCCTCGGCGAGCTCTAGCGCGAAGGCCAAAGGCGCCGCTGACAGCGCACGACAGAGCGCGTCCTCGGCTTGCCCGTAGTCTCGCCGGAGGGCCGCATCAGTGAGTCGGTCTAGCGAATGCCGCATCGCTGCGCTCCCGGTGCACCGTCCCGACCCTCCTCGCAGCATGGGCAGGTTACGAGCGCACCCAAGTACGCCGCACGATCATACACGTTGATGTGGCGCCCCTCACGCGCGCACGGCCCCGCTGTCGCCAAGGCGCCCATGCCGCACCTCGAGTGCCTGCTGCGTTGCGCACCGAGCGGGGTCCACGATGCGTGGCGATGCTGCCCGCTCCGTCGCGCTCGTAGGTTCGTGCCACGCGTCGGCACACGCTCACCCAGGAAGGGGCCGCTCTCGAGCCGACCGTGATGCCTGATCCTCGAGGCATGCGCGGAATCTCGAGGCGTGTGGGGTGTCCTGAAAGAGCCACAGGCAGACGTCCTCGAGCGCGGACCGCTGCGGCGCCGTCCTGGCCGCGATGAGATCGGGGCTCAGCGTGCGTGTGCGCATGAACCGTTCGAATTCCTGGCTCCGGAGAGGGAGAGGAAGCTCGGGCCCGAACTCGGGGACCAGGATCAGGACACCATCACCCTCCGGGGTAGGGTGGTCGAGCCGTGCGATGATCCCCCTCGCGGTCCGGACGCCGTACAGCAGTGACAGCAGCGTGACTGCGCCGACCGTCGCAAGCCAGGTCCAGTTCGGAAGAGTGACCCAGCCATAGAAGGCGCAGAGGAACCAGACGGAAAGCACCGCGCCACCGGCGAGCCCGGCAAAGGCGAAGATGGCCCAGGGCCTGGTGCCTCGGCGTAGCTCGAAACGATGTCGAGCCTCGGTCACAGGGATGGCTCCACATCCCGCGCCGCGCCCGGAGAACAGGACGTGCTCGGAGAGACCATCCGTGTCCGAGTCTGACGAGGGAACACTCCCCACGGACGCCAACTCACCGTGATCTCGAATGCGCTATCACGCGAGTCTACCGCTACCGTCTGAGGCCAGTCCGCGGCACAGGTGTGCCCCACGGCACCTGCTTGTCGGTCACCTCCACAGACCTCGCGCAAGACTTCGGATCGGCAACGCTCCAGCGTCAGCATCGCGCGAACATCGTCCGGCACTCGATCCAAGGACTGCCACGCCACCCAAGCGACTGCAGCTGCGCACAGCGCCGACAGCAGACCAGACCGCCATGAGGGTCTACTCACCATGGATGATTCGACCCTCGAGCCCGACGCCGAGAACCACTTCATTCCATGTAGCGGCCGCGTCGGTTCGACAGTCGGTCAGCGCCTCGGTGCGGTGGATCGTACCGAACGTTCGCGCGATCGAAGGGCCGTCACTCCCGCTCCGGCTGGTCACTCGGCCCGCGGCGTCGCGCACGTAGGTGAAGGCCACGCACTCCTCCGCGATGTCATGAGGCGCTCGCCTGTCGTGTTCGCGTAGCAGAGGCGACACCCGTGTCCGACATCGCGCCATCGATCAGATGCCGAATCGCAGGTCGCGACGTAGTCGTACATACGCCTCGCGGTTCACAGAGCGCTCTCGCCGACTCAGGCGGCGCCAGTAGTGTGTCAGCGCATGCCTGTCGCTCGGCTCCGCGAGCCGACGCGCGAGATCGAACGCGATTCCAGGTGGCAGCGTGAGCCGCGGGAGCTCGCGCCTGAACAGGCGTCGTGCCGCCTCTGGTCGTCTGTCCGCGAGGAGATCCATGGCTTCTAGTCGGACCTCGAAGCTACGGGAGTAGCGCCCAGCATTCTGCGCGAAATCAAGATCCTCCTCGGAGTTGACGTCCATGAAGGACATCCCAAGCAACGACCAACTACGCACCGCTGGATTCCGATCTCGAACGCCTCGGCGCAGAAGCGAAGCGACTGTCACGGAGGAGCGGTACGTCCCCGCGACGGTGGCCAAAGCCCCCGCGAATGCCTCCCGTGCCCGCGCCGGGAGCGCGTGCATGTCGACGCCCGATACTCGTTGGATCGCCGCGCGCGGATGATGCTCCGCAAGGGTGAGTAGCGCCTCCATGCGAACCCACGGTTCGGGATCGAGGAGCAGGCGTCTCAGGGGAGTTCTCATCCGTGGGTAGAAGGCGAGTGCCCATTTCGCGCATCGTGATCATGCCGATCGGGCATCGTGATCACGTCGGAG
>CAYZQM010000015.1:0-24664 GCA_964480175.1 uncultured Sandaracinaceae bacterium
CCGCCGGTGCTACCGCCGCCAGTCTCACCGCCGGTCTCGCCGCCGGTCTCACTGCCGCCTCCGGTGCTCGCACTGCCGCCGCTGCCCGTGCTACCGCCGCTGCCCGTGCTGCCGCCGCTGCCCGTGCTGCCGCCGCTGCCCGTGCTGCCGCCGCCGCCGGGACGAACGCGAGGAGTCAGGGTCAGATCGACGCTCGCGACCATCGCGTCGTCCGTCTCGGTGAACGCGTCGGGCGCGAGCGTGCTGCTACCGTCTGCGTGACCCGCGAGGCTCGCGGTGATGCGCACCGCCGACGTCGGCCGCGGGATCTCCACCCGACCCGGCGACGTGACCGTGCGCGAGCCGACCCGCACCCGCGCACCGGGCGGCGTCGTCGTCACGTCGATCGCGTACGGAAGCGCCGTCAGCGCGATGCGCAGCGGACGAACGCCCTCGGCGACCGTGACCTCACCGCTGCCCGCGCTGTAGCCAGCCAAGCGCGCGGTCACCGTCTGCGCGCCCTCGGGCAGCGCGACGGTCGCGGGCGACGTGCCGACCTCGGCGCCATCGAAGAGGATCGTCGCGCCAGGTGGCGTCGTCTCGATCCGCACCTCGAAGGTCGGGACCGGCGGCGGAGGCTCGCCCGCGTCCTCTTCCTCGGCGACGACGATCTCGGGTGCGCCGGCGTCCTCTTCGGCCGCGACCACCTCGCCCGCCGCGCCGGCGTCGACGTCCTCCGGGCCTGCGGCGCCCGGGTTCTGGCTCATCCAGTAGTAGCCGCCGCCGCCGATCACCAAGAGCAGACCGATCGCGATCGGCACCACCATGTTTCCTCCACCCGCGGGCGGCGGGCTCGCCTCCACGACGGGGGTGACCTTCTTGTCTTCCTCGCGCTTGCTCGGGCGGACGGAGGGCGTCTTCTTGCTCTCCTTGGCCTCGCTCTTGGGCGGCGGATCGCTCTTCTTCGCGCTCTCCTTGGCCTCGCTCTTGGCGGGCGACTCGGTCGCCTTCGCAGTGGCGGCAGCCTCGAGCGCCTTCTTGCTCGCAGCGGCCTTGGCCTCTTCGGCCTCGCGCTCTTCGCGCTCGGCCTTCTCGCGCTCCTGACGCTCGCGCTCGGCCTTCTCCCGCGCCGCGCTCTCCTCGGCCTCGCGCGCGGCCTTGGCCTGCGCCTCGCGCTCCTTCTCGATCTCCTCGGTGCGCTTGCGCGCCTCCTCGGCCTTCTCCTCGGCCTCCTTGGCCGCGAGGTCGTCGACGCCGCCCGACGCCAGCGCCGACGCGAGGAACTCGCTGGCGTGGCGCACCTGGGTGCGGTCCTCCGGCTTGGGCAGCTCCGACATCGGCGTCGTGCTGGGGAAGAACTGCATCGTCGCCTTCTGCGAGCGCACCGGGCGCTTGGCGGCAGGCGCGCTGCCACCCTCGTCGTCCCCGGCGAGCGCGCCCGCAGGCGCGCCGGCTTCGTACTGACCGGGACCGCCCTGGCGGCCGTCGACGATCTGATCGACGAGCGTCTTGGACTCGCCGTCCATCTTGATGAACTTGATCCCCATGCCAGCGGGCTTGTCGTCGCCGTCGGCGTCGCCCGCTTCGCGCTTCCAGACCACGCGGCCCACGCCCTGGATGAGCTTGCTCTCGTCCTTGAGCTGGAACTCGAACTTCAGGAGCGTGCCGATCGCCATCGGCTGCTTGCTCTTGATGAAGAGGCCGCCGTGGCTGATGTCCTTGGCGTACTGCTCGATGAACTCGTCCACGGTGGCGCTCTTGAAGCGCACCTTCAACGACACCGGGGCGCGCTTGTCCTTGCGCGTATCACTCATCAGAAATGCTCCGTCCGCGCCCTGGAAGAGGGGATCCCGAGCGCGGGGCGATGCTACGGCAGGCGAGCCGCTCTCGTCCAACCTTTGTACCCTGGCGCAGGTCGAGCGATGACCGTCGGCGGGCCCCCGAGCGCCTCGAGCGAGGCGCCATAGTGCGGCCCGAGCTCGGGCATCACCTCGAGCAACGGCGCGAGGGCAAACGCGCGCCGCCGCAGCTCGGGGTGCGGCAACGTCAGCTCGGGCAGATCGAGCGCGAGCTCGCCGTCGTCGTCGATCGCGGTGAGCAGATCGAGGTCGAGCGTGCGCGGTCCCCAGCGGACGTCGCGCACCCGCCCTTGCTGCCGTTCGATCTCGAGCGCGAGCGCGAGCACCTCGCGCGGCGTTCGCTCGGTGCACAGCGACACTGCGCTGTTCAGGTAGTCGGGCTGCGGCGGACCGACCGGGGGCGTCTCGTAGAGCGACGCGAGCCGCAGCGAGCCCGGCGCGGCGATCGCGCAGAGCCCCTCGAGCGCGCGCTCGAGCTGCGCCTGGCGATCCCCGAGGTTCGCGCCGAGCCCGATCGCGATCCGGATTTCCATCGCGCGCGCGCGTTACTCGACCAGCCAGGTGTAGCCGTGGTCCATGGTCACCACGCGCTCGCTCCCGCTCGCGCCGCGCACCCGCAGGGGCTCGCCGCGATCGGCGGCCAGCGAGAGCGCGGTCACCGCGTCGTTCTGGGGGATCGAGGCGATCGAGCGGCCCCCGATCGCGACGATCGCGTCGCCCACCACGATGCCCGCGCGCCCGGCGGGCGAGTGCGGCTCCATCTCGACCACGACGAACGCGTCCGAGTGGATCTCGAAGGTGCGGATCCCGATCCCGCGGTGGGGCCGCGGCGGCGTCAGCCGGATCGTGAGCCACGACTCACCCTCGAGGAGGACCCGCGCGTCCACCCCCGACTGCGCGTTCGGGGGCATCCCGGTGCCCTGCCAGATCCCCACCGGATCCGCGCCGAGGGTGTCTCGATCCCAGACCTCGAGGCGAATGCGCGCGCCCGCCGGGACCTCGATGTTGTGAGGCGCGGTCTGGTTCCACTCGGGCCTCAGCGAGTCGTCGATGGTGCGCGTCTCGAAGATCAGCTCGTCGTTCCGGTAGAGGCGCACGAAGCAGTCGGGCAGGCCTCCTCCGTCGTCCCACGAGAGCGAGCCGCGGCGCGTCGCCCCCGTCTGCGCGGAGACGATCGTGACGCTGAACGTGCGATCGGGCGCGCCGAGCGTGCTCGCGCCCGCCGCTGTGACGGGCGAGAGCGACGTCGAGCGCCGGGGATACGCACACCCCGCGATCGCGAGAGCAGAGAACGAAAGGAGCAAGATCGCCGCACAGCGAAGCCGGAACATGGCGCCGAGGTTGGCACGGACCCCGAGGGCGCACCAACAAACGCGAGCGGCGCGTGCGCAGCAACGACCCGTTGCGAGATGGGCCCTGGTGAGGCGGACGGGCGCGGCCCAGAACAGGCGAGACGTGTCGAGCAAGCCCACCCGAAGAGCGCTCTTGGCCCAAGCCGCGGCGGCGTCGATCGTCGGGTGCGTGCCGGCCCGCTCCCGGCCCTCGACCGAAGGAGACCGCGCGATGACCGGACGGATGCCTGCGCTCTACGTGCCCCACGGGGGCGGCCCTTGGCCCTTCGTCGACATCGGCTTCGGGGATCCCGACGAGCACGCACGCTTGGCCGCGTACCTGCGCGGCATCGGCGGCGAGGTGCCGCGGGCCATCTTGGTGATCTCCGCGCACTGGGAGGAGCCGGTCTTCACCGTGATGAGCTCGCCGCACCCGCCGATGCTCTACGACTACTACGGCTTTCCGCCCGCTTCCTACGAGATCACCTGGCCCGCGCCCGGCGATCCCGCGCTCGCGACGCGGGTGCGCGAGCTGCTCGGCGGCGCGGGGATCGAGACGGCAGAGGACGCCGCGCGCGGCTTCGATCACGGGACGTTCGTGCCGCTCAAGCTCGCGTTCCCCGACGCGGACGTGCCGACCGTGCAGCTCTCGCTGAAGGCCGGGCTCGATCCCCAAGCGCACCTGGCCGTCGGTCGCGCGCTCCGCCCGCTGCGCGACGAGGGCGTGCTCATCGTCGGCAGCGGCATGAGCTTCCACAACATGCGGGCCTTCCGCGGCGGAGGCGGCGGCGACGACGCGGCGCGCTTCGATCGCTGGCTCCACGAGACCGTCGCGCTCCCGGAGGCCGAGCGCGATGCACGACTGCGGGCGTGGGCGAGCGCGCCCGGCGGCCGCGGCTCCCACCCGCGCGAAGAGCATCTCTTGCCGCTCATGGTCGTCGCCGGCGCCTCGAGCGAGGCCGGCACGATCCCGTTCGCCGACCGCGTGCTCGGCGTGCCCGTCTCGGCCGCCCGCTTCGGCTGACGCGGCCGTCTGGCGTCAGTCGACGCTCCGGCGGGTCAGCGGAGGTAATAGAACGCGACGCCGATCAGCGCGCAGAGGCACGCGGCGAGGAAGATCATCTGCGCCGGATCGACGTCCGTGCGGCGCAAGAGATCGCGCGCTCCGTCCGCGATCACCGCGCGCTCGTGACCTGCGAGCTTGCTCGCGATCGCCCGGGCCGCCGCGTAGTCGCCGACCTCGAACGCGACCTGCGCTTCCTTCAGCTGACGGCCCTCGGGGGAGTCGTCGATCGCCTCGGCGCTCTCGGCATCGCTCGTCTTGGCCTTCTTCTTCTTCTTCTTGGGCGCGGCGACCGCTGCGTCCTCGCGCGCCTCGGCCGGGGCGTCTGCGCTCGGCGCGTCTGCGTTCGGCGCGTCTGCGCTCGGCGCGTCGCTCGCCGTCTCGTTCGTCGGGGCGGACGTCTCGTCTTCGGGCTGGTCGTTCTCGGTCATGGCGCTCTCAGTCGACGGGATACGGCGGGGTCTTGGGGACGTCCTCTTCGATCGGCCAATTGCTCGACCAGAGCGCCTGACCGCCGTCGATGATCATCGTCTGACCCGTGACGTAGTCGGCCTGCTTGCTCGCGAGGTACACGATGAGGTGCGAGACCTCTTCCTCGCCGCCCAAGCGCTTGAGGGGGATCGCGACGCGCGAGCCCTCGAGCAGGCCGTCTCCGTACTGCGCCGTACCGCTGGTCTTGATCACCCCCGGCGCGACCGCGTTCACCCGGATGCCGTGCATCGCCCACTCGACGGCGAGGGTCTTGGTGAGGTTGTCGACGCCCGCGCGCGCGGCGCCGGTGTGGATCATCCCGGGAAAGCCGCGCACCACCTGTGCGATCACGTTCACGATCCGCCCGCTCTTGCTCGGGATCATCGCCTTGTTGGCGACCGCGTGGATCATGGTCCACGTGCCCAAGAGGTTGTTGCGCACCACCGCCTCGAAGCCCTTGGGCGGGATGTGCTGCGCGGGGCTGGGGAACTGCCCGCCCGCGTTGTTGATCAGGATGTCGATCTTGCCGTGATGCGCGATCACCGCGTCGACGAAGGCCTCGACGAGCTCGGGCTTGCGGATGTCGCAGGGCGCGGCGAAGACCGAGATCCCTTCGGCCTCGAGCTGCGCCTTGGCCGCCTCGAGCGGCTCGGGACGGCGACCGCAGATCGCGATCTTGGCGCCCAAGGATCCGAGCTCGCGCGCGACCTGCAGGCCGATGCCGGTGCCGCCGCCGGTCACCAGCGCGACGTCGCCCGCGAAGATTCCGTCTCGGAAGAGGTGCTGCATCGGGGGGCCTTGTACTACGTCCAGGGCGCTCATGCCCCCGCGCGCGCCGCAGTCCTTCTTTGCGTGATCTGCGCGCCCCGATCTACGATGCTCATCACCTCATGGACGAACGCACCAAGCAGCTTCTCGCTCTAGGCCGTGAGCACTACGAGAAGCGCGAGTTCGACAAGGCCGACCACTACCTGCGTCAGGTCCTCGACCGCCTCGAGGAGAAGTACGCGGACGTCTACAACATGCTGGGGGTCATCCAGCACGACCGGGGTCAGTTCGAAGAAGCGCAAGCGCACTTCGAGGCCTCGCTCGCGATCAACCCGAACTACACCGAGGCCGCGCTCAACCTCGCGGTGACCTACAACGATCTCGGTCGCTACGACGAAGCCAAGCGGATCTACACCGCCGCCCTCAGCAAGGGTGAGGGCACCGGCAACCAGCTCGATCCCTTCGTGAAGGGCAAGATCGCGAACCTGCACGCCGAGGTGGCGCAGGCCTACGTCGACGCAGGGATGCCCTCGGACGCCAAGCACGAGCTGCGCAAGGCGATCCTCTTGTGCCCCTCGTTCTCCGATCTGCGCCTCAAGCTCGCGAACCTCTACCGTGAGACGAGCGATCTCGACGCGGCGAAGTTCGAGCTCGAGGAGGCCGTCAGCAACCGCCCCCGCTACGTACCCGCGTGGGTCGCGCTCGGGGTGACGCGCCTCTCGATGGGCGATCAGAAGGGCGCGATCGAGGCCTGGGAGAAGGCCCAGGCGATCGATCCGGAGAACAAGGCCGCCGCGATGTACCTGCGGATGGCCAAGGGCAGCGTCGCCCCGCCCAAGGGCTGAGCTGGATCAGAGCGGGCTCGGGCGCTGGCACGGGCGCTCGCGGAGATCAGCTACGGCGTGGATCAGAGCGGGCACGGGCTCGGGCGCGGGCGCGGGCGCCGGAGCTCGCGGAGATCAGCTCATGGTTGGATGAGAGCGGGCACGGGCTCGGGCGCGGGCACGGGAGCTCGCGGCGTTGGATCAGCTCGCGTCCCGATCGCGCGCGTCAGCGACCCAGCGCGGCTGTGATGCTCTCGGTCGCGACCTCCAGCAGCTCATCCAGCACATCGAGTGGGATGTTCAGCGGCGGCACGATGTAGATCGTGTCGCCCAAGGGGCGCATCCACACGCCGCGGGCGCGGGCTTGGCGGCTCACCTCCCAGCCCAGGCCCGAGCCGCCGTAGCCGGCCACGCCGAGGTCGGCGGCGCCGACGATGCCCAAGTGTCGGGTGCGCAGCACGCCGTCGATCTGCGCGATGCGCGCGAACGCCGATGCGATCTTCGCCGCGCGCACCGCGACGCCTTCGAGGATCGACTCGTCGCGGTAGATCGCGAGCACCTCGCGCGCCACCGCCGCGCCCAGCGCGTGGCCGCAGAACGTGTGCCCGTGCAGGAGCGCGCGCTCGGTGCCGCCGCGAAAGCCGTCGTAGATCCGCTCGGTCGCCATCGTCGCGCCCATCGGCAGGATCCCGGCGGTGAAGCCCTTGCCCAAGCACAACAGATCGGGCGTGACGTCCGCGTGCTCTGTGGCCCACATGCGGCCGGTGCGGCCGTAGCCTGTGAACACCTCGTCGGCGATCAGGAAGGTGTCGATGGCGTGGGTCATGCGCCGGAGCTCGGCGAGCACGGAGGGCGGATGCATCCGCATCCCCGACGCGCCTTGGATCAGCGGCTCGACGAAGACGCCCGCGATGTGATCCCGCTCGCGCGACAGGATCGTCTCGAGCTCGCCGAGCACCCGATCCCAGCCCGATGACTCGTCGGGCGACGGAGGTCGGATCACCCGGAACAAGAGCGGCTCAAACGTGCCGGAGAACTCCTCGATCGCCGCGAGGCTCGCCGCGCCGATCGTGTCGCCGTGGTACGCGTGGCCGAGCGCGACGAACACGTGGCGCTGAGGGCGACCGTTCTGGCGCCAGTACTGCGCCGCGATCTTGATCGCGACCTCGACCGCCGTGGACCCGTCGTCGGAGAAGTGGGTGCGGACGAGGCCCTTCGGGGCGATCTGCGCGAGCTCCTCCGCGAGGCGCGCGATCGGCGCGTGGGTGGCGCCGCCCGCGGCGACGTGGGTGAGCTCTCCGGCTTGCGAGCTCAGCGCGCGGAGCAGCCGCGGATGACGATGCCCCAGCGTCTGCGACCACCACGAGCTGCTCGCGTCCACGTAGCGTCGGCCATCGACGTCGACGACGTACGGGCCCTCGGCCGAGGCGACGACGAGAGGATCTTCGCCCTCGTGTCGATCGCTCGGCGTGTACGGTGGCCAGACGTGGCGTCGCTCGAGGGCGATCAATTGCTCGCGCTGCACCACGGGCTTCTAGCCCACCCATCGAGCGAGGCACGCGGGTCCGAGGGCACGAACGCGAACGAGCGCGCCTGCGGTTGCAGACGCGCTCGCTCTCGTTCGATGCGGAGCGGCCCACCGAGGGGGTCGCTCACCTCGAGATCACCAGCCGGCCGAGCCCTCGGGATCCGCCGCGGGGGGCGGATCGGAGGCCGGCGCGGGCGCCGGGGCGGGCGCGGGCTCGTAGCGCGGCGCGGGGGCCGGCTCGGGCTCGGGCGGGCTGCCGTCACCGGGACGCGCGTTGCCGTCGAAGTAGTACATGAGGCCGAGGCCGCCCTGCGCGCCGACGTACATCGCGAAGCCGGGGTTCGCGTCGGGGTCGCCGCGGAAATTCACGCCGACCTGTCCATTGATCGCGAAGTGGCTGTCGAACCAGTGCTCGACGCGGAGCAGCACGTCGAGGAAGAGATCCGCGTCCTCGTCGTCCGCGCCCGGGATCAAGGTCGCGTTGATGGTGCCGAGGACACCGAAGCGCGCGCCGAGCTCGAGCTTCGTGTCGTCGCCTTGCGCGAGCGCATAGAGGATACCGGCCGCGATGCCGAGGTCGAAGCGGGTGTCGCCTCCGTCGGGCACGAGCACGCCGAGGTTGGCGTAGAAGTCGAGGGCGAGGTTGTCGTCGAGCCAGTAGACCGCCTCGAGACCCACGAGCGGCCCCGGCAGGTCCGCCGTGCCGATCGGAGCGGCGAGCGTCACGCCGCCGCCGATGCCGAAGTCCTGCGCTTCCGCCACGGGGCTCGCGCCCAGCAGCCCCGCCGTCATCGCGCCCAGGACGAGCGCGCTCTGCTTGAATGAACTCATGATCTAGCCTCCGTGGTTTCGGATGCGGGCATCCTCACCACCGAGGTGATCGCTGTCTAAAAAGTGGTGCGCTCCGTGGGGTGTTCGCTCAGCGCTTCACGGGGCGCTTCTGGAGCTTCCGCTGCAGCGATCGGCGGTGCAGACCGAGCAAGCGCGCGGCTTGCGACACGTTGCCTTGCACGTCGGCCATCACCCGATCGATGTGCTCCCACTCGACCCGCGCGAGCGAGGGGACCGGCAGCTCGCGCTCGATCCCGTCGTTTGGTCCGAGCTCACCGCGACGAAAGCCCGCTTCGATCTCCTCGACGTCCGCGGGCTTCTGCAGGTAGTGCGTCGCGCCGAGGCGCACGGCCTCGAGCGCGGTGGCGATCGAGCCATAGCCGGTGAGCACCACGATCTTCGTCGACGGATCGATCCGCGACAGCTCGCGCACGGCGAGCAGGCCCGAGCCGCCCGGCATCTTCAGATCGATCACCGCGTGCTCGGGGCTCTCCTCGTTCGCCGCCTCGATCGCCTGCGCTGCCGTCCCGGCTTGGCGCACCTCGTAGCCTCGGTCGGAGAACGCCTTGGCCAGCCGACTCCGAAAGACCTGATCGTCGTCGACCAAGAGGACCGACGGCGGGCTCTCCACTCGCTCGCTCGTGCTCACACCACACTCCTCGGAAGCTCGAGCTCCGCGAGCGCGCCGCCGCCCTCGCGCGCTTCGAGCCGAAAGGTCCCATCGAGCCCCTCGGCGAGGCTCCGCACCAGAAAGAGCCCGAGGCCCATGCCGTGCCCCGGCTCCTTGGTGGTGACGAAGGGCTCGCCCAGGTGCTCGCGGATCGTCTCGGCGATCCCCGCGCCCCGATCGGCGACGCGCACCACGAGCCGCTCGCCCCGCACCCCGAGATCGATCTCGACGGGCGTCGCCTCGCCACTCCCTCCACGCGCGCGCTCTTCGGAGGCGTCGAGCGCGTTCTTCGCCAGGTTCACGATCGCCGCGAGCACGCCCTTGCGCGGCAAGGTGAGCTCCCGATCGCCCGCCTCGGTGCGCAGCTCGATCGGCGTGCCCTCGAGCGCCTCGCTCAC
This sequence comes from uncultured Sandaracinaceae bacterium, assembly GCA_964480175.1. Taxonomy (GTDB): domain Bacteria; phylum Myxococcota_A; class Polyangia; order Polyangiales; family Sandaracinaceae; genus CAYZQM01. The sequence continues at coordinate 9,723 of CAYZQM010000015.1, forward strand.
GTCGCCCGAGAGCGCGAGCAGGGTGAACGACGTCGGCGCCTCGCCGTCGCGTTCCCCGCTGCGGTGCCGCAGGCGCTCGAGCACCGCGCTCATGCGATCGACCTCGGCGCGGATCAGCGTCGCGTCGTCGGCGAGCTCGGCGGCGCCCACGCCGCGATCGATCGCGCGCGTCAGCTCTGCGGCCGCGAGCTTGATGGTGCCGAGCGGGGTCGAGAGCTCGTGGGCCGCGCCCGCGGCGAGCGTGGAGACCGAGACGAGGCGCGCCGCGCGATCGGCGCGCACCCGCTCCTCTTCGAGCGCGCGCGCCACCCGCGACACGAAGAGCGCGACGAGCACCGCGGTGATCGCGAACGCGAGCCACATCCCATAGAGGTGCGCCGAGAAGACGGCCTCGTGCGCCGCGCCGTGGGCCGCGTGGTGATGCATGCCGTGCATCGAGTGCGCGCTCGGCGCGGGCGCGCGGAGAAAGAGCGTGCCGTAGCCGATGATCGAGCTGCCGGTGATGGCCCACGTCCAGCGCGGCGGGGTGCGCACCGCGGCGAGCGTGACCTGCACCAAGTACACGATGGAGAACGGGTTCGACGCGTCTCCGCTCAAGTGAAGGAGCGCGGTGAGCAGCACCGTGTCCAAGAAGAGCACGGGCCCGACCAGGCCCTCGCTCGCCCCCGAGCGCGCGAGCGCGACGTTCGAGAGCGCCGCGATCCCCAGGACCAGTGCGATCCAGGGCAGCTCGATCGGCAGCCCGATCCCGTAGCGCGCGACCAAGACCGCGATCAGCTGCGCGCCGATCGCTAGCCAACGAAGGCGCACCAGCGGCGCGAGAGGGGCCGCGGCCGGCTCGACGGCGCTGCGCATCGCTCAGTCGCGGCGAGACCTCGAGCTCAATGCTCGTGCTCGCCCGCGTCCTCGTCGTGGTGGTGCTCGCCCGCGTCCTCGTCGTGGTGGACGCCGCCGTCGATCGCCATGCACGCCGTCACGCACGCGGCGCGCATCGGCGCGCAGTCGTCGTTCGAGTCCGCGTCGTGCGCCAGGTCGTGGCAGTCGGAGGCCATGCCCGGGGTGCCGTCGTCCACGTCGTGGCAGGCCTCGATGATCGCCTCGCAGTCGGGGAACGTCAGGATCCCGGTGTCACCGCCGTTCTCGTCCGTGGGACAGCCAGCGAGCGCGAAGGCGACGAAGAGCAAGGGCAGAAAGCGAGTCATCGAGATCTCCGAAAGGGGTGAGCGCAGCAATAGAGCATCCGCGTCCGCTGGCGCCCATGTGGCCAATCGTCGCAGCGTGGGCGGGCCGGTGCCAGCGAGTACGTCGCCGAGGCGTGTTCCGTTGCCTCACGGGTTGCAGCCCCCGCGCGACTCGCCAAATCTCGGGCGCCCGTGACGTTCCGTCCCTGCATCCTCATCCCCACCTACGACAACCCCGGCACCATCCGGCGCGTCGTGCTCGCGGTGCGGGCGCTCTTGCCCGACGTGGTGGTCGTCGACGACGCCAGCGGCGAGGCCAACCGCCTCGAGGTGGAGAAGCTGGGGCAGGACGGGCTCGCGCACGTCACCCGCCGCGCGGTCAACGGCGGCAAGGGCGCCGCGGTGAAGACGGGCTTTCGCTTCGCGCTCGAGCTGGGCTTCACCCACGCGCTCCAGGTCGACGCGGATGGACAGCACGCGCTCGAGGACATCGAGACCTTCCTCGAGCTCGGCGGCAAGCAGCCCGAGGCGGTGATCCTCGGGCAGCCGATCTTCGACGAGACCGCGCCGACCCACCGCAAGATCCTCCGCCAGGTCACCATCTTCTGGACCCGGCGCGAGGTGGGCGACGATCGGGTCGGCGATCCGCTCTGCGGCTTTCGCCTCTATCCCCTCGCGCCCGCGATCGCGACGAACACGATCGGCTGCCGGATGGACTTCGACCCCGAGATCGTGGTTCGCCTCGCGTGGATGGGTCTGCCCTTCGTCCACGTGCCCACCAAGGTCCGCTACTTCTCCTCCGCCGAGGGCGGCGTCTCGCACTGGCGCGCGTTCGAGGACAACTGGCTGATCGCCAAGATGCACACCCGCCTGATGTGGCGCCGATCGATGCACGCGATCTTCCGGCGCCCGCTCCTGCCCGCATGAGCGAGGCGAGCGAGACGGCGACCGACGCCTCGGCGCAGGGGTGGCTGACGGCGAGGGAGCGCGGCGGCGTGTTCGCGATCCGCTTCACCGTGTTCCTCACCACGTTCTTCGGCCGCACCTTCGGGCGCTTCATCGCGCGCTTCGTGGCCTTCTACTACACGCTCACCGCGCCCCGCGCGCGCGCCGCGCTGCGCCTCTTCTACGCGCAGCTCGGCCGCGGCGCCGTCGGCTTCGGCACGCTGTACCGGCACATGCTGCGCTTCGTGCACTGCACGCTCGATGCGTTCTTCCTGGTGTCGGGCAAGACCGAGCCGTTCCGGGTCACCCGCACCGGCAACGATCACCTCATCGGGCTGCGCGACACCAAGCAGGGCGCGATCCTCCTCGGCGCGCACCTCGGCAGCTTCTACGCGATGCGCGTCGCCAGCGGCAACGAGCAGCTGCCGGTGCACGCGCTCATGTACACCAAGAACGCGCGCATGCTGAACGACGCGCTCGCCAAGCTCGATCCGGAGAGCGCCGCGCGCGTGCTCGAGCTCGACGACGCCGGAGGGCTCGACGCGATGCTCAAGATCCGCGAGCACATCGAGCGCGGCTCGCTGGTGGCCATCCTCGGCGATCGCATCCCGCCGAACGCGACGGCCGATCGCATCGTGAAGGTGCCCTTTCTGGGTCGCGAGGCGTCGTTCCCCGCCGGCCCCTTCTTGCTCGCGGCGACGCTCCGCTGTCCGGTCTATCTCACCTTCGGCATCGCCCGCGACCCCGACACCTACGACCTCTACTGCGAGCCCTTCGCCGACAAGATCGTCTTGCCTCGAGGCGATCGCATGGGCGCGGTGAAGACGTACGCCGCGCAGTACGCGGCGCGCCTCGAGCACTACGCGCGCAAGGCGCCGGACAACTGGTTCAACTTTTACGACTTCTGGGGGTGAGGCCGCGCCCCGGGCTCCGCTACACTGGCGGCCCCGTGCGCGTCGCCCTCCTCGATCCCGGCTCCGAAGGCCTCGCGCTCGCCGCGACGCTCCGGGCGGCGGGCTTCGTGGTGGAGCTCGCGGAGCTCGGCGACATCACGACGCTGGATCAGGACGTCGCCGTGCTCGCGGGCGACGCGCCCGCTGCGCTGATGGCGCTGCGTGCGCTGCGGGACGACGGTGCGCGCCCCGACATGCCCGTCGTCTTGGTGGGCGCGCCGCCCGGAAGCGAGCCCGAGGTGCCCGGCCCGAGCTTCGGCGCCGACTGGACCGTCGCGCGCGAGCGCATGGAGACGGATCTGGTAGCCGCCGTGCATCGGGTCACCAGCCGCGGTCGCCGACCGAGCGAGGGCCCGGGCCTGCGCGAGCGCACGCTGGACTTGGGCGAGCGCTCGCAGGTGAGCGCGCGCAGCGACGGCTTCGACGACGCGCGGCAAGAGCCGAGTGAGCGCGAGCCGGGCTCGGGTGAGATCGAAGTGCCGGGCCGCAAGGTGCGCGGGAGCGATCCGGCGCCGGTGCTCTCCACCATCGAGCCCTCGAGCGTGGAGATCGCGTTCGACGCGCCCGTCTCGCCCGCCCTCGCGGCGCTCTTGTCCGCCGCCGATCGCAGGGTCTTTCCTCACCTGCCGCCCACCGAGCCGAGCCTGCCGCGCGGCGAGACCTCTGCGCGCGAGCTGGTCCCGCAAGAGCTGCTCTACGGGCCGAGCAACGAGCCCGACGAGGAGCCCGCGCTCGACTCGCTCACGTTCGTGGGCGCGGTGCCCGAGGTGCGCCTCGAGGCGCTGCCCCGCACCACGGGCGGCACGCTGGGTGTGATCGAGGCGCGCACGCTGGATCCGGCCCGGACCCCATCGCGCCCCGAGCACCGCAGCGAGCGTCCGTCGCTCGCGCCCGACGCGCTCACGCCCGCGCCGCGGCGCTTCTCCGAGCGGCCGCGCCCGATCACCGAAAGCTCGGCCCAGCGGACCCCGAGCGTGGCGCGCGCCAGCACCGAGCCCAAGGATCCCGTCGCGACCGGTCCGATCGATCGCAGCGGCGAAGGCGATCTGCGCGCGTGGGTCGGCGCGCTGCGCGAGTGCTTGGTGAGCGGCGTGGTCCAGCTCTCGCTCGAGGGGATCGAGACGGCCAGCCCGCCGATCGTGTTGACGCTCCGCGACGGGCAGGTGACGTCGATGCAGGGCCCCATCGCGGGCCGGGTGCTCGCGAGCCTCGACGGCGATGGGCGCGAGCGCAGCGAGGACGCCGCGGACGCCGAGCTCTCGCGGCGGCGCAGCGCGGGCTTGCTCTCGCCGCTGCGCGAGGCGAGCTTGCGACGCATCGAGCGGATCCGCCTGCTGCGCGAGGTGATCGGCGCATCGCGGGTGCGCTACGCGATCGGTCCGAGCCCGCGCCCGATCGGGGGGAGCTCGTCCGCGCGCCCGTTCGCGGCCTCGCTCGCGGCGACGCTGCTCGAGCTCGCGGGGCGCACGCTCGATCGCGCGGCGGCGCGCTCTGCGCTGCCCGGCGCCGAGCTGAGCGCGACCGGCGCATATCCGCTGTGGGCCGAGGCGTGCGCGCTGCCACCCGAGCTCGACGCGCTGCTCGGGAGCGCGCGACGCGTCTCGGTGGACGAGCTCCTGGATGCGGGCTGGGAGAGCCCCGGGCTGCCTGGCGCGATCGTGCTGCTCGCCGCGCTCGGCGCCCTCGAAGTGCACGACGCGCCTGCCGCGCAGCCGCCGCGCGACGCCACGTCCATGGCCTCGATCGCGCAGTGGCTCGAGGGGCTCGCGGCCCGCGGTCAGGACGGCGACTACTTCGCGATCCTCTCGCTGCCTCGCGACGCGAGCGCGCTCGACGTGCAGCGCGCGCACGCCGAGCTCGCGGGCCGGCTCGAGCAGCTCCCGCTCGAGGCGCTCTCGCTCGAGCACCTCGCGCCCCACCGTCGCGCGGCGGCGGTCGCCGTCACCGAAGCGCACCGGGTGCTCTCCGTCGAGCGCTGGCGCGAGGCCTACCGCGCCGCGCTCGACTGACGGTCTACGCCCAGCGCACGTCGATGATGGTGCGGGTCGGGCTCTCGACCTCGAGGCGGTAGCTCAACCCCTCGGGGCAGCCCGCGAGCGCGCCTTGGACCACGCCGAGCAAGAGGCCCTCGACGACCTTCGGGCCGAAGCCGCTCATCGCGAGGCGGTGGTGGCCGCGCTCGATCCGAGTGCCCTCGATCTCGAGCGGCACGACGTTCACCGCGAAGCGCGGCAGCGCCTCGAGGATGCGATCGGGCTCGCGCCCCAAGCTCCCGAAGATCACCTTGCCCGCGAGGCTCGCGGCGAACGCCTCGTAGGCGGTCTGCGCCACCGCGCGCAGCGAGCCTGCGCGGCCCGCGCGCCCGAAGCGCAGGCGCGCAGAGGCATCGACGAGGCGGACCCACTCGGAGAAGCCCGCGTCCGAGAACGCCACCCAGCGACCGACGCTGACTCCGGCCGCTTGCAGCACCTCTGCGCGATCGCTGTGCCGCGCCAGGATCTCGGTCAGGAACATCGCCTTGATCGACGCGCCGGGCGGCACCCCGCGCAGGAGCTCCTCGAGCGTGATGGTCACCTCGTCCCCGGGCTCGGCGATGCGGTGCTCGCCGCTGATCATCAGGTGCGAAGGTGGCGTGCGCCGCAGCGGCAGCGGCGCTGCGCTCGAGGCGAGCGCACGACCCCGCGACGGCTCCGCGTCGTGCGCTCGTCCAGGCGAGGTGCCGCGCGCGACGGGGATCGACGCGCGCCCGCCTTCGAGCCGATCGAGATCGGCGCGGGTGTGCTCGGCCGCGCGCGCGAGCTCGGCCGCCGTCAGCCCGCCGGTGCGCCGCGAGGGCAGCGTCGAGGCGAACGCGCGCGGGGGTGCTTCGGGCGCAGGCGAGCGCGTGCGCATCGCGGGCAAGGACGGAGTGTGGATGGTGGGATCGTCGTCCGCGGGCGGCGCCGGCGCGCGGGGCTCGGCTCGCACGGGTCGGGTGCCGCTCATGTGCGCCCAGCCCGCGAAGGGCTCGAGGCGCTTCATCACCTCCGCCATGCTCGCCGGGCGCTCGCTCCGCTCCTTGGACAAGAGCTGCATCAAGAAGCGCTCGAGCGAGGGCGGCAGATCGCCGCGGAACTTCAGCATCGACGTCGGGGGCTGCGCCAAGATCGCGACGAGGAGCAGCGCATAGCTGTCGCCCACGAAGGGTGTCTGGCCCGCGAGCATCCGGTAGAGGAGCACCCCGAGCGACCACACGTCGCTGCGCGCATCGACGTTCGCCAGCCCCGAGGCCTGCTCGGGCGACATGTACGTGGGCGTGCCGACCGCTGCGCCCGTCTGGGTGAGGCTCACCTCGTCGTCGGCGCTCCGCATCTTCGCGACGCCGAAGTCGAGCACCTTGATCGCTCGCTCGTGCTCGGGCGTGCTCGACGATCCCAGCAAGAACACGTTCTCGGGCTTGAGATCCCGATGGATCACGTCAGCGTCGTGCGCTGCACCCAGGGCCCCTGCGATCTCGATCGCGATGCGAGCGGCGCTCCGCACCGAGAGCTGGCCCTGCCGCGCGAGCACCTGCCCGAGCGTCTCGCCCGACAGCAGCTCCATCACGAGGTAGGGCGCGCCGTCCGACAACAGGCCCATGTCGAGGACGTCGACGATGCGGGGATCGCCGATGCGCGAGGTGGCGCGGGCCTCGCGGTGGAAACGCCCGACGACCTCGCGGTCGCGCGCGAACTGCGGCAGCAAGATCTTGAGGGCGACCTTGCGCCCGATCGCCTCGTGCACCGCCTCCCACACCTCGCCCATGCCGCCGCTGCCGATGCAGCGGACCAGGCGGTAGCGGTCCTCCACGAGCGTGCCGGTACGTACGGCATCAAGACGCATGGCGTCGCTCGCGTTCACCCGGCACGGCGCGAATCTATCACCCCGCCCCCACCCCCGACCACGTACCCGTTCATGGGCATCGGCCACGGCTTTCCAGACGACTTTGATCGGGGCCTACGTCCGCACTCGGCCTCGTCACGTACGCTCCTCGACGCTCGCTTGCGGGCGCGCTCCCGCTGAAAGCCGCCTGAAAAGCCAGGTGCTAGGGGCGCGAACGATTGCCCGACCACGCCCACAACGCACACGTTTTTGGTCGCGGGCTTTGGTGTACCCTCGCGCCCCACCGCCCTGCTCGGGCGGATCGACCAACAAGAGGCGCAGATTGGATTGGATTCGCAAAGCCGATACCGGCCTGGCACGCGGTGAAGGAGCCATCGCGGCGGTCGTGCTGCTCACGATGATCGTCCTGGCCAGCGTCCAGGCGCTCTTTCGGAACCTCACCTACCTCGACCTCTCGTTCGCGAACGACGCGCTGACCGAGCTCGCGTGGATCGACGACTTCCTCAAGAAGGGGACGCTCTGGCTCGCGTTCCTCGGGGCCTCGCTCGCGACGCGCGAGGAGCGGCACATCGGCATCGACGTGCTGCCCAAGCTGCTCAACGACCAAGGCAAGCGCCTGGTGCGCGGCTTGGTCGGCATCGCCGCGGGCCTCATCTCGCTCATGCTCGCGCGCGCGTTCTGGGGCGCGGTCCTCATCAACGGCGAAGAGCGTCCGCTGCGCTACGAGGTGCTCGCCGACGGAGAGGCGCTGCACATCTGCGAGGCGACCGCCGAGCAGCTCGCGGCCTCGGACCTGAGCGCCCCGAAGATCTTCTGCGCGCTGCGCAGCGGCCTGGCGGCGATCGACGTCCCCGTCGAGACCCCGTCCGCGGCGGCGCAGCTGATCGTGCCCGTCGCGTTCGTGTTCATGGCGATCCGCTTCTTCGGCCACGGCGTCCACGGCTTCATGCAGGTGGCGAACCCGCCGCCGAAGACGGCCGCGACCGAGGCCGAAGAGAAGGCCCATGAGGTCCCGGGTCCCGCCGTCCTTCCCGGCTCCGATCACCTCGACGATCCCGAGCCCTCCGACGCGGACGAGAAGGGCGAGGCCTGAGCCATGGATCCCATCATCCTCCTCGGTCTGATCTTGCTCGCGGCGCTCGGCGCCCCGCTCTTCGCGATCTTCGGCTTCGCCGCGATCATGCTCTTCCAGAGCGAGCCCAACGGCACCGCGACGTCGGCCGCGGTCGACGTGTTCTCGGAGCGCTTCTCCGACTCGCCCACGCTGGTCACGCTGCCGCTCTTCGTGTTCGCGGGCTACGTGCTCGCCGAGGCGGGCACCCCGCGGCGCTTGGTCGCCGTCAGCAAGGCGTGGTTCGGTTGGATGCCGGGCGGCCTGGCGATCGTGTGTCTGATCGCGTCGGCGTTCTTCACCACGTTCACCGGTGGCTCGGGCATCACGATCGTCGCGATCGGCGGTCTCTTGTACCCGGCGCTGATCAGCGACCGGTACCCCAAGCACTTCTCGCTCGGCCTCATCACCTCGGCCGGCTCGCTCGGCCTGCTCTTCCCTCCGTCGTTGCCGATCGTGCTCTACGCGGTCGTCGGCGGGATCCTGATCGACAAGCTCTTCATCGCCGGGCTCATCCCCGGGATGATCAGCGTCGCCGCGCTCTGCATCTACGCGGCGTACACCGGCGCGCTCGGCAAGATCGAGCGCACCCCGTTCGATCTGAAGAACGCGCGCGCCACGCTGTGGGAGGCCAAGTGGGAGGTCGCGCTGCCGATCGTGCTGCTGCTCGGCTTGGTCTTCGGGTTCCTCCGGATCCACGAGGCCGCCGCGTTCACCGCGCTCTACTGCTTGGTGATCGAGGTCTTCATCTACAAGGACCTGAAGTTCTCGGATCTGAACCGGATCATCCGGGAGAGCATGACGATGCTCGGCGCGATCTTGGCGATCTTGGCCACCGCGCTCGGCTTCACCGGCTTCCTCATCCAGGCCGACGTGCCCGGCATCCTGCTCGAGTGGCTCCAGCAGTTCATCAGCAGCCCGACGATGTTCCTCCTCGTCCTCAACTGCTTCCTCATCGTGGTGGGGATGCTGATGGACATCTTCTCCGCCGTCGTCGTGGTGGTCCCGCTGATCATCCCGATCGCGACGGCCTTCGGCGTGAACCCGTACCACCTCGGGATCATCTTCTTGCTCAACCTCGAGATCGGCTACCTCACGCCGCCGGTCGGCCTGAACCTCTTCATCGCGTCGTTCCGCTTCAACGAGCCGGTCGCGGTGCTCTACAAGGCGGTCATGCCCTTCATCGCGATCCTCCTGATCGCGCTGATGGCGGTCACGTACGTTCCCTGGTTCTCCACCGCGCTGCTCGACGAGGAGTCGGCCGCGGCGGGGGTGATGCCGGCGGGTGATCCGCTCGACGACGGCGGCGGCGGGCTCGACGACTTCGGCGACGAGGGTGGCGGGCTCGACGATCTCGACTCGCTCGACGATCTGAGCCTCGACGACATGGATCTCGACTCGCTCGACGATCTCGACTCGCTCGACGATCACGGCGGCGGCCTCGACGATCTCGACTCGCTGGACTCGCTGGACGACGAGGGTGGCCTCGACGATCTGGACTCGCTGGACGAGGGCGACTCGCCCCCGAGCGAAGAGCCCGCGTCGCCATGAACGATCGCGTCACCATGACGCCGGCCGACGCGCTGGTGGGGCGCACCATCGGCGGCAAGTACGTGCTGGTGGAGAAGCTGGGCGCAGGCGCGATGGGCGCGGTCTACAAGGCCACGGACAACGCGGGTGGCTTCTGCGCGGTGAAGGTCATGGAGGCGAGCGCGGTCGGCGATCCCGCGCTGCGCGAGCGCTTCGAGCGCGAGGCCAAGGCGCTCTTCGCGCTGCGCCACCCGCACGTGCTCGAGGTGCGCGACTACGGGGTCGACAATGGCCTGCCCTACTTGGTGATGGAGCTGCTCGAGGGGCGCTCGCTCGAGGAGATGGTGGTCGAGCACACCCCCGATCCCCAGACCGGCATCGAGCTCGCCAAGGACGTCCTGCGCGGATTGGCGTTCGCGCACGGCAAGGGCGTGCTGCACCGCGATCTGAAGAGCGAGAACGTCTGGGTGAGCTGGGACGGCAGCCGCTGGCGCGCGAAGCTCCTCGATTTCGGCCTGGTGAAGTTCGAGGACGAAGACAAGTGGGGCGCGGGCAAGAAGCTCACGATGCAGGGCTCGGTCTTCGGCTCGCCGGCGTACATGTCGCCCGAGCAAGCGACCGGGCAGCCGGTCGATGCGCGCGGCGACGTGTACTCGGCCGGCATCGTGCTCTACGAGCTCGTCACCGGGAGCTGGCCCTTCGAGGCGGAGAACCAGGTCGAGATCATGCGGATGCACCTGCTGCAGCCGCCGCCCGTGATGAGCACGATGCGCGAGAACCTCACCGTGCGCCCTGAGCTCGAGGCGGTGGTGCAGAAGGCGCTCGCCAAGAAGAAGGATCAGCGCTTCGCCGACGCCGTCGAGATGCTCGCCGCGCTCGAGGCCGTCCCGACGCCCGCGGCGTACCTCGGCGCCGAGCCGCAGGCCGCCCAGCACGTGCCTCCGCCGAGCGCGCCGATCGCCGCACCCGCGCCGGTCGCCCCCGCGACGGCCATGCAGGAGGCGTCTCCCAACCGCACCTGGCTCTACCTCGGGATCGCGGCCGCGGCCTTCGTCGTCCTCGGCCTGATCGGCGCGGGCGCAGGCTACTTCTTCTTCTTGGCGAGCTGAGCGCTCCGCCGCGGTGCGCCTCTCGTGCGCCGCGCGATGCGCGCTCGCTCGCGCCACGCATCGGGTGCTGCCGCAGCGCGTCGTCGCACACGGAGCGACAGGCGTGTGCATCGACAACGCCTCGTGATAGACCGGCCGCGCTCATGTCCCTCACGCTCGACGTCTACCGTCACGCCGTGCGCTCTCGCCTGCTCGACGAGCGCCTCGCGGTGCTCAGCCGCGCGGGCAGCATCGGCTACCACCCGGATGGTCAGCGCGCCGAGATCGTCATCTGCGCCGCCGCCATCGCGCTCGAGCAAGACGACTGGGTCTTCGGGACGCCGCGCGATCACGCGGCCGCGTTCGTGCGCGGCGCGCCGGTGAGCCGTTATCTGCACCACGTCGTCGGCTCCGCGAGCGATCCCCAGCTCGGCCACGCGAGCCCCGGGGTGTTCGCCTCGCGGGCGCATCACGTCGGCTGCCCCTCGCCGCTCTTGGCCCAGCACCTCACCGAGGCTGCGGGCTTCGCGTGGGCGATGAAGCTGAAGAAGGATCGCGGCGCGGTCCTCACGTTCCTGCCCGAGACCGCCGCGGACGCTGGCGACTTCCACAGCGCGGTGAACTTCGCGGGCGTGACCAAGGCGCCGATCGTGTTCGTGATCCGCACCGACGGCAGCGAGGCGCCCGCGCCCGACGTCGAGGTGGTCGACAAGTCGGTGGCGTACGGGGTCGCCGGTGTGAGCGTCCCGGGCACGGCGAGCGCGGTGCACAAGGCGGTATCGGGCGCGCTCTTGCGCGCGAAGGCGGGCGAGGGCCCCACGCTGATCGAGGCCCGCATCCGCCTCGATCCCGATCCGCTCGCCGAGCTGCGCGCCGAGCTGATCGCCGAGGGCGCGCTCGACGACGAGGCCGACTTCGGTCTGCGGCGCGAGATCATGGGCGAGATCGAGCAGGGCTACCGCGAGGCCCGCAGCGCGCCGTTGCCCGGCAAGGACTCGCTCTTCGCGCAGGTCTTCTCCGAAGTGCCTGCCTACCTCCGCGCGCCGGACGGCGCGCCCGAAGCGCACTGAGCCCCGACACCGAGGCCCTGCCTCGCGCCCCCACCTTTCTCGCGTCGCCCAGCGCGGCGACGCACCGAGCAGCAGAGAGACGCATGACCCAAAAGACCATGGTGCAGGCCCTGAACGAGGGTCTCCGGCAGGAGATGCAGGCCGACGAGCGGGTGCTGATCCTCGGTGAGGACGTCGGCAAGGTCGGCGGTGTGTTCCGGGTGACCCAGGGCCTCTGGGACGAGTTCGGCGACGACCGGGTGATCGACACGCCGCTCAACGAGGGCGGGATCGTGGGCACTGCGATCGGCATGGCCGCGTACGGCATGCGCCCGATCGCGGAGATCCAGTTCTCCGACTTCATCTACCCCGCGTTCGATCAGATCGTCAGCGAGGCCGCGAAGTTCCGCTACCGCTCGGGCGGTGAGTACACCTGCCCGATGGTGATCCGCACGCCGGTCGGCGGCGGCATCAAGGGCGGCGCGTACCACTCGCAGTCGCCCGAGGCGCTCTTCGTCCACGTCGCGGGCCTCAAGGTCGTCTGCCCGAGCAACCCGTACGACGCCAAGGGGCTGCTCGCGAGCGCCATCGCCGATGAAGACCCGGTGCTCTTCTTCGAGCCGAAGCGGGTCTACCGCGCGGTGAAGATGGACGTGCCCGACGAGCGCTACACGGTGCCGCTGTCGGAAGGAAAGATCGTGCGCGAGGGCGATCACGTGACGGTCGTCGCGTGGGGCGCGATGCTCTACGAAGCGCTGACCGCCGCCGAGCAGGCCGCCGAGCAGGGGATCCAGTGCGAGGTCATCGATCCCCGCACGCTCTGGCCGATGGACATCGAGATGATCGCGCGCTCGGTCGAGAAGACCGGTCGCATCGTCGTGGTGCACGAGGCGCCCAAGGCGTGCGGTCTCGGGGCCGAGATCCTGCAGAGCGTCTGCGAGAAGTCGTTCGTGCACCTGCTCGCGCCGCCCGCGCGCGTGACCGGCTTCGACACGCCCTTCCCCTACACCCTGGAGAACGAGTACCTGCCGCTCGCTCACCGCATCCTGCCGAAGCTCGTCGAGACGGCGAGGTACTGAGGTCATGGCCCGATTCGAATTCAAGCTTCCGGACATTGGTGAGGGCGTCGCCGAGGGCGAGATCGTCGCCTGGCACGTGAAGGCCGGCGACGTGGTCAAGGAAGACCAGCCGATGGTCGAGGTGATGACCGACAAGGCGACGGTCACCATCGGCGCGCCCAAGAAGGGCACGATCCTCACCACCCACGCCGACGTCGGACAGATCGTCCCCGTCGGCACGCTGCTCGTCGCGATCGAGACCGACGAGGCCGTCGCCGCCGCGGCTCCGAGCGCGGCTCCCGCGAGCGCGGCCCCCGCGAGCGCAGCGCCGACTCCGAGCGCGCCTGAAAAGTCCGCCGCCAAGCCGGCGAGCGCTTCGGGCAGCGAAGGCCCCGCGGCGACTGCGGTCGGCGACATCAAGGACACCCTGCCGGGCGCGTCCTTCTTCGGCAGCAAGACGAGCCAAGACGTGATCGCGGGCGCGCCCGCCAAGGCCCCCGCCAAGGTCAACGGCGCGCACGACGAGGGCCACTTTGACGCGCGCCCGCTCGCGACGCCCGCGGTGCGCAAGCTCGCGCGCGATCTGAGCGTCGATCTGCGCAAGGTGAAGCCGACCGGCGCGGGCAAGCGCGTCTCGCTCGACGACGTGAAGCGCTTCGCCTCGGCCGCGAGCGCGCCGGCCGCGAGCGCCCCGGTCGCCAAGGCGGGCTTGGGACGCGCGCCCGTCTCGATCGCCATCCCCGCGGGGACCCGTGATCGCGGTCAGCCGCTCGAGGAGCGAAAGCCCTTCGTCGGGGTGCGCCGCAAGATCGCCGAGCGGATGCAGACCTCCACGCAGACCGCCGCGCACTTCACGTTCGTCGAGGAGTGCGACGTCGGTCGCCTCAAGGAGTTCCGCGCGCGCATGAAGCCCGCCGCGGACAAGGCCGGCGTGAAGCTCAGCTTCCTGCCCTTCATCGTGAAGGCGGTGGTGGGCGCGCTGAAGAGGCACCCGGTGCTCAACTCGGCGCTCGACGAGAGCACGAACGAGCTCGTCTACCGCAAGTACTTCCACGTCGGTATCGCCGCCTCGACCGATCAGGGGCTGATGGTGCCGGTGGTGAAGGACGCGGATCAGAAGACGATCCTCGAGATCGCGGCCGAGATCGATCGCCTGGGCTCCGCCGCCAAGGCCGGCACCATCGCGTCCGCCGACCTGAGCGGCTCGGGCTTCACCATCACGTCGCTGGGCACCCAGGGCGGGCTCTTCGCGACGCCGGTCCTCAACTTCCCCGAGGTCGGCATCCTCGGGGTGCACCAGATCAAGAAGAAGCCGGTGGTGAAGGCCGATCAGATCGTGATCGGGGAGGTCATGCTCCTCTCGCTCTCCTTCGATCACCGGATCGTCGACGGCCACGTCGGCGCCGCGTTCGCCTACGACATCATCGGGTACCTCGAGAGCCCCGAGACCCTGATGCTCGAGATGGTCTGAAGGCTGCCTCTCGCGGCGCGGGCAGCAACCCCACGGGGTGGTGCTAGAGCACCCACCCCATGGCGTCCTCCGACGAAAGCAGCCCTGCCCCAGCGCAAGGCGAGGCGAGCTGGCTCGATCGGGTGCTGCGCGTCGTCGGCGACGTCCAGCCCGGCGAAGGCGCGCGCGCTGGTGTGCTCGCGATCACGCTCTTCTCGCTCCTCTTCTCCTACTACCTCCTGAAGGTGGCGCGCGAGACGCTGGTGCTCTCGCACTACGACGCCGAGGTGAAGGTCTACGTGGCCGCGGGGCAGGCGGTGCTGCTCATCCCGGCGGTCTCCGCGTTCGGCTGGCTCTCGGGGCGCGTCGGTCGCTTCCGCCTCGTCGTCGTCGTCACCCTCTTCTTCGCGGCGAACCTCGGGCTCTTCGCGCTCGCTTACGCGTCGGGCATGAGCATCGCGCTGCCCTTCTACGTGTGGGTCGGCGTCTTCAACGTCTTCGTGATCGCGCAGCTCTGGGCGTTCGCCAACGACGTGTACAGCGAGGCCGAGGGACGCCGTCTCTTCGCGGTGATCGGCCTCGGCAGCTCGCTCGGCGCGATCGCCGGCGCGTACGCGGCCGAGCCGATCGGGGACGCGGTGGGCACGGGCGGCATCTTCGTGTGTGCGCTCGTCATCTTGCTCAGCACGCTGATCGGCGCGCGCTGGGTGCATCGG
>CAYZQM010000015.1:24674-45345 GCA_964480175.1 uncultured Sandaracinaceae bacterium
GGCACTCGCACTCGCACGCGGACGACACCCCGCCGCCGAGCAAGGACGGAAAGAACGCGTTCGCGCAGCTCGTGTCCGACCGCTACTTCCTCCTGATCGCGGCGCTGCTCGTGCTCTTGAACTGCGAGAACACGCTGGGCGAGTACCTGCTCGATCGGGTGCTCTTGGAGGACATCGAGTCCACCCTGGGCGGCTCTGCGGACACCGACGCGGTGCAGGCGCAGGTCCGCGAATTCAAGTCGCTCTACTTCGGCGCGTTCAACACGGCCGGATTACTCATCCAGCTGTTCTTGACCGGTCGGATCATGAAGAAGGGGGGCGCAGGCGCCGCGATCTTGGTCCTCCCGGTGTTCGCGCTGCTGGGACAGGGCGCCGTGCTCGTCTCCGGTGTGGCGCTGATGGTCTTGGCCGTGGCGAAAGTGACCGAGAACTCGCTCGACTACTCGCTCAACGGCACTGCACGGAACGCGCTCTTTCTCGTGGTGCCGCGCGAGGCGAAGTACTCCGTGAAGGTCCTCTTGGACTCCGTCGTGGTGAGATTGGGAGACGTGATCGCGGGTGGTGTGGTCCTCGGCGGTAGCGCGATCGGCCTCGGCTCCGTAAGCTTCGTGGCCGTGAGCGTGGCCATCACCTCCGTGTGGTTGGTGGTCGCGTTCTTCTTGCGGAGAGAGCACGACCGACGCGCCGAGGCGCTCTCCGAGCCCACGCCCGACTAGCTCAATAGCTCAGTAGCTCAGCTTCGATCGGTGTCCGACCGATGACCGAGCGGTGATGCGAGACGGGCAACGATCCGAGACCCTTCGACGAAGCACGCGAGCGAGGTGGCCATGAACGGAGCGAGCATGAACGCAGGTAGCAACGGAGCAGTCTCGAACGGAGCGTGCCAGTGAAGCGCACGCGAGCCAGCCGCCGCCGCGCCGAGTGTCCGATCGCCGAGCAGCTCCGGGCCCACGTCCGACGGCGTCGGATCGCGCGCATGCGGGCCATCGCGCAGCTCCTCTCTTCTCCCTGCGTCGCCGCGCTCGTCGCGTTCGTGCTGCCCAGCGTGTGCGCGCATCGCGCCTCCGCGCAGCTCTCCGCCGCCCCCTCGGCCGGCATCCCCGTCCCCGGCACCACCGGCGCGAGCAGCGCGGGCACCGTGACCGTCGTGCCGCCCTCGAGCTCGCCTGCGCTCTCCGCGCCGCCCGGCACCGCGGGGCACCTCGCGATCGGCAGCGGGCTCTCGCTCGCGGCGGGCCTCAACCTCTTCATGAACGGACCGGACGCGACGCTGGTGCCGCAGAACACGCCGATCGTCGAGCGCACCCACCCGGGCGCGCGCTGGCGCGGCGGCATCCTCTTCGACGAGCCGATGCGCGACGTGTTCCGCATCGGCAGCCACGACGGTCGCGAGACGGCCGCGCGCATCAGCGACATCATCCTCGCGCTGGGCGTCGTGAACGCGTTCCTCCTCGACTCGTTCGCCATCCCGCTCGCGAACGACGATCCGCAGCTCGCGCTCGACGCGAGCGTCGCCTACTCGCTCGCGCTGGGCATGACGCTCGTCCTCGGCGAGCTGGTGAAGGAGGGCGTCTCGCGGGCCCGCCCCTACGAGCGCTACTGCGAAGAGGATCCCAACGCGCCGGGCTGCGGCAACGACGACGCGTTCGCCAGCTTCTACAGCCTGCACAGCGGCGTCGCGTTCACCAACGCGGGCTTCTCGTGCTCCATGCACCTCGAGCGCAACCTCTACGGCGACAGCGGCGCCGACGGCGCGTCGTGCGCGACCTCGCTCGTGATGGCCACCACCGTCGCGGCGCTCCGCGTCGCCGCCGACCGCCACTACCTCACCGACGTGCTCGTCGGCTCCGCCATCGGCATGGTGGTGGGCTACCTCGTACCCGTGTTCATGGTCCCGGAGCACCGCACCGAGGGCGAGGCCGCCGCGCCGAGCACGCTGGTGATGCCGCTCTTCTCGCCGGGGCCCGACGGCAGCCTCAGCACGAGCACGGTCGGCTTGAGCCTCGCCGGCGGCTGGTGATCCCCGGGTCACGCGCGATCGCGTGACGATGAAATCGCGCTTCGGATCGGGCGCGCCTCCCGGTTGCGCTACCATCCGGGCTCGTGTCGCAGCTGCCCCTGCCGCTCGCCTCCGCTTCGCTCGAGAGCCCCGAGAGCGCGACGCGCCCGATCACGACGGGGCCGATCCCCAGCGCCGCGCGCATCTTCGTCAACCGCAACCTCCGCATGGACGCCATCGCGGCGGTGGGCTTCGACCTCGACTACACGCTCGCGATCTACCGCCAGGACGAGATGGATCGCCTCCAGACCGAGGTCACGATCCGCAAGCTGATCGAGCGGGGCTACCCGGCGTCGTTGGCCGCCGCGCCCCTGCGCTCCGACTTCGCGATCCGCGGGCTGCACGTCGACAAGGAGCTGGGGCACGTCCTCAAGATGGACCGCTACCGCTACGTCAAGCGCGCCTACCACGGGCACGAGCGCCTCTCGCGCGGCGAGCGACGGCGGCTCTACCACTCGCGCCCGGTGCACGCGGGGACCAAGCGCTACCACTGGGTCGACACGCTGTACGCGCTCCCCGAGGTGCACGTGTACGCGACCGCCGTCGAGCACCTCGAGCAGCTGCGCGTCGCCGAGGGCAAGGCCCCCGAGCTCGACTACGGGACGCTCTTCGACGACATCCGCGCGAGCATCGATCTCGCCCACCAAGACGGAAGTGTGGTCGACGTGATCGCCGCCGATCCCGCGCGCTACATCGAGCGCGATCCCTCGCTGCCGCACGCGCTGAACAAGCTGCTCGAGGCCGGCAAGCGGCTCTTTCTGATCACCAACTCGAGCCCCGCCTACAGCGAGGTGATCCTCACCTACCTGCTCGACGGAGCGATCGTGGCGCGCCCTCGCTGGCGGGACTACTTCGACGCGATCGTCTGCTCCGCCAAGAAGCCCCGCTTCTTCACCGCGTGCGATCTCACGATGAGCCCGGCCGAGCCCGATCTGATGGCGCCCACCGAGCGCTTCGAGCCGGGCAGGCTCTACACCGGCGGCTGCTTGAGCGAGATGGAGCGCCTGCTCGAGCTCGGGGGCGACGAGATCTTGTACGTCGGTGATCACATCTACGGGGACGTGCTCCGCGCCAAGAAGGAGAGCGCGTGGCGCACCATGATGGTGATCCAAGAGATGGCGGCCGAGCTCGCCGCGCACGACGAGGGCCGCGCGGACGCCGCGCGTCTCGACGAGCTCGATCGCCTCGCCGAGGCCCACGCGGACGAGCTGCGCTTGCACCTGTGGCAGGTGCAGAAGCTCGAGACGAGCCAGGCCAAGAAGGCCACGCCCGCCAACGACAAGGCGCTGGCCACCCACCGAAAGCGGATCGAGCGGGTGCGAGCCCGCATCAAGGCCCTCGACGAGGAGCGCGAGCTGCTCGAAGAACGGATCGATCGCGCGTTTCACCCGGAGTGGGGCGCCCTGCTCAAGGCGGGGCACGAGGTCTCGTGCTTCGGCGATCAGGTCGAACAGTACGCCTGCCTCTACACCGATCGGGTCTCCAACCTCTTGCACTACACCGGCAGCCACTACTTCCGCGGTCCGCGCGATCGCATGCCCCACGAGCTCTGATGGACGACGGACACCCGAGCGAGCTGCGCGTCTCGATCGAGTCTGCAGGCAAGCGCGCGGGGGATCTGCTCGACGAGATCGGCCGGGCGCTCGAGGGCAAGCGCCCGATGGTCTCGCTCGCCATCACCACGCTCATCGCCCGCGGTCACCTCTTGATCGAGGACGTCCCCGGCGTCGGCAAGACCACGCTGGCGCGCGCGCTGGCCAAGGTGACGTCCGCGCCGTTCCGTCGGGTGCAGTTCACCTCCGATCTGTTGCCCGCGGACGTGCTCGGCGGATCGATCTACGAGGGCGGGCGCGCGGGTGGGGCGCTCGTCTTCCGGCCGGGACCGATCTTCACCTCGGTGCTCTTGGCCGACGAGCTCAACCGCAGCACGCCGCGCACCCAGTCCGCGCTGCTCGAGGCGATGGAAGAGCGGCACGTCTCGATCGAGGGCGAGACCCGCGCGCTGCCCGATCCGTTCTTCGTCGTGGCGACGCAGAACCCCGAGGAGCTGCACGGCACCTACCCCTTGCCGGAGTCGCAGCTCGATCGGTTCCTGCTCCGGATCTCGCTCGGCCACCCCGACGCCGCCACCGAGCGCGCGCTCTTGCGCGATCGCAAGGGTGACGATCCGGTCGAGGCGCTCCGCCCGCTCCTCGGGGACGGAGAGCTCCGCGCGATCCAGCGCGCGGCCGACGAGGTGAAGGTGGACGACGCGGTCGTCGATTACGTGCACGAGCTGGTGCTCGCGACCCGGAGCAGCCCGCTCCTCTCGCAGGGCGCGTCCACCCGCGCGGCGCTCGCGATGATGCGCGCGGTGCGGGCGCGCGCGCTGGTCGAGGGTCGCAGCTTCGCGCTGCCCGACGACGCCAAGGAGCTCGCGGTGGCCGCGCTGGCGCACCGGGTGCGCGCGCAAGGCGAGGGCGGTCGACTCGAGGCGAGCCGCGCGATCATGGAGATCCTCGATCGGCTGCCGGTCCCGGTGTGAGCGCGCCGCCCGACCGTCACCCCGAGCGGAGCTGGCGGCCCCGACGCGGCGGACGCCTCGCACGACAGGGGCGCTTCTACGTGCTCGTCACCCTCGGGGTCGGCGCCGCGGCGCTCAACACGGGCAACAACCTGCTCTACCTGGTGCTCGGCTTCTTGCTCAGCCTGCTCTTCGTGTCGTGGATCCTCTCGGACATCGCGCTCTTCTGGGTGCGACCGAGCCGCTCGCTGCCGAGCCGCGCGCACGCCAAGAGCCCCTTCCTCGTCGAGATCACCCTGCGCAACGACAAGCGCTTCTTGCCGTCGTTCTCCATCGAGGTGGAGGACGTCGCCGCGGGCGCGCCGAGCGATCGGCGCTGCTACTTCCTGCGCGTCGAGCCCAACGGCGAGCGCAAGGCCGTCTACCGCCGCACCTCGGACGAGCGCGGCCTCTTGGTCTTCGAGAAGCTGACCCTGCGCACCAGCTACCCCTTCGGGCTCTTCGAGAAGTCGCTGTCCTACGATCGACCGGATCAGCTCGTGGTCTATCCCGAGCTCGTGCCCGATCGCGTCGGTCTACGGCGCGCGGAGCAGCGCACCGACGGCGAGTCGCTCTCGGCGGCGGGCCACGGTCTCGAGCCGCTCGGGGTCCGCGAGTACCGACCGGGCGAGCCTGCGCTGCGGGTGCACGCACGGCGCAGCGCGAGCTTGGGCAGCTTGGTCGTGAAGGAGGCGGCCGCCGCGCGGAGCGCCAAGGTGCGCCTCGCGCTCTCGGACGTGATCGACGACGCCGGACCAGGCGAGCCGTGGCGCGCGTCGTTCGAGGGCGCGATCAGCCGCGCGGCGTGGACGGCCGTCGAGGCCCACGCGCGCGGCGCCGACGTCGAGATCGTCGCCGCGAGCGGACGCAGCAGCCGCGCGCCCGCGCAGGGCTCGCTCGATCCGGTGCTCCACTTCTTGGCGCTGCTCGAGCCGGTCCTCACCGTCGACCTCTCGGCGTCCGAGCCGACCCAGCCGACCCGCTCGGGCAAGAAGTCGAAGAGGAAGGCGCCGAGCGTCGAGGCGCCGCCGTGAGCTTCGCGCAGCTCCACAAGCTCGTCGTGTACGTGGTCTCGGGGCTGGGCTTGCTCTCGCTGGCGCTGGGGGGCGAGCTCTCTCCGTTCACGCCAGCGCTGTGCGCCATCGGCTTCGTCGCGTCGTGGTTCGTCGATCCGCCGCGGGTCCCTGCGCGCATCCTGCAAGCGCCTTGGTATGGCTGGGCCTGGATCGGGGTGCTCGCGATCAGCGCGGTGATTCAGCTCGCGCGCTGGCTTCTCTTCGGGACCAACCCGCTGCTCCTGATGCTCGAGCTCAGCTGCGTGCTGGTGATCTCGCGCTTGATGAGCCGGCGCAGCGCCGCCGAGTACCAACAGCTCGTGCTGCTCTCGTTCCTCCACCTCGGCGCGGCGACGGTGATGACGAGCGAGCTCGGCTGGGCGATCCCGTTCTTGGGCTTCGTCCTGGTGATGCCCTGGGCGCTGGCGCTCTCGCACCTGCGCACCGAGATCGAAGCGCACTACGAGCCCGCCTCGAGCCGCGAGGGCGACGTGGGGCTCGATCGGGTGCTGCGCTCGCGGCGCCTCATCAGCGGGCGCTTTCTCTTCGGGACCGCGGCGCTCTCGATCCCGACGTTCCTCGTCACCGTGTTCTTCTTCGTCCTCTTTCCTCGGGTGGGGATGAACTTCCTCAGCGCGCAGCGGGAGAGCGCGACCCCGCTCGTGGGCTTCGACGACACCGTCGTGCTCGGCGAGGTCGGCACGCTGCGCAGCGACGGTACGGTGGTGATGCGCGTCACCCCGCTCGAGGAGCGCGATGATCCGCCGCGCTACGCGGCGCTGTATCTGCGGGGCAGCTCGTTCGATCACTACGACGGCCGCGCGTGGTCGCGCACCGTGGGGATCGCGGCGGTCGCGATGCGGGTGCTCGACGGCGATCACCTCATCACCCGGCCACCTTCGCGCGGCCGCGATCGGGGCTACCGCGTCGTGCTCACGCACCTCGATCCGCCCGTGGTCTTTCTGCCGCGCGGCACCGTCGCGCTCACGCTCGACGTCTCGGGGCGCAGCACGCTGAACGGCGAGGACCTCGGGCTCTCGCCCGGGCTCGACGTGCGCTACGACGCGAGCGAGGGGATGGGTCTGCGCTACGTCGCCTGGGTGCCGCCCGCGGGCGCGCGTGAGCCCGCGAGCGGGCTGCGAGGCGATGAAGCGAACCGCTACCTCGCGATCCCCGAAGGGCACGACGACGTGATCGCGCTGGCGCAGCGCTGGACGGAAGGCGCGGGCAGCGATCGGGAGCGCGCTCAGGTGCTGCTCACGCGCCTGCGCGACGGAGAGCTCGGCTACTCGCTCACGATGCGCGATCCCGGAGATCGCACGCCGCTCTCCGCGTTCTTGTTCGTGCACCGCGAGGGGCACTGCGAGTACTTCGCGAGCGCGCTCGCGATCATGCTCCGCGCCGTCGGCATCCCCTCGCGCGAGGTCACGGGCTTCCTCGGCGGCCAGTGGAACGGCTTCGGCGGCTACTACGCGGTGCGCTCGAGCGACGCGCACGCGTGGGTCGAGGCGTATCTGCCGGGCGAGGGCTGGGTGACGCTCGATCCGACGCCGGCGAACGGCGGGCCCGGGGTCGTCGACAGCCTGCTCAGCGGCCTGTCCGAGATCTACGAGGCGCTCGCCGCCGACTGGAACGAGCGCGTGGTGTCGTGGGACATCACCAACCAGCGCAGCCTCTTCCGAGGGATGTTCCGCTTCCTTCGGCGCATGCGGATGGAGCCGACGCCCAGCGAACCGGTGGCGCTCGACGACGTTCCCAGCGAGGAGGCGGGCGAGGAGCGCGCGTGGTCGTTCGAGGGATGGGGCTGGCTCGTGCTCGCGCCGATCGCCCTGCTCGCGCTGGCGTTGCTCGTTCGCCGTCGCAGCCGCGCGCCCGAGCTCGACGGTCCTCGCAAGCTGCTGGCCGAGCTCGATCGCGCGCTCTCTCGCCGAGGCCGCGCCCGCCCCGCCTCCCGCACGCCGCTGGAGCACGCCAAGCAGCTCGCAGGTGAGCAGTTCGTCGGCGAGCGAGAGGTGCGCGCGCTCATCGACGTGTACCTCGAGAGCCGCTTCGGCGGCCGCACGCTGAGCGCGAGCGAGCTGACCGCGCTCACCGCCCGAGCGAGGAAGATCGCCCGCGCGAGCCCGACGAAGGCGGCTTGAGTCGCCGGGCAGCCCCTCGCTCACCCGCCCGCGTCGGGCTGCGCGCAGAACTCGCAGGTCGTCGTCGGCGTGACGCGGTCGCTCGAGCCGTGGGACCGAGCGCATCGTGCGGTGCCGTCCACACAGCGACAGTCGACCCACTGCTCGAGGCCCACGCAGCAGTAGTTCCCGGTCCAGGCGATGCCGACGTTGAACGAGCACGTCTCGGGGAGGCTGCACGGCACCGAGCACATCGTGCCGTAGCCCGCGTAGAAGCACGACCCCGAGATCAGCGCTTCCGAGCAGGTGGCGACCGGCGCATCGATGCCAGCGCTGCCATCGCGCACCCCGGCGTCCACCGGCGCATCGATGCCAGCGCTGCCATCGCGCACCCCGGCATCCACGTCGCCTCCGTCGCCCCCGCCACAGCTCGCCAAGGCGACCACCATCACACACCGCATCCACATCTTTCCCATGGACGGTCCTGGTCCGCCGCGCGGTAGCGGTCAACGAGCCGCGTCCGTGCTTCCGGCCCCGCACCAGAGCTTCACTCCTTCCCGTGGCCCGGCGCCTCGCCGATGCCGAGCTGTGTCCACCGGCGAGCCCGAGCGATCGTGCGGCGAAGACGGCTAGCGCGTTCGAGCTAATGGCGCCTGTCGTCGTCATCGTGAGCGACTGCATCCAACATCGCCTCGTGGGCTTCGCCCGGATCTCCCTCTTCTGGGCGCTCGGGCACCCAGGTGACCGCGCCTGGCGCGTGGCTCTCCAGCTGGTCGGGCAACGCGTAGTCGCTGCTCGACAGCCACGCGTAGTGCGTGAGCGCCAGCGCTTGGGCGACTTCGTACACGTCCAGTCCAGCATGGGCGGGTGCCGCGACGAGCTCCGAGATCGCTTCGGCGGTAGCCGCATCGCACGCCTTCGCGCGCAACCACGGAGCTACATCGAAGGAGCCGGTCCCGGACTCCCAGTTCTGCTCGATCTTGCCGACCTCCTTCGGCCCATCGAAGAGGCGGACCCAGCATCCGTGATCGCCACCGAACTGGTAGTGCAGCAGCACTCCTTCGTTGACGGCCACCACGCGTGGGCCATCGCTCGGGTGGGGCACGATAGCCGTCCACTTGCCGGGTCCCGCGAGCACCGCGCCGCGTGCTCCGGCGTCGCGCAGCAGCTCGATCGCGTCGGCCGCCGATCCGAGCAGGTGATAGCTGTCCGAGAACTCGCTCATGGCGCGAGGCTACGTGACGTCGGTGGGTGGGTCGACGCTGCGTCGGAGCGACGGATCAGATGCCGCCTACGCAATCGAGCGACATGCGGTCGCGCTCTGCGCTGCAGCCCGCGACGACCGCGTCGCTGGAGGCGGGGCAGGTGTTCTGTGCGGCCCAGCAGCGGTGGTAGGCGTCCGTCGCGAGGCGGCAGTCCATCGTGGAGGTCGCGATGCGGGCGCCGCAGTTGCTCGGGCACGAGGCCTCGTCGGAGAAGCCGCAGCGCACCTCGTTGTCGCAGATGACCTCGCACGTCGGGCGGGTGTCGCAGCCCGCGGCGAGCGGGAGGCCGCACAGCGCGGCGAGCGCGAGCGCGCGCCTCATCGGGGCGTGCACGTGTGGCTCGCGGCGTCGTAGGTGCAGGACCACGGGGGCCCGAACGCGGGGCCAGCGAAGATGTCGCCCGAGACCTTCTGCAGGATCGGATAGACGCGGCAGTCCAGGCCACACTCGGCCTCGAAGAACACCACGTCCGCCACGATCCAGCTCGCGTTGTCCTCACCACCGAAGCCCGCGCCGTCGGCGGCGCTGAAGTCGAGGAACTCGGTGTCGCGGCCGAACGAGGCCCGCAGGTTGCCGCCGCAGTAGATGCTCACCGTGTTGAACGTCGTGCCGTCGTGGCCGTTGTTCGAGTAGTCGTTCACCAGGATGCGGTAGGGCTGGCCGATCACCGGGACGTCCACGTTGATGTTCTCCGGCGCGCAGAAGTCGGTGTCCTGCGGATCGGTCACCGACGAGTCGCACTCGACCCCGCCGTTGGTGTCGATGTCGAGGCGCGGGTTCGCGCAGCCGCCGCGCGCGGCCCACTCGTCGCCGCCGCCGTGCGGCGCGTCCGCGCAGTTGCTCAGCGCGCTGTCGGGGTGGCCGGGCCAGTCCACGCCGAGATCGCCGGGCGTGCAGTTCGCGTAGTAGCAGTCGTCGTTGTCGTCGAACCACGCCGTCTCCGCGGTGTTCGACGTCCACTGG
Organism: uncultured Sandaracinaceae bacterium; assembly: GCA_964480175.1. Lineage (GTDB taxonomy): Bacteria > Myxococcota_A > Polyangia > Polyangiales > Sandaracinaceae > CAYZQM01. The sequence continues at coordinate 34,679 of CAYZQM010000015.1, forward strand.
TGCAGGTGCAGATCCATGTCGGTCGCGCCCGCGGTGCTCTGCAGCGTGTCCCAGTTGAGCTCGACGCGGAGCCCGCCGCCGCGCACGTAGACCGTCCACGCGCAGTTCTGTCGGCTGCCGTCCGGCAGCACGACTTCGACGCTCACCCGGTAGCCGCCGCTCGCGGTCAGGTACACGTCGGTGTTCTCCGCGTCGGGGCTGCTCAAGCGCGGGCAGAGATCGGCGGGGACGCTGTCGGGGCACGCGATGGTCCAGTGCCACTCGCTCGCGGTGCCGGTGAAGACGCGATCTCCACGGAGCGTGTGCGTCGACAGCGGCGCCGCGACCTCGTTGCCCGGGCAGGTGATCGCCGAGGTGCAGCCCTCGAGCCCATCGTCCGTGATCCCGTTGCAGTCGTTGTCCACGCCGTCGCACGACTCGAACGTGGGCGCGACGCCGGAGCAGCCCTCGTAGATCCCGAACTCGGTGCAGTACTCGACGCCGTCGGAGCACGCGCCGATGTCGCGCCGGTCGGGTGGGCCCGAGAAGCACACGCGCGAGGTGCCGGGCACGCACACGCAGCCCTCGTCGACCTGCCCGTTGCAGTTGTCGTCGAGGCCGTTGCCGTCGCCCTCGCCGCAGAGCTCCATCGGACCGCAGCCGGGCGAGCAGGGGTTCACCGGGCCCGCCTCGAAGTTGAAGCCGCCGTCGGGGCCGCCGCCGCCGCCCGTGTCGAGCCCACCGCCACCACCGGTGTCGCGCTCGGTGCCGCGGACCGTACAGCCCATCAGCGTGATCAGCGAGAGGGCGATCGAGAGCGCGATCGAGCGCGAGGAGAACGGCATCGAAGACCTCGGAGCAAGAAGGGAATGAAACGCGCGCGGGGCGCGCGAAGCCCGCGATGATGCACTGCGGCAAGACGCGATCGCAAGGTGCGGCGCGCGTTCTTTACGATCGCGCGGCTACTTGGATTTCTCTTTGGCCAACCAGAAGAGCATCCCGCCGAACACGACGCCGGCGAGGATCCCCCACTTCCAGAGGCCGCTGTCGCCGGCCTCTTCTTCGGGCGGGGTGATGTCGTGCAGCGACGAGGTGCCCCCTCGTCCATCGACCTCGTGCACGCTGCCGCCGCCGCCACCTCCGCCTCGGCGCCCGCCTCCTCCATGCTCTTCTTCGGACGAGTGCGTGGCCAGTCCGTTGACGACGGTGCTCGCGCCGCGGTTGCGCTCGCTCGCGTGTCGTCCGAGCAGCTGCCACACGACGAACCCGATCACCGCGACGAGCGCGAGCAGGATCACGTACTCGATCGTGCTCAAGCCCCGCGCGTCGCCGAGCAAGCGGCGCCGGGTGCGGTGGCGAGCGATCCGAGACTTCACGAGCGCGAGGCTACCACCTGTCTCCAGCGGAGCCCGCAGCGGGTGACGAAGTGATGAGGGCGGCCTCACCCCCTCGACGCGCGAGCGCCCCGGAGCTAGGTGCGGCGCTGATGGCGGCCCGCGCTCCCGGACGAAACGCGTTCATGTTCGTCCTCGTCACGGTGATGATCGACATGATCGGCTTCGGCCTCGTCATGCCGGTGACGCCGACGCTCATCGCCGAGCTGGCGCACCTGCCGCTCGAAGAGGCCGCGCCGTGGGGCGGCTACCTGTCCGCGGTCTACGCGGTGCTGAACTTCCTCGCGGGACCGGTGCTGGGCAACCTCTCCGATCGCTACGGCCGCAGGCCCGTGCTCTTGGTCGCGATGCTCGCGCTCGGCAGCAACTTCTTGTTGATGGGCTTGGCGAGCGCGCTGTGGGTGCTCTTTCTGGGCCGCGTGCTCTCGGGCGTCGCGGGCGCGACGATGTCGACCGCGTCCGCGTACATCGCCGACACCACCGATCCCAAGGATCGTGGCCGCGCGTTCGGGATGATCGGCGCGGCGTTCGGCGTGGGCTTCATCCTCGGCCCGGTGCTCGGTGGGCTGCTCGGCGAGGTCAGCCCGCGCATGCCCTTCTTCGTCGCCGCGGGGCTCTCTTCGCTCAACTTTCTGTACGGCGTGTTCGTGCTGCCGGAGTCGCTGGCCAAAGAGAACCGGCGGCCGTTCGACATCAGGCGCGCCAACCCGCTCGGCGCGTTCCGCCACTTCAGGAAGCTCCCGCAGGTCAGCTACCTGATCCTCACGGCGGGTCTGCTCCAGTTCAGCCAGATGCTCTTCCCCGTCGTGTGGGCCTTCTACACGGAGCTGCAATTCGGCTGGACCCCGCGGCAGACCGGGCTCTCGCTCGGCGCGGTCGGGGTCTCGTCGGCGATCGTGCAGGGCGGCCTCATCGGGCGCTTCCTCGATCGCTTCGGGCCCACCAAGACCGCGCTCATCGCGATGGCGAGCGGCGCGTGCGCGCTGACGCTCTACGCGTTCGCGACCGAGGGCTGGATGGTCTACTGCATCATCTGCGTCGGCGCGCTGAGCGGGATGGCGCCGCCCGCGATCAACGCGATCGCCTCGAGCCGCGTCGCGGTGAACGCGCAGGGCGAGCTCTCGGGGGCGATCTCCAGCGTGCAGTCGATCGCGACGATCCTGAGCCCGCTCGTGATGACCCAGACGCTCTTCTTCTTCACCCACGAGTCGGCGCCGTTCCGCATGGTGGGCGCGCCGTTCTTGGTCGCGGCGCTGAGCACGTCGCTCGCCTCGATCCCGTTCCTGATCGGGGTGCGCGCCGGCCTCTCGCACCCCACCTCCCCCGCGAGCTGACTCCAACTGCTCTAGGGAAGGCTCAATCGCGATGGAGCTCGCTCGCGAGCTCTCGGTATCGAGACTCCGGAAAGTGCTTCCGCAGTCGCGTGGCGTTCGAGTGAAGCCAACGGAGCAGGTCAGCCGCGTCGCCGGGCTCGGTGTGCTCGAGGGCGTCGTCAGCGATCGAGTGGAGCTCGCCGACGTCGTCCTGCTTGATTGCGGCGAATCGCCCGACGTCTGCGATGAAGAAGAGCCGAAGGACCACGACACTCCACTTCGCGACCGACTCGCGTCGCGCCACGGGGAGCCCATCGGCGTCATGGATCTCGGAGAGGAGCGGGTCCGCCGGGACACGGTCGAGGGCATTGAGGGCCCACCAGAACTCGTGAAGCGGCGCCGTCCACCGTTTGTCCCTCCCACGCTTCCAGCAGTTGATCGACCACGCTCTCGCCAGCGAATGCAGCGCCACCTCGGCCCGAATTCCGGGAACGCGCCGGAGCGCGGACAAAGACAACCGCTTGCTACGCCGTTCATAACGGGCGAAGGACATTGCCTCGTCCGCAACCGCGTCGCGGTGCAACTGGCCATTCGCCTGCTCCGTCTTCAGGGCCTGGTCCCCGTAGAGACTCGATGCCTGCTTCCAGGAGAACTGCTTGCCATGCCGCTTCTGGAGCAGCAGCGCTTCCTCGAAGAGCATGTCCTTTCGAAGCAGTCGTCCGCACGTCGTGCTCGAAGGCGACGAAAGGACGACGTCGTGCTGCGTGCAGTACCCCACCGCTGAGCCGACGATGTCGAGCCGCATCGGATTGTGGCAGCAGTTCTGGCAGGACAGCGGCTCCATCAGCTGAATGTCGCGGCAATCCGCCCAGCGATCTCGCTGGGCTTGGTGCCTGTCCAGTCCAAGAGGTGCTCCTGATGGCGCTCCGCCAACACTCGTGCTCTGGCAACGTGGCGCGGAGCCGACTGGAAGCGGCGCCCCTTCCCCTTGCCCTTGAGGTTCTGCAGCAGCTCCGACTGCTCGATCAAGGCTGCCCCATGCAGGATCGCGAGTGGCCGCGTGGTCGTCCAGATCCGACCTGCCCGCGCGAAGTATTGCGCGGTCGCGTGACTGTGTGTGGTGGACGTGTAGGGCGTCTCCTGCCCTGCCCCCCCAAGCCACAGGATGTGTCGGACCACATTGTCGTCGGCGCCAGGCGTGGGCACCGAGACCGACGTCGCTGCATCGCCGCGATAAAGATCGGCGATCGGGACCTTCGACGACTTGTTCTTCTTTGACACCGGGCGTGTATACCACTTTGACGGTCGGACGTACCCGGGCACCGAGGTGAAGGTCGCCAGCGACCGTCAGTCCCAGCCCTGGGGCATGCGCGGCGGGGCGGTCTCCCGCATCAGGGCGAGGTCGGCGTCAGTGAGGCCGTAGGCGGCGTGAACCGTGGCTGCGATGCGGCGCTCCGCGGCGAGGATGGCGGCGCGCTTCGCGAGGATGGGTGGAACCTCGTCCTCGAAGAGAACGCGAAGCTCCCTTAGCGTCGCGGGGGTGAGAGCCTTGTTCTTCGGGCGTCGCTTCCGGACCTCGTCCACGAAGTCGTCGCTGCTGAGGCTGGGAAAGTCGCCCAGCTTCTCGCCGACCTTGTTGACGTCGTACTGAACGCGAAGGAGGTCGTGCGTCGCCGCCAGCGCCGCTTGCACGTCACGCGTGTTGCTCGCGATCAAATCGACCTCCGCATCAACGCTGTTGGCGCCAACTGGCGGAATCGGAACCTGGATCAGCTTCTCCGTGGCCGGCGTAAGCGCCTCGTCCTTGAGGTGAACCAGGTGCCGCCAGTTGTGCCACCACATCGCCGGGCTGTTGAGTACGGCCAAGAGCCAGGGGTCGTCCGTCGGCAGGAGGTAGACCTTGTTGTTGTGCAACAGCCCCTCGCGGTCCAACGCGTAGGCGGGATGAAACTGAATCTCTTGGTACACCAGCTTAGGCTTCTCGAACGCTTCGTAGTAGGCGCAGGACCGCAGCTCCCACCAGAACTGCCCTTGGTCACTGCGCGGACGGAGCTTGCTTTCGAAGCGCTTCAGGTGGGCATACAGCGATGGGTATGACGCGCGTAGGAGGGATTCGCCGACGGCATCATCAGCAGCCATCGACCACGGCCATCTGGTGTTCGCGCTGGACGCCATGCGAATCAGCCACATCCCCGCCCACTTGGGCGACCACCGTGCGACGTCCTGTCCTCGCAAGAACTTGCGGAAGAGGGGCGCCGAATTGGCATCCTCACGAACCAGACGTTCCTTGGTCTCGGAATCGACCAAGAATGCTTCGTTCAACCCGGTGAGGACGCCGCGAAGTGGGACCCCCTTGATGTGCTGCCCGAGCGGCACCCCGTTGCCGCGTAGCTTCTCCAGTAGGGTGCGCACCCCAGGGATCTCGAGCGTCCACCCGGACGAAAGGAGACTGCTCTGGGCCTGGCCGAAGCGATGGCTGCGGATGTAGTTGGCGAGCAGTTCCTTGCCCAGTTCGTCGCGCGGATACTGGGTGACCTGCACCTCGTGTCCCGGAGCGACCTCTTCACCCGGTAGGTTCTTGCGGACGACGATGATGCAGGGGAACGCATCGGCATCTGGGAAGATGGGCGCGTGACCAAAGTCCACCATCGTCTCGATGGTGCAGTTCTCGGTCAGGTAGGCGCGGAGCTTCTGGGCGTAGCCGCCACGCATCCACTTGTTGGACACGATGAAGCCCAACCGGCCACCGGGTTTGAGCTGCCGAATGCCCCGCTCGAAGAAGTAGACGAAGAGGTCCGCGGTGCCGTCGAAGGTCTGGTAAGACGCTTCCCAGTGCTCCTTCTGAGCTGCACCTAGGAGCTCGTGACGCACGTACGGAGGGTTGCCGATCACCACATCGAAGCCCTCGTGCCACCGCGCGTCGATCTCCGCGTCGGCCTCGCCCCCGCTGGGCAAGTCCATCTGGTCCCAGCTCTCCCCCTTGTTCCAGTCGAACGCGAGCGGATCCACGCGCTTGTCGGTGACCACACTGTTGCCCCAGCGGATGTTGCGGTCGAGGTAGGTTAGCTTGCGATTGCCAGCCGCGGTCTTGAGCCACAACGAGAGCTTGGTGATCTCGACCGACTCTTCGCTCTTGTCGATGCCGAAGAGGTTCTCGTTCAGCACTGCGCGGGTGACTTCCCCGAGCAGTGTCTGCTTGCCTCGTAGCGGCTCGAGCGCCTTGGCCGCACGGTCGAACTCGTGAGCGAGTGCGTCGTACACCGCGACGAGGAACGCGCCGCTGCCGCAGCTCGGGTCCAGCACCCGCATGTCGCGCAGCGCTTCCTGGTAGGCGGTCCACGCGGTGATCTTGTCGGCCTTGTTCTTGGCCTCCTCGACCCCGGCACGCTCCCAAGCTTCTTTGATCGCCGCGCCGACGGTACTCTCCACCAGGTACGCGGTCACGAAGGCTGGCGTGTAGAAGATGCCCTCGCGCTTCCGCTTGCTGGGCCTCTTCTGCGTACCGATCGCGGCGGCGGCGGGCGGCGGGTCGCTCGGGGTGGTCTGAGTGAGTGCGACCGCCTCGCGGCGCAGCGCCTCGAGGTCCGTGATGGACTGCTCGAAGATGTGTCCGAGCACGTCGACGGACACCTCGTCCTTGAAGTTGTAGTCACCCAGCTCGGTGAGTCCCTTCACCAGTTCGTCGTCGATTTCGAGGTCGTCGATCCCGTGGGTATCCGCGAAGAGCCCACCGTTGTATCCGTGGATGCCCAGCGCGTGATTGCCGGTATTCACGCTCCGAAAGATCGTGAGGAAGTTCTGCCATGGTGGTCGAGGGTTGTACGGATCGCGGTAGGTGTAGGCGCGCTTCAGCGTGTCGGGCGGCAAGAGGCCGCGGTCTTCCGCGAAGGCGATGAACAGCACGCGGTCGAGGATGGTTTGAGTGAAGCGGAGAAGGTCCGTGGCTTCGACGTGCGGCGACTTCATCCGCAGATGCTCGAAGAGTCGCGTTCGGAGCGCGCGGTACTGGTCGTAGAGTTGCTCTGTGATCTCCTTCTCCGCCCGCTCCGACGCGATCAGCATGTTCGCTAGCGGTGAGGACGTGGGGGAAGACCCACCGAGCAAGGCATCCCGACCCAAGAGCGCAACGAAGCGGCGGAGCCCCTCGGCCTCCGCCAGATCTTCGAGCGAGAACAGCTCGTACGCGCCGGGGCCCCGGCTCTTGGCGTAGAGCCGAGTCTCTCGGTAGTTGGAGACGACGATCCACTGCGACTCGGGCGCCTTGTTGGCGTAGTCCCAGGCCTGCTGGATGGGGGTGAGCGTGCGTCCCTTCGCGACGTCAAGGTACTGGGTCGCCCCCTTGAGTTCGACCGGAGCGACGATGTGCTTGGCTTGGTGGTCGAAGAGGCCGATCGCGGCATCAGCGCTGCCACCCATCATCCCGGCCTCCGCGTGCAGCTCCCACTTCCCGGACGCCGCGTGCGCCATGGTGCGGTAGCCCAAGACGTCGCCGAAGATTCCGTCGAGGAACGGACCGTGGAGGCTGACCTCCTTGGTCGCATCCAGGGTCCCTTCCTTGAGGTGCTGGATCCACACCGCGACGGTGTCGGCGTGCCGGCCCACCAGATCTTCGGGAAGGGAGTTCATGCGCTCGCGAACGAGGCGCGGGTGAAAGAGCGACAGATGGTGACCGGCTGCCATGCGGTCGCGTTTCTATCACTGCGATCTAGTGCCGGTCACATCAGCGTCGAATTTGCAGCCGGGTGATCCCACTGCCGCTCAGACCCGGCGCAGGCGCCGTAGCACCGCGACCTTCGCGCCGCCGGACGCGGGATCGCGCGGTGGGAGCGACGTGACGAGCTTCTCGATGATGGGCAGCGCGCGCACGAGCGCGCCCTCGGCGTGCAGCTCGGAGAACGACGACTCGTACACGAGCAGCGCCCGGTAGATCCCGGCGAACGGCTTGAGGTGCACGTGCACCTGACCGCGCAGCGCCTCGGGCAGCACGCCGCGCGCCTCGGCGATCGCGTGGGCGACGCGTCGCCAGCGCGCGGGGTCGACCTCGTCGGTCACTTGCTCCACCCGCTCGAGCTGGCGCAAGAGCGACGACACCTCGCTCGCCGCGAGCGAGGCCGAGAGCTCCGAGAGCCGCGCTCGGCGCTCTGCCGCGGGCAGCGCCAAGAGCGGCATCAGCCCGCCGTCGTGCTCGAGCAGCTTCGCCTCGAGGCGCGCGCTCGCCATCGCGTCGTCGGTCGAGTGGTAGAGCAGCTCGGGATCGGAGCTGCCCCAGATCTCGGGCGAGGTGTCGTCGATCACCAGCGCGAGCTCGGCCTTGGCGAGCGACGCGAGCGCCGAGAGCGCCTCCGTGAGCGCGAGCTCGGCGTTGCTGGTGTGCGCGGGCGGGTGCGAGCTGCGCGAGCCGAGCGGGATGCTCCCCAGCGGCGTGGTGAGCGCGCGGCTCGCGTCGTCCGCCGCGTCGCGGAAGGCCGCGACCAGCTCGGCGAGCTTCTCGCGCGCGGCGCCGACATCCGTCGTGCTCGTCCCGTCGAAGTGCACCACGAGGTGCACGCCGTCACCGAGCTCGGTCGACGCGAACACGTTGGAGGGCGGCATCAGCCCGAGCTCGATGCGCGCATCGGAGGCCTTCATCTCGCGCCGGATCATCTCGAGGAAGCGACGGGCCTCGTCCACGGCCTGCGATGTACCACGAATGGCCCGATCGTCCCCTCGGCGGCGCTCCGCACGGCGGGACGCGTTCGGAGCGCGTGGTAGGCTGCGCCCCCCTATGACCGGCCATCCCAACGTGTTCGAAGACAACTCGCGCTCGATCGGGCGCACCCCGCTGATCCGGCTCAACCGCGTCACCCAAGGCGCGGGCGCCACGGTGCTCGCGAAGATCGAGGGACGCAACCCGGCGTACTCGGTGAAGTGCCGCATCGGCGCGGCGATGATCTGGGACGCCGAGCAGCGCGGCGTGCTCACGCCCGGCAAGGCCATCGTCGAGGCGACGAGCGGCAACACCGGCATCGCGCTCGCGATCGCCGCCGCCGCGCGCGGCTACGAGTGCGTGCTCACGATGCCCGAGACGATGAGCCTCGAGCGCCGCAAGGTGCTGATCGCCTTCGGCGCCAAGCTCGTGCTGACGCCCGGCGCGCAGGGCATGAAGGGCGCGATCGCCAAAGCCGAAGAGCTCGCGCAGAGCGAGCCCGGCAAGTACGTGCTGATGCGCCAGTTCGAGAACCCCGCGAACCCGGCGATCCACGAGAAGACCACCGGCCCCGAGATCTGGGAGGACACCGGCGGTGACGTCGACGTGTTCGTCTCGGGCGTCGGCACCGGCGGCACGCTGACCGGCGTCTCGCGCTTCTTCGAGAAGGGCAAGGGCAAGGCGCTGCACACCGTCGCCGTCGAGCCCTCGCACTCGCCCGTGATCACCCAGACCCGCGCGGGCCAAGAGCTCGCGCCCGGGCCGCACAAGATCCAGGGCCTCGGCGCCGGCTTCATCCCGAAGAACCTCGACCTGTCGCTGATCGATCAGGTCGAGCAGGTGACCAACGACGAGTCGATCGCGATGGCCCGGCGGCTCGCGAAGGAAGAGGGCATCCTCTCCGGCATCAGCTGCGGCGCGGCCGTGGTCGCGGCGCTCCGGCTCGCGCACGATCCGAAGTGGGCCGGCAAGACGATCGTCGTGGTGCTGCCCGACGGAGGCGAGCGCTACCTCACGAGCGCGCTCTTCGAGGGTCTCTTCGACGAGGTCGCGTCCATGAAGGCGTCGTGAGCGACGGCGCCGCCGGTGACGGCCGCGACGGATCGATCGCCCGAGCGCTCTTGCAGAGCTACCGGGGCGATCCCCGCGGCCAGCAGCTGAACCGCGCGTTCATGCCATCCCGCGCCGGGATCTTGGTCGCGCTCGAGCAGCTCTTGCCGCTGCTCTATCCGGGCTACTTCGGGCAGCTCGATCTGAGGCGCGAGGATCTCGACGTGCACGTGACCGAGTCGGTCGCTGCGCTGCGCGCCACCCTCGAGCACCAGATCGAGCGCTGCCTCTGCTACGAGGACGAGGTCGTCGACCTGGACGTGCCGCGCTGCCGCGAGCACGGCCGTGAGGTGGCGGCCACGCTGCTCGGCCGCTTGCCCGCGATCCGCGCGCGCCTCTTGCTCGACGTGCAGGCTGCCGTCGACGGCGACCCCGCGGCGAGCAGCCTCGACGAGATCCTCCTGTCGTATCCCGGCCTCTACGCGGTGACCGTGCATCGGATCGCGCACGAGCTCTTCCACCTCGGCGTACCGCTGATGCCGCGCATCCTCTCGGAGCACGCGCACACCCAGACCGGCTGCGACATCCACCCCGGCGCGACGATCGGCGATCGCTTCTTCATCGACCACGCGACCGGCGTCGTCATCGGCGCGACGGCGATCATCGGTCAGCGGGTGAAGCTCTACCAGGGCGTCACCCTGGGCGCGCTCTCGATGCCCAAAGACGCGGGCGGCAAGCTCATCCGCAACACCAAGCGCCACCCGACCGTGGAAGACGACGTGACGATCTACGCGAACGCGACGGTCCTCGGCGGAGACACGGTGATCGGCAAGGGCTCGGTGATCGGAGGCGGTGTGTTCCTCACCAAGAGCGTCGCACCGGGCACCAAGGTCGCGCTCGAGTCGCCGCGCCTGAGGGTAGGCAGCAAGATCGACATCGACTTCGAGATCTAGGCGAGCACGAGCGATCACGACCACGTTGCCGTCCAGCCACCGAGACCGTTCACGACCACGACCACGTTCACGGACGTTCACGACCGTCACGTTCAACGCGACTCCGTTGACGAGCGGTGCACGCCCGACCGCCCCCTGATCTCTCACTTCTGCTCCCCAAAGCGCGGTGCTCCGTCGTGACCGTGCAGCGAGGGGCCGGGGTGGGGTTCCGAGTAGAACGTTTCCGATGACGAGGAGAGAAAGACCGTTCACGACCACGACCACGTTCAAGTTCACGTTCACGACGCTCGCG
>CAYZQM010000016.1:0-512 GCA_964480175.1 uncultured Sandaracinaceae bacterium
GGCAGGGCGAGCAGCGCGCCCGCGGCGATCGCGCCCGCGACGACGAAGGCGAGGGTGCCCTCGAGGGTGCGCCCATGCACCAGCTTGATGCGACCGAAGCGGCGTCCGACGATCGCGGCGAGCGGATCCCCGGCGCCGAGCACCGCGAGCGCCACGACCGCCGCGGGAATCACGCCCGTCAGCGCGATCAGCACCAGCGCCGTGCAGTACCAGGTGGCCGAGTTGATGCGCTCGCGCTCGTGGGGATGGGCCGTCGGGCCGAAGAGCGCGAGCGAGAAGCGGTTGATCGCGTCGCTCTTGCGCCGGGTGAGCTCGAGCGTCCATCCGGTCACGCAGAACGCCGCGGCGAGCGCGACGGTCGCGCCCCAGCTCGGTATCAGCTCGAGCGCCGCGATCCCCGTCGCGGCCGACGCCACGTGCAGCACGTTCCGCGCGTAGTTCGTGGGCCTCAGGCTCGGCACCAGCACGTCTTCTTCGCGCAGCGCCGTCGCGAGGCGCTCGTAGCTCGGCTG
>CAYZQM010000016.1:522-1429 GCA_964480175.1 uncultured Sandaracinaceae bacterium
CGAGCCACGCGCGGCGCGCGTCCGAGCCCGGCACCGCGTCGAGGCCCGTGGCGAGCGCGGCCGCGGCGGTGGCGACCGGGTGCTCGCGATCGAGCTCGGCGCTGATCTGCTTCAGCGACGCGAGCCGCACCCGGTGCACGACGATGCGCTCCCGCAGCGCGGGGAAGGTGGCGCGGCGCGCGCGATCGAGCTCGGAGAGCGCGTCGTGGATCTGGAGGGCGAGGTCCCGCCCCTCGAGGGCGACGGCGGAGCTCATGGCGGCCCAAGGAGACGACACCCACCTCACCGAGGCAAGCGTGTCGGGCGCGCGAGGTCACACGTCGGTGGCGATGCGCGGCTCCGAAACCACTGTCGTTTCAGATGCTTGTGCGCCGCGCTCGCCGCGCGAGGTGACCGGCCGGTGACGGAACTATGAAACGCCGGAATGCGACGAGGGCGGCGACCTCGCGATCACCGCCCTCGTGGTCACGCGCTACGGGAGCGCGCTCGTGCTCGGCTCAGCGTCGGACGGATTCAGATCCGGAAGGGATAGTTGACGGTGAAGCTCGAGCGGGTGAAGCGGGGGAACGTCGCGCCGCGCACCGCGCGGGCGATGCACGAGCCGACCGGGGTGCCAGCGAACGAGCCGCTCACGACGGCGTTGGTCACGCGGCCGGTCGAGCCCGAGATGGTGATCGCGACGGGCGCCGTTCCGTGCTCACCAGCGCCGCACGCGGTGACCGCGGGGGCGACGCGGGTGAGCGCCGACTGCACGTCGCCGCGGCTGGGCTGCTCGGGGAGGTCGCTGCCACCACCGCCGCCGCCACCGCCGCCGCCTCCACCGCCGCCGCCGCCGCCGCGCGCGCCGACCGCAGCGCCCCGCCCCATCGCGAGTCGTGCCGCATTCGATCTCGTCGCGCTCCCCGAT
>CAYZQM010000016.1:1439-22457 GCA_964480175.1 uncultured Sandaracinaceae bacterium
CCGCCACCGCCGCCACCTCCACCGCCGCCGCCGCCACCACCACCGCTCCCGCTGCCGAGCGAGCGCTCGAGGAGCGCATCGAGCGAGCGGTCACCACCGCCACCGCGGCTGGAGCCCGAGGACGACGAGCCGCTCGACGAGCCCGAGGACGACGAGCCGCTCGACGAGCCACTCGAGCCCGACGAGGTCGAGCCGCCCGACGCCGCCGCGCTGCTGCCGCTCGAGCCGCTCGAGCCGCGTGAGCCGCGCGAGCCGCGCGAGCTACCGCCGCCGCTCCCGCTGCTGGTCTCTTCCTCTTCCTCGGCCGCCGCAGCAGGTGCCGCGGGCGTGCCCGCAGCAGCCGGCGGCGTGGCGCCAGGCGTGCCAGCCGCGGGCACCGCGCCAGCGGCGGGCGTCGCGCCGGGCGCGCCGGGCGCGCCTGCGACGGGAGCGCCTGCGGTCGCCGCCGGACCCGGAGCGATCGCGCCGGTTGCGCCCGCCGCGCCGGGTGCCACCGCGACCGCGGCAGGATCGGTCTGGGTCATCGAGTAGGCGAAGAAGCCGCCGCCGACGAGCAAGATGGTCGCCGCGAGGCCCGCGATCGCGATCACCAGGCCGTTGTTGCCGCCCGAGCTCTCCTTCTTCTCCGGGATGATCACGGGCGCGGCGAGCGCCGAGCCGAGACCACCGACGGGCGCGCCGATGCTGAGCAGATCATCGACCTTGGGCGCCGCCAGCGGTGTCGGCGCGCCCATGGAGGGGGCGCCGCCGCCGGTGACGCCGGTCGCGCTCGCGAGCGCGCGGATGTCGATCAGGCCCGAGCCCTCGCCGGTCGCGTGACCTGCGCGAGGCGCGCTGGCGGCGGGCTTCGCAGCGCTCGCGCCGCCTCCGCCGCTACCGCCCGTGGCGAGCGCCTGCAGGTTCGAGAGCGAGAAGAGCACCGAGTTCTCGTTGCGTGCGCCCGTCATCGCCTGATCCGCGGACACGCGCGGGCTCGGCGCCGACGCGACCACGTCGTCGTCCCCACCGCCGAAGCCGCCGCCACCACCGAAGGGGCTCGCGCTGTCGGACTGCGCGAAGAGATCCGCGCCCGCGTCACGCTTCGCCGCCGCAGGCGCCGCCGCCGCGAACGGATCGTCGCCACCGCCCGCATCCGCGGAGCCGCCCGGGTTCATGATCGCGGAGACGAGCTCCTCGATGTCCTGGGCCGGCTTCCAGTCCTCGAAGCCCTCGCGCCAGACGTATGCGTCCCAGCCGATGGTGCCCGCGGAGATCATCTCGCCGAGCTGCTGCGGGGTGAGCGGACCCTGCTGATCGCCGTCGACGACCACGTGCCAAGCGGCCTCGCTCGAGTAGTCGGCGAAGCCACCCGCGCCGCCGGGCGAGACCGACGTCTCGTCCGCCGCGCCCGCGTCGCCGCGCACGACGATGGCGGCGCCGCACTTCTTGCAACGGATCTTGAAGACCCTCCCAGCGACCTTCTCGTCGGCAATCGAGTACTTGGCACTGCAGCTTTCGCAGACGATCTTCATGTTCGCGTGTTCCTCGGTGCTCGGTTGCGGCCGGTCCGCATCGGCGACGTGAGAGATGAAAAAACGGTGTGGCGGGGCTCGCCGCGGCGCCGCGAGGATACCGGTCCTCCGGGCTCACGATCAAGCTTTGGTGACGCGCTGGTAGACCCTCCGTCCGAGGGCCCCTTGGGTAGCGATTTGGGCGGACGCTCTCACTGGATCCGCGGGCCGCGATCAGGACGCCGGAACGAGCGTCTCGCCGTCCTTGCCGCAGAAGCGCGTGGTGCCCGTGTACTTCGTCCCGCACTTGGGGCAGACGCTCTGCGCGACGGCCTCGCTCTTCTGCACGAACGCACTGTACGCCACGAGCTCGGTGCCATCCGTCTTGCAGACACGCTCGCTCGCGGCGTAGCCACGACGGCACGTGGGACAGATCTTCGCCTGCGCGTCGGCCGCAGCGGGCGGTGGCTCGGCAGGGGCATCGGCGAGGGTGGGGCCGACGGGATCGACCGGCGCGACGGGCGCGGGAGGGACCTCGCGCGGGACCATCGAGCTCGCCTCTCGTCGCTGCGCCAGCTTCGCTGCGCGGGCGCGCGACCGCGACATCAGCACGAGCGCGGCGACGATCACGATCAGCACGCCGACGCCCGCGAGCGCGAGCGCCCACCAAGGGAACGCGGCGGGCGTCGACTCCGTGCGGGCCGCGACGCCCGCTGCGGTGTCGGTCTCCGCGACGCCGGGATCGGTCGCGCCGTCCCCCGTCTCGGCGCGCCGCGCGATCAGATCGGAGAGATCGAGCGTGTGCACCCGCACCCGCGCCTCGGCGCGCAGATCGCCCGAGCTCGCGAGGATGGTGAACTCGCCTTCGCCGCCGGTGCTCGCGGCCTCGAAGCAGGTGCCGCGCAGTGCACCGGCGCGGCCCTCGGGCGCGCGCAGCGCCAGCGACGCGCTCGTGCGCAGCGCGCAGCCGCTCGCGTCGACCACGCGCGCCGTGAAGCACGCGCGTCCTCCGGGCTCGACGTCGGTGCTCGCGGGACGAAGCGCGATGCGCGCCGCCGCACCCGGCACGCACGCGGCAGGCGGCTCGGGCTCGGTGGTCGGCGTGGGCGTCGGCTCCACCACCGCGCCGCCGACGCGGGTGAAGGTCTGCGTCGTCGTGCTGGTCGCGCGACAGCGCGAGTCGTTGAGCGCCCAGTCGTACTCGGTGACGTCGCGGAACTCGATCGTGTCGCTGCCGACGGCCCGCAGCGTGTACGTGCCGGTCTCTTGGCGGGAGTCGTCAGCGGGGCTGCGGCAGACGACGCGCCAGGTGCCGGACGAGAACGTGCTCGAGACGCGGCGCACCGCCGGGTTGTCGCTCCAGCAGCTGCGCGTGCTGCGGCCGCCGCCGAAGGTGAGGTGATCGCCCTCTTGGGTGACGTGCACCGTGCCGCGCGCGGGCACGGTGGTGGACTCGGGGCGCGCGCCGCAGTCCGCGCCCCACGTCGCGACCGACACGGAGATGCTCATCGCGCCACGTCGCCAGTCGCCCTCGTAGGGGCCATCGGCGCGTGCGGCGGAAGAGAACGAGAGCACGGCGCAGGTGAGCGCCAGCGGGATGAGGGCTCGACGGTTCGGTCGCACGAGAGGCCGGGACCATACCAAGAAACGGCGCGCTCACATCGCGTCTCGATCCGTGTCCTCAAAGGTGAAAGGCCAGCCCGCGGATGCGGACTGGCCTCTCGTCGTCGTCACCCGTTCGCGCTCAGCTGCGCGCGGCCTTCACGGCGGCGGTGAGCTCGGGGACCACCTTGAAGAGATCCGCGGTCAAGAAGTAGTCGGCGACCTGGGCGATCGGCGCTTCCTTGTCCTTGTTGATCGCGACGATGACCTTGCTGCCCTTCATGCCCGCGAGGTGCTGGATCGCGCCGCTGATGCCGACCGCGACGTAGAGGCGGGGTGCGACGACCTTGCCGGTCTGACCGACCTGCAGATCGTTGGGCACGTAGCCGGCGTCGCACGCGGCGCGCGAGGCGCCCATCGCGGCGCCGAACGCGTCGACCAGAGGCTCGAGCACGGTGTGGAAGTTCTCCGCGCTCGCGAGCGCGCGACCGCCGGACACGACGACCGCGGCCTCGGTGAGCTCGGGGCGCTCGCTCTTGGCGGCCTCGAGCGAGACGAACTCGACGCGGTCGCTGCTGCTCGCCTCGACGCTCGCCGCCTCGGCGCCCGCGTAGCCGTCGCCGTCCTCGGCCGCCTCGAACTCGGTCTGACGGACGGTGACCACCTGGATCTCGCTCTCGACCGTGCACCAGCCGAACACGTTGCCCGCGTACATCGGGCGCTTGTAGTGCAGGGTGCCGCCGTCGATCTTCACGGCCGCGATGTCGCTCGCCACGCCGGCGCCGACGCGCGCAGCGACGCGCGGCATCAGATCCTTGCCGTAGGTCGAGGCGGTCGCGACGAGCACACCGTAGCCGCCGCTCTTGCCCACCTCGGCGACCGTCGGCGCGTACTTCTCGGCGAAGTAGCCGCCCTCGATCTCCGCGGTCAGCACCTTGCGCGCGCCGCACTTGGTGAGCGCCTCGGCCGCAGCCGCGGTGCCTTCACCGATGCAGAGGACATCGAAGCCTCCGCCCGTGCCCTCGGCCGCTTCCTTCGCGAAGCGCACCGCCGAGAGCGTGTTCCGCCGAAGCTCACCATCGAGCAGCTCGGCCACTACGAGAACGTCCGTCATGTTCGTCTCTTTCTTTCTTCAGGGGGTAGAGGCGCGGCGCGCCTTCAGAGGACCTTGGCCTGGGTCTTGAGGAGATTGACCAGCTCGTCGACGGTCTCGACGTACTTCACCGAGCCGGAGCGCGCGGCGGGCAGCTCGAACTTGCTGTACTTCACGACGGGCGTGGCGGTCACCGAGAGATCGGCGAGCGACTTGGCGTCGATCGGCTTCTTCTTCGCGGCCATGATGCCCTTGAGCGACGCGTAGCGCGCGCCCTCGGCGTACTCGTGGCTCTCCGGGGTCTGGCCGTTCTGCACGGCCTTCGGCGACACGATGCGGAGATCGACGGTGACCACGGCGGGCAGGGTGACCTTCACGGTGAGCACGCCGGTGTCGACCTCGCGGCCGACGGTGAGGTCGTTGCCACTCTGGCTGATCGACATCGCGAAGGTCGCCATCGGCCACCCGAGGAGCTCGGCGAGCATCTGGCCCGCGGTGTTCGAGTCGCCGTCGACGGCCTGCTTGCCCATGAGCACGAGATCGGGCTGCTCGGCCTCGACGACGGCCTTGAGCGCGTGCGCGACGACGGTGGAGTCGAGCGCGTCGTCCCCCGCCTTGATGTGGATGCCGCGGTCCGCGCCCATCGCGAGCGGCTGGCGCAGGGTGGTCTGCACCTCGTCGGGACCGAGGCTGACGACGATCACCTCGCCGAGCTTGTCCCCGCTGCCCGCGTTCTCGTTCAGCCGAAGCGCCGCCTCGACCGCGTACTCGTCGAACGGGTTCAGCTTCCACTCGAGGCCATCGGAGGTGACGTGCGTGCCGTCGGCCGAGACCTTCATCTTGTTGGCGTTGTCGGGGTCGGCGACCCTCTTGACGGGGACCAGAATCTTCATCGTGGCTCCTTGGGGCTCCGCTCGAAGTGAGCGGGCGGCATGGGGGCTCGCGGTGCGAGCGCGGCGGATTGTCGAGAGAACGCTATCGGTGTCAAGGCGAGCGCGAGCGCGCTCGAGAAGGGATCGTCTAGGCGGCGGGCAGGACGCGCAGGCCCTGGAGGAAGAGGTCGGAGACCTGGGTCGCCGCCTTCTTGAGCTGACCGGCCTCGCCTCCGCCCAGCGCCCAGGTCACCGCGACGCCGTCGAGCGCGCCGAAGAGCGAGCGCGCGACGATGCGCGGGTTCAGATCGGCGCGCACCACTCCGTCGCGCTGGCCTTCGGCGATGAGGCCCGCCATCACCTCGAGGTACTGGGTGAAGAGCGGCGTCGCGAACTGCTTGAGCAAGCGCGAGCTCTGCCGGAGGTTCACCGTCACCACCTCCGCGAGGTCGCGACGTCCGTCGAGCAGCCCGAGCTGGAGCTCGACCACGCGGCGAAAGCGCTGCTCGAAGCTCGGTCCCTCACCGTCGCTCCCCGGCGCGACCACCTCTTCGAGCGCCGCGATCAGCTTGATGATCCGGTCCTGGAAGAGCGAGACGAGGACGTCGTCCTTGTTCTCGAAGTAGAGGTAGATGGTGCCGTCGGCGACGCCTGCCGCTTTGGCGATCTCGGACACGCGCGTCGCGTAGAAGCCCTTGCGCGCGAAGACCTTCACCGCGGCGCGCAGGATGCGCTCGCGCTTGTCGGTCTTGGGATCGACCTTGCCGCTCTCCGCGCGCGTCTCGGACTTGCCCGCGGGCTTGCCGGACGCCTTGGTCTTGGCGCGCCGCTCGTCGATGAATGGCCGTTCATTCGCCACGCGGCGGAGCTAGCACGTCACCGCCGGCTGCGCACCGGCGGCGTGCTGGGACGTACGATCACCCGGTAAACCGGGGCGTGCAGGAGGGTGCGCGCGGCGAGGGGATCGGGCGCCGGCGTCCTCTCGATCACCAGCGCGCGCGCCAGCGCCTCGGGATGCTCGCTCGCGACGCGCTCCGCCTCCGCGCGCTCGATCGCCGATGTCGCGAGCGCGCCGTCGAGCCGCGCGTCCGCGCGGGCGACGGCGCCGCTCACGATCGCGTCCAGCCGATCGATCGCGGCGTCGGGACCACGGACGCCGATCGCCAGCCAGCTGCTCCCCGACGCGCTGCCGCTGCCGATCCGGTGCACGGCGAGCTCCGTCGCGTCCAGCTCGTCGGCGAGCAGCACAGCGACGACGCGCGCGTCGGCAGGGCCCGCTTCGGCCGCGTGATCCACCCGGAGCGCGACGATCACCTCGATGGTGCTCACGTCGGTCGCGGGCACGAACGTCTCTCGCGTTCCCATCCCCGACACTCCCCCCTCGTGGTGCTCGCCCACGGGCAGCGTCCCCAGCGCGCGGGTGAGCGCAGCGCTCGGTGGCTCGGGGGAGATCAGCGCGACGTCGAGGCGCGCGAGCGAGCGGACTCGCGCCAGCGCGCGCCGCGGATCGGCGCCAGCGATCCCCGACGGCGAGCCGCGCGGCGCGACGAGGCCGGGGCTGCCCTGCGCGAGCGCGAGCGCGGCGCGCGCCAAGAAGAGCGCGTCGCCGTCCAGCGCAGCGAGCGCCTCGGCGCGCGCGCCCTCGACGAAGGCGTCGGGGATCGGGTCGACCAGCACGCACCCGAGGGTGCGGGCGATCGCGACCTCGCTCGCGCCGTCGAACGCACGCCAGAACGTGAGGCGCTCCGGCTCGATGGCGACGCGCACGTCGCACCGGGTGCCCAGGGCGCGGGCGAGGACGGCGCTCTCGCCGTGCGCGTCGGCCGGATCCTCGAGCGCGCCGCCCGCGGCCGTGATGACGAGGAGCGTCGTGTGCCCATCGACGTCGAGGTGCTGGATGCGCGGGGACTCGGCGGGGTGGAGCGCCGCGTCGAGGCGCGCGAGCGCCGCCGTCGTGGTGTCCGAGCCCGGATCGAGGTTGGCGACCACCGCGGTGCTGATCGGCGCGTCGGGGGCCTCCGCGCATCGCTCGCGACGGGCCACGAAGCGCAGGCCCGCGCGCTCGGCGTCCGCCCGGGCATCGACGTCGGCGCCGACCGCGGGCGCGGGCCCGCCCGCCAGCGCGAACGCGAGGGCGAACAGATCGCGGGGCGCGCCGTGCCGGCTCACGAGCGCGAGCTCGCCGCACGGGGTCCAAAAACGCGCGCGTCGGTCTCCAGGCGCGCCGCTCGAGCCCGCGGCGCCGCCGATCTCGGGGCCGTCGCGCGGATCGAGCACCGCGACCGCGAACGCGGGCGTTCCTTCGATGGCGCTCGGCGCGCTCGCGGCGATGCGCCGCGTGCCTGCCTCCGCACCCGCGCGCGGCAAGCTCGAGACCTGATCGAGCACCGCGGCCCGCACCTCGTCGGTGTCCAGCGCACCGACCACCACCCAGCGCGCGCGCCGCGGTCCGTAGTGCGCTGCGAGGAAGTCCCGCACTTCGTCCCGGGTGACCGTGCGCTCCTCGCTCGACGTGAGACCGAGCGGATCGAGCGGACCGAGCAGGGCCTCGGCGGCCGCGCGCTCGACGGTCGCGAGCGGATCGCTCGCTCGCCCCCGGCGGCGCTCGCGGAGCACGCCCTGAGCACGCTCCAGCTCCTCGCTCGAGGGATCGCGCGCCGCCAGGACGAGCACGAGCGGACGCAGCGTCTCCTCCAGCATCTCGCCACGGATCTCCAGCACCGTGCCGTCGGGGACGACGCGCGCGTGGATCCGATGCTCGGGGTCGCGCCCCTCCGCGACCCATGCGGCGATGGAGGCGAGCTCAGGCGCGCCGGTCGCCATCGCGGCGTCGATCGAGCCCGCGTCGATCCAGAGCTGCACCCGGACGCCCACGGCGTGGGGTCGCACCAGCACCACGACCGAACCCTCGCCCACGACGTGTACTTCGCCGCCCGACGTCGGGGTGAGCACCGGCGGGCGGGTCGAGCCGCAGCCGAAGAGCGCGAGCGCGAGCGCGATGGACGCTCGCTTCACGACGGAGGCTCCGTCCCCGCGAGCAGGCGCGCGAGGTTGTCGTGGTGGCGCACGAAGACGAGCGCCGCGATGCCCCACGCCATGATCGCCAGCTCCATCGGCACCCTCTGCAAGTACGCGAGCAGCGTCGCGATGGCGCCTCCGATCAGCGCGCCCGCCAGCGAGCCGACGCTCGCGCGCCGGGTGATCTTGCGCAGCCCGAGGTAGGTGACGGCCGCTGTGAGACCCGCGGCCGGCACGAGCACGATCAGCACCCCCGCTGCCGTCGCCGCGCCCTTGCCGCCGCGGAAGCGGTGCCAGAGGGGGAAGCAGTGGCCCAGCACGCCGCAGAAGCCGGTGATCGCGAGCCAAGTGGGCTCGAGCAGCCACGTCGCGATGGCCACCGGGATCACCCCTTTGAGCACGTCGAGGACGAGCACCATGCGGCCCTCTCGCTTGCCGACGACTCGCCCGATGTTCGTCGCGCCGGGGTTGTTGCTGCCCGCCGCGCGGATGTCGACGCCTGCGCGCTTGGCGACGATCTCCGCGAAGGAGATCGAGCCCACGAGGTAGGCGATCACGGCGAAGGCGGGGCCGAGCACGGCCGGAAGGTACTTGGTTTGGCGCGCGACGCTCGCGCGAGCCGTCAGCCCACGAGCGCGCGGACAGCGTCGTCGTGCGCGCCCTCGATCAGCGCCGCCGCGGAGGTCGTCACCCGCTCGCCCGGCTCGCTCTTCCACCAGGTGCGCTGACGTCGCGCGTAGGTTCGGGTCGCGGCGATCGCGTCGAGGCGACCCCGCTCGAGCGCGCACGCGCCGCGGCAGACCGCGCAGAGCTCGCGGTAGCCCACGGACGACAGCGCGCGCGCGTGCGGGAAGCGCTCGAGCAGGTTCCGGGTCTCCTCCAGCCATCCGCGCGCGAGCATCGCGTCGATGCGCGCCTCGATCGCGCGATCGTGCGCCTCCTTGTCGAGATCGACGAGCGCGACGAACGCGGCGTAGCGCGGCGCGCCGAGCGCGTGCTCGCGGCGAAGCTCTCCCGCGGGACGACCGGTCTGAGCGTGGATCTCCAGCGCGCGCGTGATGCGCACCGCGTCGTTCGGGTGGATCTTCGCGGCCGCGAGCGGATCGATCGCGCGGAGGCGCGCGTGCAACGCGGGCGCGCCGTCGCGCTCGACTTCGGCGAGCAGGGACGCGCGAAGCGCGGGATCGGAGGGTGGAAGCGGCATCAGACCGCGGAGCAGCGCGCGCAGCCAGAGCGGGGTGCCGCCCACGATGATCGGGACCTTGCCTCGGCGGGTCACGTCCGCGATCGCGGCGTCGGCGAGCGCGGCGTACTGCGCCGCGTCCAGCTCCGCGTCGGGATCGATCACGTCGATCAGGTGGTGCGCCACGCCACCGAGCTCGCCCGCCGTCGCCTTGCCCGAGCCGATGTCGAAGCCGCGGTGGACCTGCACGCTGTCCGCGCCGATCAGCTCTCCGTCGAAGCGCTGCGCGATCGCCACCGCGGCGGCTGTCTTGCCGGTCGCGGTCGGGCCGGTGATCACGATCAGCTTCGTGTCGCTCAACGGCCAACCCGACGCTCGAGCTCCGGCCACGGCAGCTCGTAGAGGATCGGGCGGCCGTGAGGGCAGTGCCCAGCGAAGTGCTCGATGGTGTCGAGCGAGCGCAGCAGCGCCGCGCGCTCCTGAGGAGAGAGCGCGTCGCCGCCGCGCACCGAGCCGTGGCACGCCATCGTCGCGAGCACCCGATCCACCCGATCGCCGAACGCGCGCGCGCCCTCGCGGCTGAGCTCGGCGATCAAATCGCGGACGAGCGCGGCGGGGGACGCGCGCGAGACCAGCGCTGGCACCGCGCGGACGGCGATCGTGGTCTCACCCATCGCGGCGAGCTCGAGGCCCAAGGACGCGACCGCATCGCTCTCGGAGTCGAGGAGCGCGACGTCGCTGGCGGGCAGCTCGACGCGCTCGGGCAGGAGCAGGCGCTGCGAGGGGATGCTGCGCGCGCGGTAGGCGCGGGAGAGCCGATCGAAGCGCACCCGCTCGTCGGCCGCGTGCTGATCGAGGATGACCAGACCTCGCTCGCTCTCGCACAGCAGGAACATCTTTCTGACCTGGGCCACGAAGCGCAGGCGCGAGGTCTGGGTGAGCGGGTCGCCAGCGTCGTCGCGCAGCACGTCGGTCTGCGCTGCGCGAGGCTCGGGCACGGCGAACGCGTCCTCCGCGAACGGCACCCCTGCGCCGCTCATCCGATCTGCCGACGGGTAGGGGATCGCGGGTGCTGCGCCGCCGAGGCGCTCGTCCCAGAAGCTCGGATCGCGCCGCAAGAACGCCGCGGGCAGGTCGCCCGGCGCGTCGTTCGCCTCGGGCGCGGGGCGCACTGCGGGACCGCGGAACGCGCTCGTGCCGAGGGAGCTCGCGACGATTCGCGTGAGCGTGTCGAGCACGTCGCGTCCGTCGGCGAAGCGCACCTCGGCCTTCTGCGGGTGCACGTTCACGTCGACGCGCGCGGGATCGATCGTGAGCCAGAGCGCCCCGACCGGGTACTTGCCGCCCGCGAGCAGGCTGCCGTAGCCGAACGCGATCGCGCGGCTCAGCGCGCGGTCGCGCACCGCGCGGCCGTTCACGTAGACGTGCAGCTGGGTGGCGCCGCTGCGCGCGCGCTCCGGCGGCGAGAGCATCGCGAGCACCTCGAGCCCGTCGCGGCTGCCTCTGACCTCGGTGAGCGCGTCGTCGGGAAAGAGCATGCGCGCGCGCTGGCTCACGTCGCCGCAGGGAAGAAAGTCCTTGGCGCGCTTGCCGTCCCGGGTGAGCGAGAGGCGCAGGCCCGCGTCGCCGAGCGCAGCGCGCATGCACACGTCGCCGATCTGCGCGGACTCGGTGGCGGTGCTCTTCAAGAATTTTCGGCGCGCGGGCACGTTGTAGAACAGGTCGCGGACCTCGATGGAGGTGCCCTTCGCGGCGCCGACCTCGTGGGTGCCGACGTGCTCTCCGCCGTCGATGCGCAGCTCGATCGCGCCTTGCGACGCGCCGTCGCGGGTGCGGAGGGTGAAGCGCGAGACCGACGCGATCGAGGGGAGCGCCTCGCCGCGAAAGCCCAGCGTGCCGATGCGCGAAAGATCGTCGAACGAGCGGATCTTGCTCGTCGCGTGGCGCTTGATCGCCAGCTCGGCGTCGCCTTTGCTCATGCCGTGTCCGTCGTCGGTGACGCGCAGGAGCGCGACGCCGCCCGCCTCCATCTCGACGGTGATCGTGCGCGCGCCCGCGTCGAGCGCGTTCTCGATGAGCTCCTTGGCCACGCTCGCGGGACGCTCGACCACCTCGCCTGCGGCGATCTGATCGACGAGATCGTCGGGCAGGATGCGGATGCTCGTCACGCGGCGCGAGCCTGCCGCGTTCGCGCGGGCGCGCCAAGTCTTCGCTCATCACGCGCTATACTCGCCCCCGTGTCGTTGCCTGCGCGGCGAGTGCGAACGTTCGAGGAGCTGTACGCGGAGATCCGCGCGCTGCCGGAGGGGCGGACGGCGATGATCCTCGAGCCCGGCGAGCTGACCGTGATGCCGCGGCCGCATGCGCGTCACCAGCGGGTGATGAAGGGCCTGCTGCGTGCGTTGGGCGCGGTCGATGCCGACGGCGACGGCGACGGCTGGTGGATCCTCGCCGAGCTGGAGGTGCGCTTCGGCGAGCGCCTGCTCGTCCCCGATCTGTTGGGCTACCGCGTAGCCAGCGTCCCCGAGCTCCCCGACGAGAATCCCTTGCGGATCGTGCCCGAGTGGACCTGCGAGATCCTGTCTCCCACCAGTGCGCGCGACGACCGCTTGAAGAAGCTGCGGCTCTACGCGCAGGAGGGCGTCGCGTGGACCTGGATCGTCGATCCCGTCGCGCGGAGCATCGAGTGCTTCGAGAGCGCGCGCGGGCTTCCGCAGCAGGTGGCGGTCGCCGCCGAGGGGGAGACCGCGCGCTTGCCTCCGTTCGATCTGCCGATCGTCGTCGATCGGATCTGGGGCAAGGCGGCGAAGGTCTAGCCACGCGTCGTCAGAAGCTGAAGCGGCGGATGCTCACGTTCATCAAGAGGCCGATGCCCATCATGCTCGTGAGGACCGAGCTGCCGCCGTAGCTGAAGAGGGGGAGCGTCACGCCGACGACGGGGAGCAGGCCGGAGACCATCCCGATGTTGATCGCGGTGTGCCAGAAGAAGAACGCGCTCACGCCGACCGCGAGCACCGCGCCGAAGCGATCCTTGGCGGTGTAGGCGATGCGAAGGCCCCACAAGATCAAGAACGCGTAGAGCCCGAGCAGCAAGATGACGCCCAAGAACCCATGCTCCTCGGCGAAGACGGGGAAGGGGAAGTCGGTGTGCTGATCGGGCAGGAAGTTGTGTTGGTTCTGAGAGCCCTGCATGAAGCCCTCGCCGAACCAGCCGCCGTTCCCGATCGCGACGGTGCTCTGGTAGGTGTGCCATCCGTCGTCGAGGATGTCGGGGTTCTCGTTGGTCATGAGATCCCAGTACGAGAGGAAGCGGTGTCGCTGGTACTCCTGTAGACCGAAGACCCAGATGGGCAGCGCGCTCACCGCGAAGCCGCCCAGCAGCGTGAAGATCGATCGCCGCGCCAGGTTGGTCAGCATCATGATCGACGTGAAGATGAACGCGCACAGGAGCGCCGTTCCGAGATCGGGCTGACGCAGGATCAAGAACATCGGCGCCGCGAGGATGAGGCCTGGCACCACCAGGTCCTTCAGCGTCCTGCCCTCGGTCTTGGGATCGTTGTGCAGGTGCTTGGCCATCGCGACGATGAGCACGATCTTCATGATCTCGCTGGGCTGCAGCGAGAAGCTCCCTAGGCGGATCCAGCGCTGGGAGCCTCGCACCTCCGGGGCGAGCAAGAACACGAGGATGAGGAGGACGACGCCCGCGCCGTACGCGAACCACGCGAAGCGCTCGTAGTGCCGGTAGTCGATCGCCGCGATGAGCACCGCGACGCCCGCGCCGAGCGCGAGCCAGTAGATCTGCTGGACGTAGAGGTTGCCGAAACCTCGGTGGCTCGCGAGCGGCGCGCTCGTCGCGCTGTAGAGGTTGGTGACGCCGATCACCGCGATGGCGCAGACCGTCACGAAGAGCGGCCAGTCGAACTGATCCCGGATGCCCTTGCCCAGGGTCCCGTAGCTCAGCGAAGACGAGCTCAGCGGCGAGGCCATGATCCCTAGCGCGCCCCTTCCGCGTCGCTGCCGAGGTACTCCTCGAGGATCTGAATCGCGATCGGCGCGGCGTAGCGGCCGCCGGGGCCGCCGTGCTCGATGAGCACCACGATGGCCAGCTCGGGATCTTCGACGGGCGCGAAGCCGGCGAACCACGCGTGCGCGCGCCGGTGGTACTCGTCGCGCTCGACGTCGCTCTCGCGCCGGATGCGGCCCGTCAGCTGCGCGGTCCCGGTCTTGCCGGCGATGGCGATGCCGTCGTCGATGCGCGCGGCGTATGCGGTGCCGTTGGTGTCGTTCACCACGCCGTAGAGGCCGTCGACGATGCGCGCGATGTTCGCTGGATCGACGTGCACCCGGCGGCGCACCCGCGGCTCGAACTCCTCGACGGTCGTTCCGTCGGGCGCGCTCACCCGCTCGACGAGCTGGGGAACGTACAGCGTCCCGCCGTTCGCGAGCGCGGCGTAGGCCATCGCGAGCTGCACCAAGGACACGCGCGTGTCGCCCTGGCCGATCGCCACGTTCAGCGCGATGCCGCCCTGCCATGCGTTGCGGCGCTCGTACCACTCGCGCGTCGGCACGAAGCCCGCCGCCTCGGCGTTGATGCCGATGCCGCTGCGCCTGCCCAAACCGAAGTCCTGGGCCACGCGCGAGATGCGATCGATGCCGGAGAGCTCGGCGAGCCGATAGAAGTACGTGTTGCACGACTGCACCAAGGCCAGGCGCAGGTCCACGTCCTCGTGGACGCCGGTGCACCCGGAGCGCCGTCCACCGAACGTGTAGCCGCCGTCGCAGTGCACCCGGGTAGTTGGCTCGACGATTCCGTCCTCGAGCGCCGCGAGCGCGCTGAAGGGCTTGAAGGTCGAGGCCGGGAAGTAGGTCTCGTAGATCGTCTTGTCGATGAGCGGGCGGAACGGATCGTCGCGCAGCGCGGCGTAGTCGCTGTGGCTCAGGCCGCGGGACCACGCCTCGAGGTCGTAGCTGGGCTTGGAGAAGAGCGCGCGGATCGCGCCGGTCCGCACGTCGACCACGACCACGGCGCCCGACGGGTGGCCGCGGAACGCGCGCTCGACGATGCGCATGAGCTCCATGTCGAGGGTGAGCGTGATGTCGCGGCCGGGGATCGGATCGACCAGCGAGGGTCCGCTTCCGTCGAGCACCTCTTCTTCGAGCGTGTGGCCCTGGGCATCCACGGGCACCCGACGAAAGCCGCGGTGACCTCGCAGGATGTTCTCCCACGCGCGCTCGATGCCGGTGCGGCCCACGAGATCCCCGCGCCGGTAGCCCGCCGCGCGCAGCTCCACGCGCTCCGACTCGCTGATCTCGTTCAGGTAGCCGACCGCGTGCGCGCCGAGCGCGTGGAATGGGTAGGTGCGCACCGGCGTCGCGACGACGTCGATCGCGGTGCGACCAGCCTCGTCGGTCAGATCGGCGGCGTGCGTCTCGAGCGCGGCGAGCGACTCCCGCGAGACGTCGGTGAAGAAGCGGATCTGGTGGGAGCGACGGCGCTCGGGGATCGCGGCGAGGCGCTCCTCGAAGTCGGCGCGCTCCGCCTCGTCGAGCCCGAGCAGCTCCTCGATCAAGGGGACGTGATCCTCCTCGAGCAGCATCGGCGTGACCAGCACGTCCCACGACGCACGGTTCGAGATCACCACGCGCCCGGCGCGGTCCCGCACGATGCCGCGCGTCGCATGCAGCGGGATGGTCTTGGTGATGTTCTCGTGCGCGATCTCCGCGTACTCGTCGTGGTTGCGGATCTGCAGCTGCATCATCCGCCCGAGCAGGACGGAGAAGATGACGACCACGAAGAGCGCCATCCAGCGGTAGCGCTTGCGGAACTCGCCGACCTCGCGGCGTACCGACAGCAAGCTCACGCGGCGACTCCGCGGTCGGTGCTGCGCCGCGCGCGGGTGCCCGTCGCGTCGATGCGCGCCATCACCCAGAAGATCGGCGGTGAGAGCGCGGCCGTCACGATCGAGGCGCCCGTCAGCTCGATCGCGAGCTCGATCCAGCCGCCCGCGCGGCTGCCCTCGGAGAAGAGCGGCGCGAGCCAGTCGGGCGGAGGCATGACGAGCGGGAAGGCCTCGCCCGGACCGAAGATGGCGCGGAGCGCGAGCATCGTGCCGCCCGCGAGCAGGGCGACGCCGAACGTCAGGAAGATCTGCGAGGCGGTGCTCCGCAAGAAGAGCTGGTTCACCGCGCCGTGCGTCGCCAGGTACGTCGCGACGAGCGCGAACGTCGAGAGGCCCATGGGCGCGCCGCAGAACTCGTCCATCGCCCAGCCGAGCACGAAGGACGTGACCGCGCCCCGCATCAGCGAGACCTCGGGCGAGACGCCGAGGTGGAGGATCACCGGCAAGAGCAGCACGGGGCTGATGGGGTGGGTGGGGACGAGCACGGCGAGAGACGACTGGACCACGAGCAGCGCGAGGCCGAGGAGCAGCACGTACAGGTTGCGGACGAGCATCTATTCCTCGTCCTCGTCGTCGTCCCCGCCCCGTCGGCCTCCCGGCGCTTCCACGGCGCGCCGCCGCGCGCCCTCGCTCAGGACCAGCACGGTCTCGAGGCTCGAGAAGTCGACGGCGGGCGTGACCTCGACCTCCTGCCACAGGCCGAACTCCTGGCGGACGATGCGGGTCACCCGCCCCACCAAGATGGACGCCGGGAAGCGCTGACCGAAGCCCGAGGTGTGCACGAGGTCGCCCACGCGCACCGCGTCCTCGCGCGCGAGGTTCTCGATGCGCGACATGTAGCGGTCGCTCTCGCCCGTGCCGCGCAGCATCCCGAACGCGCCCGTGCGCTGCACCACCACGTCGACCGCGGCGTTGCGGTCCACCGTCAGGAGCACGTCGGCGTAGCGCGAGAACGTCCGGCGGATCTCGCCGACCAAGCCCTCCGCCGACACCACGGGCATGCCGGCGCGCACCCGATCGCGCTCGCCGCGATCGATCTCGATCCGGGTGACGCGAAAGAAGGGAGAGGTGTCCCGGGCGATCACGTCCGCGGTGATCACCTCCGCGCCGAGGCGCTCGCGCAGGCCGAGCAGCGATCGCAGCCGGCGGTTCTCCAGCCCCTGGGCCTCGAGCCGGCGCCGCTCGCGCTCGAGGCGCGCCAGCCGGGCCCGCAGCGCCTCGTTCTCTTCTTCGACCTCGACCAGGTAGACGTAGTCCTCGACGATGTCGGAGACCCAGCCCGCCGTGGTGGTGGCGAACGACTGGATCGGCGCCGAGATCTGCAGGATGGGCTGGTCGAAGCCCGTCGCCTCGCTGGGATCCCGGAGGTTCGCGCTGAGCACGAAGAAGGGGATGACGAGCAGGGCGATGGCCACGAGCGCGTCCCGGATTCGTTTGAACTGACCCATGGGCTCGGCACCCCGGCGCGCGGGGCCCGTCCGTCTACCCCGCGGCGCGAGCGTCCGCCAGTGAGCCATGGGAGGGTGCGCGCGTGCGACGACCTCCCCTCCGAGTTCGGTGAGCGTGCGGATCGGGATGCTCACCACGGGCTTTCCACGGCATGCGCGCGACGGCGCGGGCCGCTTCGTCCTCGAGCTCGCGGAGCGCTTGGTCGAGCGGGGGCACACGATCGAGGTGCTCGCGCCCGAGCCGGATCGAGGGGGACCCCCGAGCGCGCCGGCCGGCATCGCGCTCACGTGGGTGCCTCACCTCCGACCGCGCCGCCTCCAGAGGACGTTCTACGGCGCGGGCGTGCTCGACAACGTCGCCGCAGATCCGCTCGCGTGGCCCGGCCTCGTCACGTTTCCCCTCGCGCTCGCGGCGGCGGTGCGCGAGCGAGCGCTGCGCTGGGACGCCGTGGTGAGCCACTGGCTGCTTCCGTGTGGGCTCGTCGGCGCCCGCACGGGGTTGCCTCACGTCGCGCTCGCGCACTCGGGGGACGTGCACCTCTTGTCCCGTCTGCCGGCTCGACGGCACATCGCCCGACGCATCGCGCGCGACGCGACGCTGCTCGCCTCGAGCGAAGCGACACGTCGCACGCTGCGCGCGTCGTTCGAAGGAGACGCGCCGAAGGTCGAGGTGCTGCCCATGGGGAGCGACGAGCCGCGCGTCGAGCCGGGCGAGCGCGCGCGGGCTCGACGCTCGCTCGGAGTGGATGGCCTCGTGGTGCTCTCGATCGCGCGTCTGGTCCCCATCAAGGGCATCGAGCGGATCATCGACGCGACCCGATCGCTACCGGGCGCGACGCTGGCGCTCGCGGGCGATGGGCCCCTCCGCGACACGCTGACGGCCCGGGCCCGGGGGATGGACGCGCGCTTCTTGGGCAGCGTCGATCGCGCGACGCTGCGCCTGTGGCTCGCGGCGGCCGACGTGGTGGTGCTGGCCTCGAGCCCGCTCGCGAGCGGTCGCACGGAGGGCGCGCCGGTTGCCGTCTCGGAGGCGCTGAGCGCGGGCATCCCGGTGATCGCCAGCGCGACGGGCGGCGTCGTCGATCTCGTCGACGACGGGGTGAGCGGCCTGTGGGTCCCGGCGGGCGACGGCGCGGCGCTCGAGGCAACGCTGCGCCGCTTCGCCACCGACGCTGCGCTCGCTTCACGACTGCGCGCGGGCGCGCAGGCCTCACGTCCGCCGAGCATGCGCGACGCCGCAGCGCGGATCGAAGCCGCGCTGACTGCGTGACCGCTACTTCTTGGTGTCCGGATACTCGTAGAACCCGCGTCCGCTCTTGCGACCGAGGTAGCCCGCGCGGACCATCTGGCGGAGCAAGGCGGGAGCGCGGAACTGCTCGCCGACCTCGCGGTGCAAGTGATCGAGGATCGCGAGGCGCACGTCGAGGCCGACCAAGTCGGTGAGCTCGAGCGGCCCCATCGGGTGGCGGTAGCCGAGCTTCATCGCGGTGTCGATGTCGGCCGCGCTGGCGACGCCCTGCTCGAGCATGCGGATCGCCTCGCACCCGAGCATCACCCCGAGGCGACTGGTCGCAAAACCTGGGAAGTCCTTCACCACGATGGCCTTCTTGCCGATCGCCGCAGCGAACGCCTGGGCGCGCGCGAGCGTCGCGTCGCTCGTCGAGAGGCCGCGCACGATCTCGAGCAGCTCCATCACCGGCACGGGATTGAAGAAGTGAAGGCCGATGACGCGGCTGGGATCCGATGCGGCGCCTGCGATCTCGGTGACCGAGAGCGACGACGTGTTCGTGCCCAGCAGCGTGTGCGCGGGCGCCTTCGCCGAGAGCTCGCGGAAGAGCTGCACCTTCAGCTCCATCCGCTCGGGGATCGCCTCGACGATCAAGTCCGCGCTCGAGGCGGCCGTGGTGTCGCTGCTCGCCGTGATGCGAGCGAGCGCCGCGTCCTTCGCCGCCGCATCGAGCTTGCCCTTCTCGACCAGCTTGCTCAGCGACTTGCCGACGTTCTGCATGCCGCGCTCGAGCACCGCCGCGGACACGTCGGTCAGCGTCACGCTCATCCCGGCCTGGGCGCAGACCTGCGCGATGCCGTTGCCCATGGTCCCGGCGCCGACCACCAACACGTTCTTCACATCACTCGCGTCGCTCATGCGGGCGTTGTTACCACTCGCTCTCGGGCACCGTCACGCTAGAACCTCGGCCGCCGTGCGCCGCATCACCCATCGCTACGTCGCGCCGCTCGACCAGCTGTGGATCGAGTGCCTCGGCGCGCTCGGCTTCACCCTGAAGCGCGAGCCCGGCGCCTACGCCACCACCGATGGCAAGGGCACGCTGACCATCGCGGTGGACGCCGAGCTCGATCCCGACGACTCGCTCGCGCAGATGATCTTCCACGAGCTCTGTCACGCCGCGGTGCAGGGCCCGGACTCGCTTCGGCAGCGCGACTGGGGCTTGGACAACGAGACCGATCGCGACGTGATCCGCGAGCACGCGACGCTGCGGGTGCAGGCGTATCTGTTGCGACCGCTCGGCCTGCGGACGTTCCTCGGGCCGACCACCGACTTCCGCGCGTACTACGACGCGCTCCCCGAGGACCCGCTCGCGGGGAGCGACCCGGCCATCCCGCTGGCCCGCCTCGCGCTGCATCGCATGCGGCGCGCACCGTTTGGGCCGGCCGTGGGCCACGCCCTCGCGGTCACCGCCGATCTGTTGCACGCGAGCGCGTCGTTCGCCGAGCTGGCGCGGACCCACAGCCATGGCGCGCGGCCCGATGGGGAGGCGGCGCTCCCCTCGCTCCTCGAGACCCTCGAGGCGCGCACCCCGTTTCACCCCGCCGGCGCGGCGATGCCGGCGCCTTCGTCGATCGCCGCGTCGCAGACCTGCGGCACCTGCACCTGGTTCGGTGCGCCGAGCGCGAAGCCCAAGAACGCGGCGCGCTGCGCGAGCACCGAGTCGCGCGTCCGAAGGGATCTTGGAGCGTGCGAGCGCTGGGAGCCGCTGCCCGCGTGCGAGACCTGCGGCGCGTGCTGCCGCGAGGCGTTCCACGTCCTCTATCTCTCGGCGCGTGAGCCCTTCGTACGCAAGCACCCCGAGCTGGTGGTGCTGCGCGACGAACGACGCGAGCTCCCGAGGCCAGGCGGGCGCTGCCCTCCGCTGCGCGGCGACGGCGAGCGCGAGCCTTACCGGTGCGCGGTGCACCCCGATCGACCGAAGACGTGCCGCGACTTCGAGCGAGGCGGCCCGAACTGTCTGCAGGCGCGGCGACGGGTGGGGCTCTCGGTCTAGCGACCGGCCCCGCCCATCTGGGATCACTCCGCGCAGTCGATGAGCGGCAACACCGTGCCCGCTCGCCCGTGGGCTCCGAGGATCGTGTCGAGCTGGGCGTGGATGCTCTCCATCGTGTCGGCCATGCCCGCGGCGGCGCCCGGCGTGTTCGCGACGCAGATGAACTTCTCGACGCCGCACGCATCGAGCGTCTCGCACGCGCCGTTCACGGCGGCCGCCATCTCGAGCGAGAGATCCCCGTAGTAGCCGAGGCCGTTCACCATCGTGAGCCGCACGTCGCGCGCGCGGCTGTCGAGCACGGCCTGGTACGGGTCGCTCCCGATGCGGCCGAAGATCACCAGGTCCGCGCGGCGGCCGACCTCGATCGTGCCGATCGCGCTGCTCAGGCCGACCACGTCGGCGCCGTCCATCGTCGCCATCTCCCAGATGCGGCGCGGCGTCAGCTCGGTGATGCCCATCGTCGCGCCGTACTCGTGCCCGAAGCGCATCTCGCCGAGCATCTCGTCCTCGCCCGACACGGTCCAGTCGGGGCCCATGCCGATGGTCAGGTTGCGCGCGAGCATCTCTTCGATCGGCGCGGTGCGACCGTAGAGGATCACGTTGCTCGAAGGCGACCACACCACGCGCGCGTTCGCGAGGACCGACTCGTCGAGCTCCGCGTTCGTGAGCGGCATCGAGTGGATCATCACTGCCGCCTCGTAGGGGTTGGTCATCGTGGTGGGCTCTGCGAAGAGGAGCGACACGGTGGCGAACGTCGCGGTGTCCGGCACGCCCGGCGGCCTGCGACCCGCGAGGCAGTCGAACTCGAAGAGCGGGTTGGTGCGGAACACGCTCGCCGACGTCGGCTCGAAGCCCTCGCCCATGTGCATGACGTAGCGGGTGGTCATCCCCGAGGTGAAGTTGCCGATCAGCGTCGCGCGCCCCGCGTCGTTCGGGAAGCCCGACTCACAGGGGCCCGAGATGGTCGTCTGCATGAAGTCCGAGCCGAGGCCGTGGTACTGGTCCGCGTTGCGCGCCAAGCGATCGACGCAGTTGCGGTTCGGCGGCAGCTGACCTTGGATGGTCGTGGTGCCGTGGATCAGCGAGCGCAGCTCGCCCCACTTCGCGCCCGGACACTGCGCGCCCGTGTCT
>CAYZQM010000016.1:22479-33470 GCA_964480175.1 uncultured Sandaracinaceae bacterium
GGGTCCACATGCTGTAGTCGGAGTTCGCGCGCCACTCGTAGCGGTTCGAGAAGAGCTCGGGCGGCGAGGGGACCCACTCCGCGAGGAAGTTGTAGGTGAGGTGGTTGTGCGCGTCGATGAGGCCCGGCGAGATCACCGCGTGGGTGTCGATCACCGTCACCGTGTCAGCGCCCGCCGTCCCGGCGCAGCTCGCCGCGACGCAGGTGATGGTGTCGCCGACCACGAGCACCTCCCCCTCGAGCGGCCCCGTCGGCGTCAGCACCGTGCCGCGCAGCAGGTAGCCGCCGGTTCCCATGCGGACGACCTCGCTCGGCGGCGCCTCGGTGCTCGGTCCGGGGATGCCGCCTCCATCGACCCCTGCGTCCACACCTCCGTCGGTCGACCCCACGTCGTCGTCGGGCATCGATCCGTCTTCGAGCGGCGCGTCGGTGCCCGCGTCCGCCAGCTCACCGACGTCGCCCTCGGGCACGTCGGGCGGGGGCTCGAGGGGCTCGGGGCAACCCGCGAGCGACAGGATGGAAGCAAGCGCGAGCGAGACCGAAGCGACACGGGACATGCGGCGAGGATAGACGAAGTCCCGTGTCGAATGGAGGGCGAGCGCGTGACCGACCACGGGTGCCGGCTGCTATCGTGGCGCCGTGCGCGTCCTCGTCGTCCATCCTCCGCTCAACCTCGCGCGCGACTGGATCGACTATCCGTACTTCTCGGACCTCGGCGCGGTGCAGCTCGCCGCGTGCCTTCGGGCCGATGGCCACGAGGTCGTGCTCGTCGATGCGTTCGCGCTGCCGAGCAGCACGCTGCACTTTCGACGGGACGGACGAGCGCACTTGGGCGCGGCGCTCATGGACGTGCTCGAGCACGTCGAGGGGCACGGGCGCTTCGACCTGAAGCTCGTGACCTTCACGCCGTTTCACCGGCCGCCGCAGCGCGACGAGCTCTTGGGCTCGCTCTTGCGCTCGCTGCGCGCGATGGACGAGGCGCCGCTGTGGCTGATCGACGCCTACCAGTCGGGCCAGCACTACGTGGACGTCCCGAGCATCCTCGATGCGTACCCCGAAGCGTCGCTCTGGCTGAAGTACGAAGCCGAGGCGACGCTGCCCGGGCTCATCGCCGCGCTCGCCGACGACGCGCCCCCGACGGGTGTGATCGGCGGTGAGCCACCCGCGTCGCTCGACGCGTTGCCGCTCCCGGCGTGGGACCTCGTCGATCTCGACGCGCACGACGCGTTCCGGGTGCGGGTGATGGTGAACGCCGAGCGGGGTCCGTGGTCGTTCCCGATCGACGGGCGCACGCTGCCGATGGTCACGTCCCGCGGCTGCCCGTTTCGGTGCGCGCACTGCAGCAGCAACCCAGGGCGCAAGGAGGGCGAGCCCAAGACGCAGCGTCGATTGAGCAGCGCGCGGCTCGAGGAGCACGTCGCCGCGCTCGCCGCGCTGGGCGTGACCCGCATCGAGGTGCTCGACGAGCTGATCAACGTGAACGCGCGCCACTTCGACGGGTTCCTGGATGTGGTCGAGGCCCGCGACCTGAAGCTCGACGTCCCCAACGGCTTCCGCGCCGACTACCTGCGTCGCGAGCACCTGGTGCGCTTGAAGGGCCGCGCGCAGACGATCAGCGTCAGCGCGGAGAGCGGCAACGTCCGGGTGCTCGACGAGGTGGTGGGCAAGGATCTCGATCTCGCCAACATCCACCGCATCGCGCGAGAAGCCCACGAGGTCGGGGTGCCGCTGTTGATCCACTGGATCGTGGGCCTGCCCGGCGAGACGGAGGCCGAGATCGAAGACACGCTCGCGCTCGCGCTCGAACTGCACACGCGCTTCGGCGCGGCGCCTGCCGTGCAGTTCGCGACCCCGTTGCCCGGCACCCGGCTCGCGACGAAAGGCGCGCTGCCGGTGGTCGACGACTGGGGCCCGCGCTTTCAGAAGATCCCGTCGCAGCCCGGCGCGCTGGTGAGCGCCGAGCGCTTGCTCGCGCTGCGGAGCGCGTTCGACGCGCGCGTCGCCGCGGCGCGTCCATGAGCGCCGAGCGCATCGGGATCGATCTCGGGGGCACCAAGATCGAGGGCGTGGTGCTGGATTCGAGCGGCGCGGTGCTGCGGCGCGAGCGCGTCGCGACGCCCGACGGTGCGCCCGCGATCCACGCGGCGATCGCGGCGATGGTGCACGGCTTCGATCGGCAGCTCGGGGTGCGCGCGCCCGTCGGCGTCGGGACGCCGGGCGCGCTCTCACCGCGCACGGGGCTGCTGCGCAACTCCAACACGGTGTGCCTCAACGGCACCGCGCTCGATAGCGATCTCTCGACGGCGATCGGCCGGCCCGTCCGCATCGCGAACGACGCGAACTGCTTCGCGCTCTCCGAGGCCATCGACGGAGCGGGGAAGGGCGCCCGCGTCGTGCTCGGGCTCATCGTGGGCACCGGCACCGGCGCGGGCGTCGTGATCGATGGGCAGGTGCTCACCGGACCGACCGCGATCGCGGGCGAGTGGGGACACAACCCGCTGCCTTGGCCCGAGCCACACGAGCTGCCGGGCCCGCCGTGCTACTGCGGCAAGCGCGGCTGCATCGAGACCTGGCTGAGCGGTCCGGGTCTGGCGCGCGATCACCGCGTGGTCACGGGAGAAGATGTGAGCGCGAGAGAGCTCGCCGCGCGGGCGCGGACGGGCGATCCCGCGGCGTGCGCGACCATGGCGAGGCACGCGAGCCGCTTCGCGAGGGCGCTCGCGACGGTGATCAACGTGCTCGATCCCGACGTGGTGGTGATCGGCGGCGGCATCTCACGCGTCGAGCCGCTCTACGCGACGCTCACCGAGCAGTTGCCCGCGTGGGTCTTCTCCGATCACGTCGCCACGAGTGTGGTCGCGGCCGCGCACGGCGACGCGAGCGGGGTGCGCGGCGCGGCCTGGCTGTGGGGGCGCTGAGCTCGCTCGCGTCGCCGCTGAGTCTCGCGTCGCTGCTGAGCTCGCTTGCGTCGCCGCGGAGTTCGCTTGCGTCGCCGCGGGCCGCGCGTCAGCACCGTGCATGCCGCGAGGATGGGTCCGCTTCCCCTGGGTCGTGACGCTCGCCGCGTTGCTCGGGGGCTGCGCCGTCGACGAGGGCCATCCGTGCACCTGGTACGACACCTCCCGATCCGTGCGGCGCCCCATCGAGACCGTCGATCTGCTCTTCGTGATCGACGACGGCGCCACGATGGCCGAAGAGCAAGCCCAGCTCCGAGCGGCGCTGCCAGCGCTGGTCGCGGGCCTCCTCGCGCCGGATCCCACCGAGTCGGGGGCGCACCCCGCGCGCTCGCTGCACATCGGGGTAATCACGGGCGACATGGGCGCAGGCGATCCCGCGACTGGCATCGACGTGCCGAGCTGCCGTCCCGGTCGCGGCGGCGATGGCCGCTTGCGGAGAGCGAGCGGAGCCTGTGCGAGCGGCGCCCCCACCCGCGTGTTCTCGTTCGCGGCCGGGACCGACGACGAGGCGCGCTTCATCGAGGACGTGGCGTGCGCCGTCGAGGTGGGCACCGCCGGGTGCGAGCTCGGCCAGCCGCTCGAGGCCGCGCTCAAGGCGCTCTCGCCGGCAGCGCGCACGCTGGAGGTCGCGGCCGACTACGAGCCGCCCACGTTCGCGAGTGGCGCGGGCCACGGCGACGGTGCGAACGCAGGCTTTCTCCGGCACGACTCGGTGCTCGCGATCGTACTGCTCACGGATCACGACGACTGCTCCGTCGCCTCGCCCGACCTCTTCTCGCCGGTCTACGCGGACACGCCGATCGCGCTGCGCTGCTCGCGCTTCCCCGACGCGCTGCAGCCGATCGAGCGCTACGTCGAGGGTTTCCGTCAGCTCCGGGATGCGAGCCAACCCCAGCCCATGTTCATGGCGCTCGTGGGCACGCCCGTCGATCTCGTGGCGAGCTCCTTTCCCGAGTACGAGCCGTTGCTCGCGGATCCCCGCCTGGCGCAGACCGAGATCGATCTCGATGGCGAGGCCGGCGCCGACGCGCTCGCGCCCTCGTGCGACACCGACGCGGGCCTCGCCTATCCGCCTCGCCGCATCATCGAGCTCGCCTACGGTCTCAGCGGCGCAGGCTTCGCGACCTCGGTCGACTCGCTCTGCGCGGGCGATCTCGCTCGGCGGCTGGAGGCGCTGCGCCAGCACGTCGGAGGGACCCTGAGCTCGGGGTGCATCGTCCTGCCACTCGGTGCGGGCGGCACGTACCCGCCGCGCGGCTGCGACATGCACGTGGTGCTCCCCCGGGACATGCGGTGCGAGGAGCTCCACCTGATCCTGCTCGACGTCGAGCGACGGCGCGTGGGCGTCACCGACACGCTCGTCGAGCGTGAGGTCTGCTGGCTCCCGGAGGTGCGACGCGAGTCGGTAGGTATCGATGTCGGCTTCTACGTCGACGACTTCAGCGATGAGGTTCGCGCCGAGTGTGTGCGCTCGCCCGAGCCCATCCGCTTCGCGTTCAGCCGCTTCGAGCTGCCTCCCCGCGCCGAGGCCCGACACGTCTGCCGGCACGCGGTGCCTCCCAGCAGCGAAGGGATCGCGCAGCTCGGGATGTTCTGCCAGCCGTTCTCGCCGACAGGCCCGGGCAACCTCTGCGCGATGGGCACCGTCCCGAGCGGCAGCCCGGATCACTCATTCGAGTGCGATCCCGTACGACGCCGCTGCGGCGTCGCGTGCACGCGCGACGACGACTGCGTCGAGGCGGGTCTCGGCGGCTACTCCTGTGACGGCCGCAGCGTGCGCGAGGTGGTCTCCGATCTGGATGAAGACGTGCCCGACGTCGACGGTGACTTCGACGAAGACGAGGACGACGCCGCCGCGCGCTACGGGTTCTGCGTGAACCTTTCCTGCCCGCCCTCGTAAATCCGTCACGCGTCGTTCGACTGACCCGCAGACACGGGGACGCGCTGCGGAAGGGCGCCGTCATGCCGAGGCCTCGGCGTGCGCGGCGTCCTGCTTGGGAGCGCGCTCCTCATCCAGGGAGGTCGTGATGCGCAGGAGCAGTCGGTTCCTTTGCGCAGTCGTCGCGCTGTTCGCGGTCGGCTGCTTAGAGCGTGAGCTTCGTCCGGTGAACCCCTGCACGACCTCGACGGTCGAGCGGCGGATCAACCCACAGAACGTCGACACCGTCGACGTGCTCTTCATGGTCGACAACTCGGGATCGATGCGCGAGGAGCAGGCGCTCTTGCGCGCAGAGATCCCGCGGATGATCGAGGTGCTCGCCACGGGCAACCGCGACGACGATCCCGAGCTCGAGTTCAACGCGGTGCGCTCGCTGCACATCGGCGTGATCACCAGCGACATGGGCGCGGGCAGTCCACCCAGCGCGACCGACGTCCCCACCTGCCGCCCGGGGTTCGGCGGTGACGGCATCATGGTGAACAGCGCGAGCGCCGACGGCTGCGACAGCTCGTTTCCGTCGCGGGTCTTCACCTTCGAGCGCGGCGACGACGCGGACATGTTCGGCGCGGAGATCGGCTGTGTCGCCGATCTCGGCACCGGCGGTTGCGGCTTCGAGCAGCAGCTCGAGGCCGTGCTCAAGGCGCTCTCCCCGGCAGAGCCCACCGACTTCGTCGCGGCGGGCTACGTCGCGCCGACCTTCGTGGGCGGCACCACGGGCCATGGCGGACCCGGCGGCGCGAACGAGGGCTTCTTGCGCCGCGACTCCGCGCTCGCGATCGTGGTCCTCACCGACGAAGAGGACTGCTCGGTCCCGAGCTACGACCTCTTCTACTCGACGTTCCCCGGCGGTGGTCCGCCGAACCTGCGGTGCAACCGCAACCCCGGATCGCTCTACAACCCGCAGCGCTACATCGACGGGCTCGCGCAGCTCCGCGAGCGGCGCGATCTGCTGGTGTACGCGCCCATCGTCGGCATCCCCGAGGATCTCGCTGGCAGCGACGCCGCCGCGTACGACGCGATGCTCGCGGACCCGCGCCTCGATCTGGTGGAGATCGACACCGACGTCACGCTCGGCGTCGACTCGCTCACGCCGTCGTGTGACACCGACAACGGCAAGGCGTACCCGCCGCGGCGGATCATCGAGGTGGCGCGGGGCCTCGACGATCTCGGTGCGTCGACCACCGTGCAGTCGATCTGCGCGCCGAGCTTCGCGCCCGCGATCGACGTCATCATCGATCGCCTGATCGACGCGCTGGGCGGCGCGTGCTTGCCGCGACCCCTCAACCAGAACGCGGACGGCACCGTCGCCTGCCAGGTCTACGAGCTCTTCCCCGTGGGGATGCGCTGCGAGGATCAGGGGCTCGACTTCGTCGCGACCGAGCGCGGGACCAACGCGACCGGCGAGACCACGAGCGAGCGCGAGCTCTGCCTCGTGCCGCAGATCACCCCGGCCGCGGGCATGGAGGGCAGCGGGCGCGGCTGGTACTACGACGACGCGAGCGCCGACGCGGCGCGCAACTGCTCGAGCACGCCCACCCCGCAACGCGTCGCCTTCAGCCTGCTCGATCCTCCGCCCGGCGCCGAAGTGCGCCTCAACTGCACCCAAGCGATCTTGCCGCCGAGCGAAGGGGAGGCGCAGCTCGGATCGTTCTGCGAGCCGCACGCGGGCACCGGCGACGTCTGCGCGCTGGGCATCGTGCCGAGCATGAGCCCCGAGCACCGCTTCAGCTGCGACCCCGTGAGCCGGGCCTGCGGCGTGGCCTGCACCAGCGACGCGGACTGCACGGGCGCGGGGCTGTTGAGCTACGTGTGCGATCGCCGGACCGTCCGCGAGGTCGTGGGTGACGCCGAGCTGCCGGACGTGGACGGGGACGGCGACGTCGATGCCACCGACGGGGACGCGCGGTACGGCTACTGCGTGAACCCGACCTGCTGAGCCGCTGGTGAGCCGAGAGTAAGAGGTATGCCCGCGAGGCGGGGGGCATACCTCTTCCTACAGCTCCTCCGTCGCGGCGCTCGGCTCGTTCGACCCCAGCTTGGAAATCGGGTTGATCGCGACCGACGAAGTCCTGTACCTTCAGGCGCCCCATTCGGGAGGACTGCATGTTGCGTTGGAATCAGAAGACTTTCCTGTTGATCACCGCGTTCGCCCTCTTCGGCTACGGCTGCCTGGAGCGCGAGCTGCGTCCGGTGAACCCCTGCACCACCTCGGAAGTGGGCCGGACGATCTCCATCGACAACGTCGACACCGTCGATCTGTTGTTCATGGTCGACAACTCGAACTCGATGGCCCAGGAGCAGGCGCTCCTGCGCGCCGAGATCCCGCGCATGGTCACGGTCCTCACGACCGGCGATCGCGACGGCGACGGCATGACGGACTTCACCGCCGTACGATCGATGCACGTCGGGATCATCACCAGCGATCTCGGCGCCGGTAACGTCCCCGCAGGCGAGAGCGTGCCGAGCTGCGATCCCGGCCTCGGTGACGACGGCATCATGCGCAACACCAGCTCGAGCGCCGCTGCGGGCTGCATGGCGTCCTACCCGACCCGGGTGTTCAACTTCGATCGCGGCGGCGACGCGGCCGCCTTCGCGACCGACGTCGGCTGCGTCGCCGATCTCGGCACCGGCGGCTGCGGCTTCGAGCAGCAGCTCGAGGCGACCCTCAAGGCGCTCTCGCCCGCGAGCCCCCAGCCCTTCGTCTCGTCGACGTACTCGCCGATCCTCTTCTTCGGCAACACGTTCGGCCACGGCGACGACCTGAACAACAACAACGGCTTCCTCCGCGCCGACTCGGCGCTGGCGATCGTGCTCCTCACCGACGAAGAGGACTGCTCGGTCCCCGAGTACAACATCTTCTACATGAACGACCCCATCTACATGGGGAACCCGCTCAACCTCCGCTGCTCGCGCTTCGACGCGGCGCTCTACTCGACCGATCGCTACGTCAACGGCTTCCTCCAGCTCCGGGAGAACCCGAGCCTCCTCATCTACGCTCCGATCGTCGGTATCCCGGTGGACCTGGCCGACGCGAGCTACGAGGAGATGCTCGCCGACGCGCGCCTCACCGAGGTCGAGGACACCTCGGTGACCCCGCCCGTTCGCCTCCTGCCCTCGTGCGACACCGCGAACGGCACCGCCTTCCCGCCCCGCCGGATCATCGAGGTCGCCCGCGGCCTCCGGGACCGCCGCGCGTCCACCACCGTCCAGTCGATCTGCGCGGACAGCTTCGGCCCCGCCATCGACGTCATCGTGGCCAAGATCGCCGACGCGCTCGGCGGCGCGTGCCTGCCCCGCGCGCTCAACCAGCAAGCGGACGGCACCGTGGGCTGCGACGTCTTCGAGCTGCTCCCCGCCGCAGGCGGGAGCGCGACGATGACCTCGTGTGACTCGGTCGGCCTCGAGCGGGTCGGCACCGAGACCTTCACCCGGGTCGACAACAGCACCTTCACCCGCGAACTCTGCGTGGTGCCCCAGGTTCCGCCGGTGGAGGCGGGCGTCAACGCCGGCTGGTACTACGACAACGCGAGCCCCGAGGTCATCGAGGCCTGCGGCATGACGAACGAGACGCCCCAGCGCATCGCGTTCTCGCTCATCAGCCCGCCCACCGGCGCCGAGGTTCGTCTGAACTGCAACCAGGCGATCCTTCCTCCCTCGGAGGGCGTCGCCCAGCTCGGGACGTTCTGCAACCCCGGCACCACCCCGGGCGAGCCGGGCAACCTGTGCGTCATGGGCATGACCCCCTCGGGGAACACCAACTTCGCGTGTGACAGCCTCGCCCGTACCTGCGGCGTGCCCTGCACCTCGAACGCGGAGTGCACCGCGGCCGGCCTGCTCAGCTACGTTTGCGACACCCGCGCCCGCTCGGTCGTCAGCGGCGACCCCGCCGATGGCGAGGAGGCCTACAACTTCTGCGTGAACCCCACCTGCAACTGAGCAGCGCGCAGAGCACCCGGCGCTAGCCAGCGCGGGTCACGAGGAGCGCCGGACGGAGACCTCTCCGCCCGGCGCTTCGCATTCCGTCTGCTGCGTCCGCGCGAGCGATCCGCCCGAGCGCGCGCTCCGCCCATCCCCTCGACGAAGCACGCAGTTTGCCGTTGTGGGAATGGGTCGAGTTTGTCTAGTATCGGCCGCCGATTTGCCCGGCTCGGAGCCGGCGGAGGAAAGCGTGTCGGAAAAGACGCTCAAGACCCTGGTCACCGGGGCAATCCTGTTCTTGTTCCTCGGCGGTGGAGAGTGCTCGCGCGCTCGCGTCGAGTCGCTCAACGCCATGAACGAGGGCGTCGTGTACGCCGCGCAGAAGCGCTACACGGACGCGGTCGACTCGCTGCGGGAGGCGAGCGCGCTCGATCCGACGAACGACGCTGCGTACTGGAACCTCGCGATCGTGCACATGGAGATGCAGCAGTACGAAGCCGCGCGCGACGACCTGCGGCGCGCGCTCGAGATCAACCCCGACTCGGCCGGCTACCACGAGAAGCTCGGCACCGTGCTCATGGAGCTGGAGAACTGGGACGAGGCGCGCGGCGAGTTCGAGCGCGCGATCGAGCTCGATGCGGATCTCTTCAAGGCGTACTTCAAGCTCGGTCAGATCTACGAGCGGCTCGACGATCCGCAGAACGCGCTCGAGCAGTACACCGCGGCGATCAACCACGGCCCCCGCTTCATCGAGGCCTACCGCGCGCTCGGCCGCCTCTACGCGGATCTCGGCTACCTCGCCGAGGCAGCGCAGGTGCTCACCAGCGGCCTGAGCGTCGTCATCGAGGACACCAGCGACGAGGCCGACCTGCATCACCTGCTCGGCACCGTGTACCAGCAGCAGCAGAACTACGACGCCGCCGTCGAGGAGTTCCGCGCGGCGCTCGCCATCGAGCCCTCGATGGCCGACGCGCTCTTCTCGCTCGGATGGACCTACGGCCTGCAGGACAACCGCGAAGAGGCGCGCCGCTACCTGCAGCGGTACATCGAGGTCGCGACCGGCAGCGCCCCCGCCCACTACCTCAAAGCCGCGCAGGATCGCATCGGCGATCTCTCCGGTCCCTAATCCATAGCTTTGGCACTTCTCGACCTTTCACCGCGCTCTTCTTCGTCGCCCTCCTCGGGCGCGCGCGGTGACGTGACTTTCTCAGACCTCGCGTGGCGCTCCGATGCTCTCGGCGCGCGCACGCGAGGACCCGCATGAACGAGCATTCTACGACCGAGTTCGGAGGCACAGGTGGAGTCGAACGAGACCGTGACGCGTGAGTTGACCGCCGACGAGCAGCAGCGCCTGGCCGAGCTGGACGAGGCGATCGCCAAGTTCGAAGGTCAGAAGCGCTGGTCCGACGTCATCAAGAGCATCCTCGCGAAGGCGGAGATCGTGCAGTCCCCCGAGGACAAGGTCGCGCTCCTCTCGCAGGCAGGACAGCTCTACGTCGAGCGCTCCTCGAACCAAGCCGAGGCCATCAAGTGCTACGAGGCGGTGCTCGAGATCGCGCCGCACGACCTTCAGGCGCTGACCAACCTGAAGGAGATGTACGAGAAGCGGCGCGACTGGGAGAAGCTGGTCGGCGCAATGGAGCGCGAGGCCGAGCTCCTCGACGAGTCCGATCGCGGCATGCGCTACCTCGAGATGGCGCAGCTCGCGACCGAGAAGCTCCGCAAGCCGGACATCTGCATCAGCCTCTGGCAGAAGGTCCTCAGCTACGACCCCGAGCAGTCGGACGCGCTCGCTGCGCTGTCTGGCCTCTACGAGCGGGCGCGCGAGTGGGAGCCGCTGGCCCAGGTGCTCGAGAAGCAGATCGAGCAGAGCACGAGCGGCGACGATCAGAAGACGCTGCTGACCAAGCTCGGCACCATCTACGCCGACAAGCTGAACGACGACAAGGGCGCGGTGAGCGCGTATGGCCGCTTGCTCGCGATCGACCCCGACGACAAGCGCGCGCAGGAGCAGCTCAAGCGCCGCTACGTCGCGCTCAAGGCGTGGGACGACCTCGAGGCGTTCTACGAGTCGTCGGGCAAGTTCGACGAGCTGATCCGCACGCTCGAGCGCGAAGCCGGCAGCAAGGACGCGTCGCAGGACGAGCAGATCGATCTCTACTTCCGCTCGGCGCGCCT